>JBFWKZ010000096.1:0-9685 GCA_050252415.1 Oscillospiraceae bacterium | reverse complement strand
ACTCGCGGCTGCCGAGGCCGAGGCCCATACACATGCCGCCCTTGACCAGCGCTTCCGCCATAGCCGGATTAATGACCTTACCGGCATCGATAACCGTCGCCGCCTTCAGAAACCGGTACGTATATTCATTCTGATCAAATTCGATTTCCACCGCCTGCGCCCCAACCGTCCAGTAGGGTCCCGACTTACCGGCGCCCGTCTCCTTATCCATGAGGTTGATATCGTTCATAATAAAGCTGCCGCGTCCCAAAATTTGTCCCTCGACAGAATTGCCGCCTTCATGCTTATAGCCATGTACGAGGTCGCTGAATTTCAGAAAAATAGAAGGGTCGCTTTTGACATAGACCTTTTCATCCGCCACCTCAAGATTTTCAGGCGGACATTTAAGCGCGATCGCCGCAATGCTTTTGAGCTGCCGTATGACATCTTCGGCCGCACGTAAGACGGCTCTCCCGACCATGAATGTCGTCATGCTCGCAACCGTTTTCCAATGCTTGGGGCTGTAGCGTGTATTGACATCCATATTGATAAAAATCCGGTTGATATCCATCCTGAGCTTTTCGGATAAGATCTGCGCCGCCGTGGTTTTCATGGCCGGGCCGTACTCCACGCAGCCACAGTTTAGATTGATGCTCCCGTCTTCATTGAACGTCAAAAAAACACCCGATACCGCATCAGGCGGCGAATTGGAGGTTTTCCAAAAGCACGCCATTCCCTTGGCGCGGATTTTATCTCCGCCGATTTCCAGCCTGTCGCCTTCACTCCAGTTGATTATCGTTTTCAGCCTATCGATACAGGCAGGCAAATTGCCAAAGTTGCTTTCGGTTATTTTGACCTGTGTTGGAGACCTGTGATTTGGCATCAGTGAATTTATTTTTCGAAATTCCGCCGGGTCCATACCAAGCTTTCGGGCAAGCTT
Source organism: Oscillospiraceae bacterium (assembly GCA_050252415.1). Taxonomy (GTDB): domain Bacteria; phylum Bacillota; class Clostridia; order Oscillospirales; family Oscillospiraceae; genus Heteroscillospira. The sequence continues at coordinate 8,766 of JBFWKZ010000096.1, read as the reverse complement.
GTCCATGATACGTTCAATGCAGAATGTGTTGGAAGCATGGCCGAAGCCTCTGAAGGATGTCGCATAGGGATGGTTTGTATAGACACACAGGGAATCGCACCATACGTTTTCAATGTTATACGGGCCGGTACAGTCTACGGTTACCGCCTTATTGAGATAAGGGCCAATGTCTGAATAGGCGCCGGTATCGACAAGATTCGTGATTTGAATCGCCTTAATTTTTCCGTCGTTGGATGCACCGATTTTTATGGTTGCATCCAGCCCCATACGGCATGGAGAGGATATGATATCATCTTCACGGGAATTGACGATTCTGACCGCTTTGCCCCCGACCGTCTTTGAAGCCATATAGGCAAGCAGTTCAAGCGTAATCGGCGCCTTGCCGCCGAATCCGCCGCCGACAAGCGGAACTTCCACAACAACTTTGCCCTCTTCCAACCCAAAGAGCTTGCTTACCTCTTTCCTGACGCCATGCGGAGCCTGAGAGGATGATCGGATATAAACCGTCCCGTCCGCGCCGATCTTTGCTTGCGCCGCTCTCGTCTCCATGGCGATGTGATCCGACTGAGGAAGCAAAAAATGTGCCTCTTCAATCACATCGCTTTCCAAAAAGCCCTTTTGAATATTTCCCTTACGAATTTGCTTTCGATCGCAGACATTTGTTCCCGGCTCGGGGTAGACGTTTTGCACGTTCAATTGATAATTACCCAGGTCTTCGTGCAAAATTACAGCGCCCTGCCGGATGGCCTCGGCGGGAGAATTGATAACCGGCAAAGCGTCATATTCCGCTTCTATCAAGGAGACGGCCTGCGAGGCTATGAACGCATTATCGGCCACAACCAGAGCGACCGGTTCTCCGTAATACCGCACTTTTCCAATAGCCAACGGCGGTCTGTCATTAAGCAGCGGACCATAGCGTACGGGATAGTCTTCTCCGGTTATAATGGCTCTGACACCGGGAAGTGCGGAAGCGCGGGTGGCATCAATTTTTTTAATATGCGCATGCGCGCATGGACTCGTCACGGTTTTTGCCGTGAGAATGCCAACGGGAATATAGTCGTTGGTATATTTGGCATCCCCGGTAACCTTGTCGCAGGCTTCTTTGCGAATCACCGTCACACCGACGCCGGTTTTTGGCATGGCAACCACCTCCGTATCTGATTATCTTTAACACGCCCTCGGAATTATATACCATCGTTGGATACGATTATTTGCTCAGTCAATTGAGATAATACAAATAATGGGGGCAAAATGAATGGAAATAGCCAAATCATTGAGCATAAATGATATCTGTATCATTGTTACCGGCATTGTGATGGGAACACTCTCAAGGCTCATCACTTTAAAAATCGACTTCAGGCAAATCCCGTCTTATCCCAGCGCCTACTTCAACAACATCATACTTGGGATGATTGCATCGGCTCTCGGGGCAATCGCCATACCCGCAATTTTAGCGAAGGATTTTGTTGCCGTGACCTTTTTAACCGTCGCCGTTCAGCAGTTTCGCGAGGTGAGAACGGCTGAGCGGGAAAGTCTTGAAGAACTTGAACACACGGAGTATGTGCAGAGAGGAAAAGCCTATATTGACGGCATCGCAAAGACCTTTGAGTCAAGAAATTACATTTCGCTTATAACCGCTCTATTGTCCGTACTTGTTATGAGCGTGTTGAATCTGCCGCAGCTGGTCATAAAGATATCGGCCGGCATCCTTTCCGGTTTATTGGTTATATTTTTATCTTACCGCTTCACCAAAGGAAAACTTATTGGCCACATCTGCACAGTCACGCTGGGAAAAATCGATGTCAGAGGTTCGGAGCTCTATGTCGACGATATGTTCGTGACCGAATATCTCGGTACAGACCATAGCCGGAACCTGTTTATCAATGAGGGCATAGCCGCCGTGCTGGAACCACGGGACCCACTGAGCCGCATAACGCTTGAGAACTACGGGCAGCGGCAGGCGGTCCTTTTTGAGGCCGTGAGAACGCTCGGCGTAAAGCGATATAAATTTATGCGGAGAAACTTTCCTACCGGGAAAGTGATCATCGCATTCATTCCCATCATAAATGATCCGGATAAGCTAATTAATGCGATTATTAATACGCCGATACTCGAAAACAGCCGAAAAATCAAACGTATCATGAAAACTTCAATCGGAGGCTAAGATGGGAAAAAATATTATCGTCTATATCACTGACGACGAGAACCGGGTGATCAGCGGAGATCCGCTGACGCTGCTTATCAAAGATCAGAATGAACAAAAAAGATTGACGACCGAGCTGGGCCGTGCTTTGAGAGCGGATGTCGTCCAACTAAAAAACGGAGATTATATCATCGTAAATTAACCATCACCTATGTCGGAGCAGCGAAAACACAGGTTTGCATATTCTGAATATATAACAGTAAAAAAGAGGGCTTAAAGCCCTCTTTTTTACTGTTATATATCTTTAGACTTATCTTGCGTTTAAGTCTCTCTGGCGCTAATAGGGATAAACATAAGCGTCATTCGGTTTATTAACCGGTTCCACATCTTGTGCAGCGATACAGGGGATCGTCTCACCGTCAAACTGGATTTTTTCTATGGTACCGCTCACTTTCACCCAGGAATCGGACTCGAGCTCAAGAGCTTTATCGTATCGGCACAAAGGGCCGACGGTTTCCATATCCGCCGCACAGCAAACCATCAGCAGCCTTGCCGGTACAAATTCATCATCCGAAAAGCTGCTGTCCCGAAATACAAAGCCGGTAACTTCGACCGGCATCCCCTCATATTTATCCATATCCGCATAGATATCGCAAAGACATTCATAATAATTGCTGCTGTCCATCACGAGGATATCACTTTGCAAAGAGGCGTCCCCGTTTTCCTCCTCTTCCTCATTTGGCGCCGTTTCCGCAGTTCCGGCATTCGGTATCGTTCCATCAGAATTTTCCGGGCTCTCAGATTCCTGACCCGCCTCGTTTTGCGCCGTATTACCGGCAGCAGAAGGCTCCGGGCTCGTCGATTCCTGTACAATTTCATCGCTTTTGGAAGTCATACCGCTCATTGAAAGCTGAACGTCTCCAATCGTGCCGGTACTCGCACTGAGCGACTCCGGGGATAAGGTAAACGCCATAAGAAGAGGAACGGCAAAAAACAGCAATCCCCAAGTGCCTTTAGCCATTTTCTGATACGGCGTAAACAGTTTCCCAAGAGACAACACCGCGATAACGTCCATAACAATTGCGGCAAAAATGAGATATGGGATGATCCTCGGGTGGACATACTGGTTGACCGAACCGGTTATGACGGTATGAAGAAAAAAAGCGGCAAACCCAAATAGCAGCAGCGCTTTCAGAACAGCATCTATATTAAAATAGCGTTTGTTTTGAGGTCTCATTGTTCTGCCCCTTTAAAATAACCAAAACGCAAAAAAGTACAGCGTAACAAAATTCAATATGAAAATAAGAAGTGAAAGCTTAAGGACAAAGCTTTTTTTAAAGTTTGCAAAAAGCATCAGAATATTTTTCACGTCCATCATGGGTCCAAATACCAAAAATCCCATGATCGCGCCCATGGGCATCTGATTCATAAAGCTTCTTGCAATAAAAGCGTCCGACGTGGAACAGGCGGAAAATAAAAATGCGGCGGACATCATCAGAAGTAAAGATAATCCGTCTTGACCCGTAAGATTTTTAAAAGCGCTGTCCGGCACCAGGACGCGGATAAGGCTTGTAAAAAAAGCGCCGATGATAAGGTATTTCCCAACGCTGAAAAATTCATCGCCGGAAATCAGGAAAAGATCCCTCACCTTGTGTGTCATTTTTGCCGGCATGGTCTGATTATGCGCGCAGCAACAGCAGGTACAGTCGTCGCCATCACTGTCCTGCGGCCGCAGAATCGCGGCTTTTGAGCCGCCGCCAACCAGCATCACAAGTCCGATGAGCAGAGCAATACCGAGGCCGAAGCAGACCCTGTACAAAGCGACCTCGGGCTGATTGGGAAAGGCATAGAGCGTGGATATGATAACGATTGGATTTATGATAGGGGCCGAAAGCATAAACGTGATTGCGATCGGTGGCGCCACACCCTTTTTGATGAGGCGCGTCATCACCGGAACGATCGCACATTCGCATACTGGAAAAAGCAGTCCCGCAAACATGGCCGTGAGAAAGCCAAGACCATATTTTATCGGAAAAATTCTTATCAGCCAGTCGTCGGGGACAAACACATGCATGGCCGAAGAGATGAGCACCCCGATGAGCATGAACGGGAATGCCTGCATAAGTATGCCTGTCATGATGGTATTAAAAATACCGATGCCGGACAGGTCGGACCACTTAACCGTCCGCAGGATTTCAAAAAGCAGATAAATACCGACAAGGACAGCCAAAATAATAACGGGAAGGGTAAATGGGTCTCTTTTGCGGTTCTCCCGTTCCGGGCAGGTTCCCGTGTACGATCTGATTATTTCGCTGTTATCTTTTTTACGCACGTTTACTCCTCATGGGAATACTTTTCCCGACATTCGGGACAGTAACCGTAGATATCCAATTTATGACCGGCTATGAAATAATGCGTTTCTTTTGCGAGGGACTTTTCATAGTCACCAAGAGGGCAGCTGTTTATCGCAAGAATTTTGTTGCATCCCAGACAAATCAAGTAATGCTTGTGTACCATACGGTTGTACTCAAACAGCGTTCTTGTCTCCCCTGGAATAGTGATCTTCAGCACAAGATTTTTATCGGATAAGACCTCAAGAACGCGGTATACCGTTGAAAGATTGACCGATATTTCCCGCTTTTTCAGTTCTAGAAAGACCTGTTCAGCGGCAAGCGGCTGGTCACTTGCCGCTAAAATAGCCAAGATTTCTGTCCGGTGCTTTGTCGTTTTTAGTCCGTTTCGGGCTAAATCATTACTGAAGTCTTTTTTTTTCGTAATAACCACCCCCGTTTGTTAAATTTATTTTTGCGCTGTAATTCTCTTTTTTGAAAGCCTTAGGCTGAGCGCGTGCGCCGTATAAACTATAAAATAGCACATAACCGATAAAATTACGATAGATGCCCCGGAGGCAATATTCATTTCATAGGAAATCCACAGGCCCGCAATGCAAAAAAAGCCGCCCAGCAAAATCGAATATACCATTCGTCTCTTCAGGCTGGAAGTCAGGATTCCCGCTGTTGCAGCCGGCGCCGTAATCAGCGCAAGCACAAGAATAATTCCGACGACCCTGATCAGGACCACCACGGTCATTGCAATAAGAATCAAAAGTAAATATTCCAGGAAGGCTGTTTTTATGCCGATGATCGAGGCAAATTCCGAATCGAAAAGATAGGCCTTCCAATCATTATATAAGACAACGATGATAAGCGTCACGATGCCCGTCAGACTTAGGATCAGATAAAGATCGGCTCTGGTTACCGAAAGAATGCTGCCGAAAAGATAGGAGCTCAGGTCGGGAGGATAACCGGGCATCAGGGCTATAAAAAAAATGCCCAGGGCCATTCCAAGCGACCAGAAAAGGCCAATGATCACGTCGGAACTTGTCCCGCCCTTCCTTTTGATGTAACCGATGCCAATTGCGGCCCCTATCGCAAAAATAAACGCACCGATAATCGGTTCAAAGCCCAGAAGATAGCCCAGCCCCACGCCGCCGTATGACGTGTGGGCAATTCCACCGCTCATCATAACCAGCTTTTTCTCAATAACGATGACGCCGATCATACCGCATACGATACTCGCAAGGATTCCTGAAATAAAAGCGTTTTGCAGAAATTGGTAGTCTAAAATTGCCCTAAGCATTATTGATTTTCCTCCCCGTGTTCCTTGAGTACTCTGTGCGGTACGCCGTGCGCAATCAAATCCACCGGGCAGCCATACAGACTATTGACGACATTTTCCGTCAGCTCCGGTTCACCATGATAAACAAGATGGCCGTTGAGGCATGCCAGCCTGTGAACCTGTGAAGATATGGCAAGGAGGTCGTGCGTCACGAGGATGATCGTCATGCTTTTATTGAGCTCCCCAAGCAACGTGAAGATCTGTTCGCGTGAAGCGGCATCGACGCTGGCTGTCGGCTCGTCCAAAAGCAAAAGCTTGGGATGTACAGCCAGTGCCCTTGCGATCAGCATTCTTTGAAATTCGCCGCCTGAAAGCTCGGAAATCCGGCGATTTTCAAGTCCGTCCAACCCGACGCGTTCGAGCAGTTGATGCGATAGCTGTCTGTCTTCCTGTGAATATTGGAAGAAAGGAGCCAGGCCTCTTTTTAAGCGTCCTGTCAAAACGACTTCGCCCAGAGTGATCGGAAAACGCTTATCAAGAGATGCAAACTGCGGGACATAGCCAACTGCCGCTTTGCCGTTTCCAGGCTTACCGCCGTAGACCTGGACTGTACCGGCAGACACCGGGACAAGCCCAAGGATTGCTTTGAGGAGCGTAGATTTTCCGCCGCCGTTTGGCCCTATGATTCCGAGATATTCGCCGTCCGGAACATCAAGACAGACGCCGGAAATTGCAGGCAACTGCCCGTAATATACCGTTAGATTTTCAATGTGAATCGCGATATCGCTCACTTCATGACCTCCGCCATCAAATCTGTCATTGCTTTAAGGTTATCAATATAGTCTGCGGCAAGTGGAGATAACTGCATGGTCTTTCCCCCAATTTCCTCGGCAAACGCAGCGGATTGGCTGCTGTCGATTTCTTCCTGATAGAAAATGACCTTGATATTTTCTTCTTTTGCCAGGTCAGCCATATCCTGCAGATGCTGCGCCGTCGCTTCTTTCCCCTCTTCCTCCAGCGCATACATCGTCAGGCCGTAATCATCAGCAAAATAACCGAAGGCCGGGTGATAGACAATGAATTTTTTATCCTCTACGTCAGCCAGCGCATCTTTAATATATTGATCCAAATCATCCAGCTGCTCAAGGTAGGCCTCTGCATTTTTATGATACGTGTCGGCATTCGATGGGTCAAGCGCGCTCATTTCCCGGTCAATCGTCTCAACCATAACCTTGACTCGCTTGGGCGATAGCCAGATATGCGGGTCTCTTTCGCCGGATTCAAACATTCTTTCGGAGTACACGGCGGAAACTGCATCCTGTAGAGAAATAACTTTGACATCACCCACGCTGGGCAGAATATTGGCTTCTTCGGTCGGAACACCGATCGAAAAATACAGGGACGCTTTGCTGAATTTTTCCATTTCAACCGGTGTCGGCTCATAGTTCTCTGGGCTGTTTCCCGGGGGAACCAAAGCAATGACTTCGGCGAGGTCTCCGCATACCGCTTCAGCAAAAGTTTGTTCCGGAACAATTGTCACGGCTATAATCGGTTTTGTTGAAGGACTTTCCGTAGTCTCAGCAGCACTGGTGCCGCAACCCGCTAAACATACCAGGGAAAAAACAAGCAGGCCGGTCAGCGCAAAATAGCTCAGTCGTTTCATCTTTGTCCACCTTTACAATGTATTTGCAAATGCGAATCATTTGCAAATACATTGTAAAACGATAGCAGCCATCTGTCAATGATAAGATGTAAAATAATGCTATTATTATACGGCATTGAGGCCTGCCATATAAAAACAATTTATTAACTACTACTCTGGGGTCCACTCAAATACGCCGTGTACATAAAAATTAGTGTCAAAGTCAGGCTTTTTTCTCATATCGTATTGCATGTGACCACCATTTCACTACGTGTGTATTGACATTATCAGGGTTCAATAGTATACTGAACATACAACTTATAAATACAAGTTAGGCTGAGACCTAAAGGGGGGGCAGCAGCATGAATGACTGGAAAAAGCAGACTGTGCAGTCAATGACCGAGCTGAATCTGGATGCGCTTCATACAAGCGTCTTGGCACTGGCTGACCAAGGCTGCAGTTCTCAAGAAATTGAGGCGCTTCTGCAGGATGGCATGCGCCGGGTCGGCAAGCGCTTTGAAAACGGAGAGTATTTTCTGGCCGATCTCATCGTGTCCGGAATGATGTTCAAATCTGCGTTGTCTCTTCTCCGGACCGACGTCCCTCCCCGGCAGAAGCATCCTCAGCACGGGAGGGTCCTCATTGGTGTTGTGGCCGGAGATATCCATGACATCGGCAAGGACATTGTTGCTCAGATCCTGCAAACAGAGGACTTCGACATTTTGGACTTAGGCGTTGACGTCCCGGCGGAAGCCTTTGTTCAGGCAGCCCGGGACTATGACCCCGACGTCATCGCGCTGAGCGGGGTGATGGTCAGTTCATCAAAGGAGATGAAGCGGGTTTTAGACGCCCTGTCCGAGGCCGGCATACATCCGCTTACCCCGGTCGTCGTGGGTGGGTATTGCGTCAGTGATCTGGTCAAGGATCAGATCCATGCCGACTGCTATGCCCACGGGCCGGTGGATACCATGGTCTTCTGTAAAAACGTGATGGAAAGAAAGAGATACTATGAGCAGAATCGGTGAGCCTCTCCACGTGATCATATATACGGAGTTAAAATCAAAAATATTGGGAGGGGTACTGAATCCGGGCGACATGCTGCCATCGGAAAACGAGCTTGCCCAACAATATGAAACCAGCCGGGTGACGGTTCGCAAGAGTTTGCAGAACCTCGAGAGCGAGGGCCTTATCTATGCCTGCCAGGGAAAGGGGTACTTTATTGCTCAGCCGCTGCATAACGATTTTTGCTTTCATTTTTCAGAGGAAGAGAGGGGCTTTGAGGTCAGCTACCGAAAAGTTGACGCCTGCTTTCCCTCCGATCGTGTCAGAGAAGCTCTGGAGATCGGCAGCACCCAAATGGTCA
>JBFWKZ010000095.1:0-9762 GCA_050252415.1 Oscillospiraceae bacterium | reverse complement strand
GAAACAAAAGGCCTGACGGCTGATGGGGTCTTTCCAATGCTGTTTCCTGGAATCATTGCCCCTATTGACTTTTTGATCCATAGCCTTTACACAGCTCCCGGCAGCATAGCCGGCATGCTTTTTCATAATAGGTTCGCCTTCATGGAGAGGCAGCTTCATAGCTTTGATGGCTGCTTCCATAATCCGCTCAGCCCATTTACGCAAAAAGTCACCGGTCGGAATAGCCGGTACCGTTCCGCCGGTCTTATCGCGTATTCGAATCGTATGGCAGACGTATCGATTCAGCCTCTTCCCGATGATACTTTTTTCGTCTCCCGTGTCAAAGCAAAGAATCGGTTTACTCATTACATCAGCTCCTTTCTCCAAATTGAAACTGGCGCCAAATGCCAAATCCTGCACGACTAAAGGAAATGATATTTTCACATGCGTATAAGCGGCTCATTTTCCCCACTTACATTCAGCAAAGACGGCAGTTGATCATTTGCGGTAATGCAGGATGGAAGAGCCTTTAGCATTTTATGCAGAAACACCGCGAACGGTACCTCTATTTGTCCAAGTTTTTTATGGGCTGCTCAAACCGTTACGTTGGGCAATTAATTATTCATTTTTTGCCTCTATTGGCTTGAACAACGAATGATATTTCATCTGTAAAAATGTTGCCGTTTGATCATAAAAAGTATTGACAACCGCTCCGGCAAAGTGATAAGATACCATCAAACAAAGGGGAGTAGTCAGCGCACAGTATGCGCGGCAATGTCAACAAGCATGGGCATTTTTGCTCTGGCTTTGCCTGAAATGACCAGACCTGTGTTCCAATATTGGAACACAGGTCTTTTTATTTGCAAAAAATATAAGGGGTGGACGATTATGAACATGAGTTTTCTTTGGGAAGGGCTGCTATCCATCACATTTTCCCAGTTCGTGATGTATCTGGTCGGCGTGTTACTTATCTGGCTGGCGATAAAGAAGGGGTACGAACCTGCGCTTCTGCTGCCCATGGGCTTTGGCGCAATACTCGTCAATCTGCCGGCCTCCGGCGTCATCAATCAAATCACTCAGGGGATCGGCGAGACGCATGGCATCATTCAATGGCTTTTTGAAACCGGAATACAGGCCTCGGAGGCCTTCCCGCTCCTGCTCTTCATCGGTATTGGCGCCATGATCGATTTTGGTCCCCTACTCGCCAATCCAAAACTTTTCCTCTTCGGTGCCGCTGCACAGATGGGGATATTCCTGACAATAATCATTGCCGTCGCCTTTCACTTTGACCTGATTGATGCCGCCTCTATCGGTGTCATCGGGGCGGCCGACGGCCCGACGTCAATCCTGGTCTCACAGGTTCTGGGCTCAAAATATATTGGCCCAATCGCGGTGGCCGCATACTCCTATATGGCGCTGGTACCGATCATACAACCCTTTGCCATCAAACTCGTCACGACCAAGAATGAGCGCGCCATTCGCATGCACTATAACCCGGGCAGCGTCACTCGGCGTATGCGTATCCTCTTCCCCATTATCGTTACCTTTGCCGCCGGATTCGTTGCCCCTGCCTCTGTTTCACTGGTCGGCTTTCTGATGTTCGGCAACCTGATTCGCGAGTGCGGAGTTTTAAACAGCCTTTCCGAGACGGCGCAGAAGGACCTTGCGAACCTCATCACGCTGCTTCTTGGCATCACGATCTCATTCTCTATGAGGGCCGACCAATTCGTGACTGTCCAGACGCTGCTGATTCTCAGTCTCGGGCTTGTCTCTTTCGTACTCGATTCAATTGCCGGCGTTCTGTTTGCAAAAGTACTAAATCTCTTTACCAAAGAAAAAATGAACCCTATGATCGGTGCGGCCGGCATTTCCGCTTTTCCCATGTCCGCGCGGGTAATTGAGAAGATGGGCATTGAAGCCGATCATCAAAATCATCTGCTCATGTATGCCATTGGTGCAAATGTCTCCGGTCAGATCGCCTCCGTCGTCGCCGGCGGTGTTATACTTCAGTTTTTTATGTAAGGAGGAAAAGACATGTCTGAATCCATGGCACTCGCCATTTTGCTCTTCGGTCAGGGAATGTCCGGAATTTTTGCCGTTCTCGGTATCATCATGTTAACCGTCTGCGCCATGCAGAAATTCGGTAAAAAAGACGATTAAATTTTATCCCCCCGCGGGGCTTGCAAGCATATTATAATAATGCTAATATTAATGTAACAGATGATTATTCACTGTTCCCTATTCCATATTGCCGGAGAGCGCAGCATCTTTTTCAAAGGTGCTGCGCTCTCAATAATATCTTAACAATTTATTTATGGGCGAATCTGTGACTGCAAAATAAATCTATGTTATAATTGAACAATAATGTCTGCCGCATACACCATTTTACCGTTTAACCGCTCGATGAGCCCGTACCGCTGCATAAAACGGCTGGAACAGCGCGACAATAAAGGCCATATGGGAGATCGATTTAATGTTATCAGCAAAAATTCAGAAGTACCTGGCAGGATATTTGCGGATAAGCATATCCTGGCGCGATACCTTCATATCGCTGGGGATACTCACGGCAACAGCGGCTGTATGTGTCTTTCTTAAGCACCTATCGGATGGCGATAACTATCCGCCTATGCTTTTCCTGCTTGCCGTGCTTTTGATTTCCCGATTTACAGATGGCTATCTCTACGGCATAGTCTCTTCTTTTTTGGGCGTCATCTGTGTCAACTATATCTTCACCTATCCTTACTTCAAGCTGGATTTCACCCATACCGGTTATCCTTTGACTTTTATCTGCATGTTCACGACCTCGCTGATCACTTCCGCTATGACCACGCAGTTTAAAAAATCGCAAAGGATCAAGGGAGAAATCAATGCCGAAAAATTGCGCAGCAACCTGTTGCGTGCCGTCTCTCATGATCTGCGTACCCCGCTTACTTCAATTGTAGGCTCTCTTCAGGCCGTGATTGAAAATAAAAATATTTTTACAGACGAACAGGAGCTTCAGCTGCTGAATGAGGCAAAGGATGATGCGCAATGGCTTATCCGGATGGTTGAAAATCTTCTCTCCATAACCCGTATAAGCAGCGCGGAAACCAGAATCAAAAAGACGCCGGAGGCTGCCGAAGAGGTTATCGGCGAGGCGATCCGCAAGTTCTCCCGGAGGTTTTCCAACGTCGAAATCAGGGTATCTGTGCCGGAGGAGCTTCTGCTGATACCTATGGATCCGCTGCTCATAGAACAGGTGCTGGAAAACCTCATGGAAAACTCCGTACTCCATGGAAAAACCACAAAACGTATCGACATCAGTGTCCGGCAGTTTGGTAACAGCGCGCTCTTTACCGTGCTGGATGACGGTCAGGGAATCAATGAGGCCATCAAAAACCACCTTTTTGACGGAAAACTTATCAATTCCAGCGGTAAAGATGCCGACAGTAAAAAAAATATGGGGATTGGTCTCTCTGTCTGTATGTCTATCGTAAGGGCACACGGTGGAGACATGACGGCAGCAAATATGCCCCTCGGCGGTGCCGCCTTCCATTTTACTCTGCCTCTTGAGGAGGACGATAACCATGAATTATAAACAAAAAATTCTTCTGGTTGAAGATGAACAAAGCATTATAAACTTTGTCAGCGCGGTTCTGACGGCAAACGGCTATGACGTTATCATCGCGCGAAACGGCGTGCAGGCACAAAGCCTTGTTACGTCATACTGCCCCGATCTTGTCATTTTGGACCTTGGGCTTCCGGATATGGATGGAATTGATATCATCCGTTTTATACGCAGTTGGACCAAGCTTCCCATAATTGTTGTCTCTGCCCGAACACAGGAACGCGATAAGGTCGAGGCACTTGACCTCGGGGCTGACGACTATATTACGAAGCCGTTCGGCACATCAGAACTTCTGGCACGGATTCGCACGGCAATGCGGCATGTGAATACCGCCGTTGCCAACGGTCTTTCCGGGTCAAGTATCTTTAAAGCCGGTTCCCTCACGATCGACTATGATAAGCGGCGTGTATCCATAACCGACGCCGATGTCCACCTGACACAGAATGAATTTAAGATCGTCTCTCTGCTCAGCCGGCATGCCGGCAAGGTTTTAACGCATGACTTCATTATAAAAGAAATTTGGGGCCCCGGTCTCAAGGGAGATAATCAGATCCTGCGTGTCAATATGGCAAACATCCGCCGTAAAATAGAAAAGAATCCTGCCGTGCCGGAATATATCCTCACGGAGGTTGGCGTCGGTTACCGTATGGTTGAAGGAGACGCATAGCCCTTTCAAGGATTTCTTTATACATTCTTTATGTGAAATCTTCATATTATTAACACTATCTTAGCAGATTTTCTGCTACCATAGCAGTAGGCGATGCGTTCTGTGATTACATCAATAAACCCTTGATATCTCCTTGTGAGAGCCATTGTGCATTGTCGCTGTGGCTCTTTTGCTATGTTTTTGCCGTTATTGACAATCTCAACGCATTTTCTTATAATAAGTCCAGCTGGAATGCTTCGCAGTATTCATCTTAATTGGCAATGTTCGAATGCCGCTTTTACCCTAGGTTTCAAACGACCTCCCATACTGAGGTGCGGTCATGATACGCCAATGTGAAACTGAGTCAGGCAATGTAAGAGTGGAGTTGACACACATGCTGGACAAAACGCTTCTGGCAGAGTATCTTTCACCTCTGCCCATATACCAATATGAATTTATCAAAATTACCGACCTGAAGTTTGAACCCAAGATACGGCATATCTGTGCGTCCGAGTGCCCCATGTATGGAAAAAGCTGGGCATGCCCGCCCGGCGTCGGCACATTTGAGGCGTGCAGGGCCCGATGCCTGAAGTATGAGGAAGCTCTGCTGATCGCTACCGTATCCGAGGTCGGTGACATTTCGAATATGTCTGAGACCCTGTCGACAAGACGTGAACACGAGGGCCTTACGCGACGTGTCCGTAATATCGTCCGCAAGATGTGTTCCGACACGTTTGTCCTCTCGTCCGAGGCCTGTGCCTTTTGTTCAGCGTGCACTTATCCGGACGCGCCATGCCGCCATCCCGAACGGATGTTCCCCTGCATCGAAAGCCATTGTATTCTGGTCACCGAGCTTGCCGAACGCTTTGGAATCGAGTTTATCCGCAGTGCCAACATCGTTACCTGGTTCTCTCTCATCTTTTTCAGCTGACCATAATCGGTCAGAACGTTAAATAAGCATAGGAACAGGTTATGAGCATAAAAATCAACAGTATTGAAAATAAAAATTACTTTTTTCTCGGAATCGACATCGGCTCGACCACAGCGAAGGTCGTGCTGATCGATAACGGAAATGTCATATACGACTGCTATGAGCGCCACTTCTCTCAGGTGCGACAGAAGTCCCTTGAACTGGTCAAAGGTCTTGCGGAATTTATGGACGGTCGGCCCATTAAGGTTGCCATCTCAGGCTCAGCCGGACTTGGTATGGCCCGTGCCGCCGGACTCCCATTTGTCCAGGAGGTCTTTGCAACAGGCGAAGCCGTTAAGGTTATGGAGCCTGACACCTCGGTCGTCATAGAGCTTGGCGGCGAGGATGCCAAGGTCCTTTTTCTCAAAGGCGGCACCGAGGAACGCATGAATGGCTCTTGCGCGGGCGGAACCGGCGCTTTTATCGACCAGATGGCGACGCTTATGAATGTCACCAATGAGGAGATGGACGCGCTGAGTCTTGAGGCCGAGCGCCTGTATCCCATCGCCTCCCGCTGCGGCGTTTTTGCCAAAACGGACATACAACCTCTCCTCAATCAGGGCGCCCGAAAAGCGGACATTGCCGCCAGTATCTATAAGGCCGTTGTGAACCAGACTATAGCCGGCCTGGCACAGGGACGGCGTATCGGCGGAAAGGTCATGTTTCTTGGCGGACCTCTGTATTACTGCAAGGGACTGCGCAAGAGCTTTGCCGAAACGCTGAATCTCTCGCCGGAAAACGCTGTTTTTCCCGAATACGGCAGATATGCCGTGGCGATCGGCTCCGCCATCTATGCCGCCAAGCAGCCGGAGCAATTCAGCTTCGACGAGCTTCTTTCCGCTCTTGAGCATTCCACTCAGGAAAAGAGCGAGACGCACACCCTCCCGCCGCTGTTTGCGTCACAGGAGGAATATGAGGCGTTTTGCACCCGCCACGCCTCAAGCCGTGTTCCGGAGATTGCTATCTCGCAATATCATGGCAGGGCTTTTCTCGGCATCGACTGCGGTTCAACCACAACGAAGCTTGTGCTCATCTCTGAAAACGCCGAGCTCTTGTACAGTTATTATAGCTCCAACAAAGGCAACCCGGTCGAAATTGTTCTTGAACAATTGAAGATTTTGCGCGAAAAGTGTGTCCCCGGCATACAGATTACCGGCTCTGCGGTCACCGGCTACGGCGAAGAACTCATAAAGCATGCGTTTCACGTCGACCACGGTTTGGTTGAGACGATGGCGCATTTTACCGCAGCGCGGCACTTCAACCCCAATGTTGAATTCATTCTGGATATTGGCGGCCAGGATATCAAGTGCTTCAAAATTCGTAATAATGCCATTGACAGCATCATGCTCAATGAGGCGTGTTCCTCCGGCTGCGGCTCTTTTATCGAGACTTTTGCCAAATCTATGGGTTATGAAATTGCCGAATTTTCCAAATTGGGTCTTTTTGCCAAGGCCCCTGTTGATCTCGGCTCGCGCTGCACCGTTTTTATGAATTCCTCCGTTAAGCAGGCGCAAAAAGACGGGGCTGAAGTCGGGGATATCTCTGCCGGGCTATCCGTCAGTGTCGTCAAAAACGCCCTCTATAAGGTCATCCGCGCCAACTCCGCCGATGAGCTCGGCAATGAGATCGTGGTTCAGGGCGGTACCTTTTATAACGACGCCGTATTGCGCAGCTTTGAGCTTGAGATCGGTCATGATGTCATCAGACCTATGATTGCCGGCCTTATGGGCGCATTCGGCGCGGCTCTGCACGCAAAGGCTCACGCTGCGGAAATATCGTCTCTGCTGACACAGCAGCAGCTTCAAAATTTTACCCATACCGCAAAGGCGGCCACCTGCCATGGCTGCACCAATCACTGCCGCTTGACGATAAATACTTTCAGCGGCGGCGAAAAATACATTTCAGGCAATAAATGCGAAAAAGGTGCCGGAAAATCCGGCGGCAATTCCGAACTGCCGGATCTCCATGAATTCAAACGCAATAAATTCAAAGAGATTATGGAGACGCCGGGACGCCTGGCTACGATCGGACTTCCCCTGGCACTTGGTATGTATGAAATGGCGCCCTTCTGGCAGGCTATTTTTTCACGTCTCGGCTTCGGCGTCGTTCTCTCCGGTTTTTCGGACAAGGAACTGTATGCCAAAGGGCAGTACAGCATCCCCTCCGACACTGCCTGTTATCCGGCCAAAATCATGCATGGACATATTGAAACACTCATTGAACGCGGCGTGGACGCTGTCTTTTACCCCTGTCTCACTTACAATTTTGATGAGGGCATCAGCGACAACCACTACAACTGCCCCGTCGTCGCCTATTATTCCGAGCTCTTATATCACAATATGGACTCGCTCCGTGAGACAAAATTTATGTTTCCCTATCTGAACGTGAACAATGCCCGCGAGCTTGCGCTGGGGCTTAACCGCTGCCTGAAGGATACGCTGGGAATAAGCCTTCCCCTTCAGGATATCCGGCAGGCCGTTAATGCCGGTTATACCGCTTATGACCGCTGGATGCGCGACATCCGCGACGAGGGCACAAGAGCGTTAAACTATGCCAAGGCACACGGCAAAACGGTCATGGTCATTGCCGGCAGGCCTTATCATATCGATCCCGAGATTGGGCACGGCATCGACAAACTGGCAACGGCGCTTGGCTTCGTCGTCGTCAGTGAAGACAGCCTGGAAACTCCAAATGAGCCCGTTGCGGTCAATGTACTCAACCAGTGGACCTACCATGCGAGGCTTTATGCCGCGGCTCAATTCGCGGCGCAGCACAAAAATGTTGAGCTGGTCCAGCTTGTCTCCTTTGGCTGCGGCGTCGACGCCATAACGACCGACGAGGTCCGTGCCATCATGGAGAGGCACGGTCGGCTATACACTCAGATAAAAATCGATGAAATTACAAACCTCGGCGCCGTCACCATCAGGCTGCGCAGCTTGTTAGGTGCCATAAGCGCCGGTAAGGAGGACCACAATGACGGATAATACTATCAATACATACCCCGTTTTTACGGAAGATATGAAAAAAGATTATACTATACTCATCCCCACCATGCTGCCCATGCATTTCAATATGATGGCAAGTATCATGCGTGCTTTCGGGTACAATGCCGTCGTTTTAAATAACGCGGGCAGCGCGGTCAAGGAATGCGGGCTGAAATATGTCCACAACGACACCTGCTATCCCGCGCTTCTGGTCATTGGACAGCTTATCGATGCCATCAGCAGCGGCAGCTATGACCCCAACAAGGTTGCCGTACTCATCTCGCAGACCGGCGGCGGCTGCCGCGCTTCAAACTACATCGCCCTTCTGCGCAAAGCGCTTCAAAAGGCGGGATATGGTCAAATTCCCGTACTCTCCTTCAATGTATCAGGTCTGGAAACCCAGCCCGGTTTCCGCCTCTCACTGCCGATGCTGCACCGGCTCATTTACGCCGTCCTCTACGGTGATCTCCTGATGCTCCTGCACAACCAGTGCCGTCCTTATGAGCTCAATGCCGGTGAGTCCCAGGCGCTTGCCGACCACTGGACAAAAAAGCTCACCGATGAGATGGCGGCACACCGGATCCGATACGCCGTGGTCAAAAGAAATTACCGGGCCATACTTCGTGACTTCGCCAAGATTCCCATGCGCACCGGCAGCAAGGTCAAAGTCGGAATCGTCGGAGAAATTTTCGTGAAGTTCTCGCCGCTCGGCAACAACCATCTTGAGGATTTTCTTTTCCAGGAAAATGCCGAAGTTGTTATGCCCGGGCTGCTCGATTTTTGTCTCTACGCCACCTATAACAACATTATGGACACCAAGCTCTACGGCATCCACCGCCTCAGGGCTATCGGTGCGAAGCTGGTCTTTGATTTCCTCGTCGGGAAGCAAAACGACCTCATTTCTATAATAAAGGCGCACGGTGTGTTCCGCGGTCCCACACCGTTTGTCCACACTATCTCCCTCACTCAGGGCTACATAGGCATCGGCGCAAAAATGGGAGAGGGCTGGCTTTTGACCGCAGAAATGCTTGAACTGATCGACCAGGGCGTCAATAACATTGTCTGCGCCCAACCTTTTGGCTGCCTGCCGAACCACATCGTCGGCAAAGGCATGATGAAGCCCATCAAGGAACGGCATCCGGGCGTCAATATTGTCGCGGTTGACTACGATCCCGGCGCGACCAAAATTAATCAGGAGAATCGAATCAAGCTCATGCTGGCAAATGCCAACGCAGGCAGCAGCGCGCCAATCTCCGCATAAGCTAAAGGATTTTAACGTTTTTTGAACATCATGGCATATCTGTAATTAAAAATCAATAAATGAACAGGCCTGGAAAACTCAAACGTTTTCCAGGCCTGTTTAATGTCTTCTGAATAAATCGGCGATTCTATAATACTAATTTTTCGGTTTGTTTGGACGCAAGATTGGGATATCGTTTATCACGCAAAAGGCCGTGTCAAGGGAAGTTCGCAATTTGGGGACACCGGAATATGAATCAAGCTGCATTTCGCAGCAGTGTCTGAATGGAATATGGGTTCAAATATGCTCTGGAAACAGACCAATCCTCGGCGTATT
>JBFWKZ010000094.1:0-9862 GCA_050252415.1 Oscillospiraceae bacterium | reverse complement strand
AGAAAATACCGGTATCGAGCCCACTGATGCTATGTCCGCAACATCACCTTGGCAAAGTACGCATATACGCTCGCAGGCGTTGCGCAGCTCACGGATATTTCCCGGCCAGGAGTATTGCAGCATCGCCTGTTTTGTCGCCTCGGAGAGGGAAATCACAGGGCGGTCCAATTTGCGGCAGAATTTAGTGATAAATTTGTTTGCAAGCAGTAAAACATCGTTCTCTCTGTCGCGCAGTGGAGGCAGCATCAGCTTGAGCACATCAAGTCTGAAGTACAGGTCGTCACGAAATGCCCCGGCATCGATAAGTTTATACAAATTTCGATTTGTCGCAGAGATGATGCGCACATC
This sequence comes from Oscillospiraceae bacterium, assembly GCA_050252415.1. GTDB lineage: Bacteria > Bacillota > Clostridia > Oscillospirales > Oscillospiraceae > Heteroscillospira. Next base: position 9,514 of record JBFWKZ010000094.1, on the reverse strand, counting down.
GACCGGGATTACCTTATCATCACCGATACGCATAATTTCTTTTTCCTGGATAACACGCAGCAGCCTGCTTTGCAGAGGCATCGAGAGTCCATGTATCTCGTCAAGAAAAATCGTACCGTTGTGAGCCAGCTCAAAAAGGCCTTTCTTACCGTCTCTGCGTGCACCCGTAAACGCCCCCGCAGCATAGCCGAAAAGTTCGCTTTCCAGCAGCGTCTCCGGAATGGCGGCACAGTTGACCGCGACGAAGGGGGCGTCTTTCCGTTTGCTGCTGCTGTGTATACTTTGGGCAAAAAGCTCTTTGCCTGTCCCGGTCATGCCCTCAATCAGCACATTGGCATCCACCTGTGAATAAATACGTGCGGTCTCTATCGTCTCACGCAGTACCCGACTCTCACCGGCAATACAGTCAAATGTATATTTCGTGGTAAGCCCATGAAGATGTGCCCTTTTCCTTATACGCTCTTCGAGCTGCTGTATCTTGGCAACTCTCTGCAGATGCAGAATTTCACCGGCGTATTCATGACGCATTTCAACACCGAATTTGCTGACATAAAACTCAATGCCATCGTTATTGACGATCTCATCGGAGACATCTCCCTCCAATTGCAGTATCTCTCTAAGCTTCGGATTCCGGACAACTTCCGCAACCGGACGGCCGATGGCATTTTCACCTTTAACCTGGAGCAGTTCGGAAGCATAGTGATTGAAAATAGTAACCCTGCCCTGCGTATCGACGCCTATGATACCCTCGCGGATGCAGTCCAGCATACTTTGATAGCGCAATATCTCATGTTGCCGCGCCACGCTGTCTCTTGCCGCCCGACCGGCAAGACGAAGGGCCTGTGTGATTGAAGCCCGGCTTGAAACAAACTGAACCGTACCAAATCCGGCCTTCTGCGCCATAGCGCAGGTCAGGGAACCGGCAACCACAACATCGATTCCACGCTCTTTGATCTGCACAAATCCGCGGCAGAGCTGAGATCTGTCGCCGATTTCATAGGTAACGATCTTAAGGCCCAGAATGTCTTCATATCTTTTAATGTCAAGTATGGTGTTGATCGTTCCGATGACGGCTATCGCTCTGTCTGGATATTTTCTCTTACATTTACTTAGCGTACATAATATGTCGATCCCCGTCATTGGGACCTCAATAACGGGGATATCATGATATCTGGCACGCATGAAATTTGCTGAGTTGCCACGTGCGACGATCGCATCGGCATTTACAGTGACAACACTCTCATCCATTTCTTCCGACAATACGATCGATTCCATCTCACATTGAAAGCCCTTTTCCGGCTGTCTTTCAAATTCCTGCTTCCAAATTTCAGATGCAAGATGAGCAAACCCCCTTGAGGGTGCACAAATCAGGATCTTTGCTGTCATTGTCTTTTCCCCCTTTTCGGGCGCCTTTGAGTCATGATCAGAGAATAAGATGTCCATATTATGATTTATTATATCATTGGCGTCGTCATTCCACAAGAGCGCTCATTGAAAAGCGCGGCACCGTACAGTGCCGCGCCCAGCGTGCAGGCAAACCCCATCTCAGTAAACTGCCTCATAGAAATTTTATCAGGGCTTGTTTAGAAAATCAGCGTGTTTGGAATTTTAGACGAATTTTGTGTTGGACAAGGCAGATTTTCGCAGGCATAATTGCTTGATGGCAAGAAAATTTAACGAAGTACGGCGCAAAATTCGTCTAAAGGACAGTGCGAGGATTTTACAAACAAACCCTAGGAGAAAAATCCAATAACGATTTTAATAGCACCCCAGCAGGCAAGCGCAACGGTAAATACCAATACGATATTTTCAAAAATATTATTTTTAAAGCGTCCCATCATTTTTTTATTTGTTGCCAGGAACAGCAGCCCAATGGCAATAGCCGGCAAGCCCAAGGCCGTCAGCACGTTGTGAATAACGGCAAGGGCAACAAAATCCGGCGCACCGGGCAGAGACCATACGACTGGGGTAACAAGCAGGAAGAGGGATGCCCATTTATATGCGGGATCGGCTTCAACACTGCCATACTGCTCGAGACGCTCCGGTTTAAGGACCTGAAGACTCTCGATGACGACTGCGCCCCAGCCGCTTGCAACACCCAGCATACTGCTGTATACTGCGCCAAATACACCAAGATAGAGCACAATGGCGCCGATCGGTCCGAATGCGCCCGACATTCCGTTTGCAATATCCTCCAGAGAGGTCACCTGCACGCCGGATTTTCCAAGCACTTCTGCCCCGACGACCCAGATGGCAAGGTTCATAAGAATCATCATAATAATACTGAACAGGAGGTCACCGCGCTGTACCTTTTTCCAGGTCGGGTCATTCCATCCCTTAGCACGGATGCTGTGAGGATACAGGAAGTTCGTAATAGAACCGGCGACAGAACCGATAAGGGCCAGCATGATCATCGTCGCGCTGAATAATCCCATTCCCGCCGGCATGGCAAAGCCAAAGCATCCTTTGAGGATAGAAACAGGGTTTGGCTTTGAGGCAATTGCAAGGCCGAAAAACGCAACCGTCATGACGGCCAACAAAACCTTCATCACATTTTCAAGGTAACGCTGGGCATTTTTCCCGGCAATGAAAAGGCCGGTTGCCACACAGATACAAGACCAGAGGAAAATGCTTCCGAATCCGGTTATATGGAAAAGCGCCGTCCCTGAGCCCTTGATCATTGTCGCATTGGTCATGTGTCCGCAAAACAGAGAAAATATCATGAAAAACCAGGGGAATGCCCTATGGAGCTTACCATAGCCCTGCAGCAAGGTGATGCCCTCGGTATTACACATATCAAAACGTGCCATGATGTTGACAATGACAAAGCGGACCAGTATGGCAACCGCCAGGACCCACATAAGGTCGTAACCATAGTGAGAGCCCGAAACCGATGAATCGACGATATCGCCCGCGCCCATCGCTGTAAGTACAAAAATAACGCCGGGACCTATTGCCTTGAGATGTTCTTTAAAGGTCAATTTTTTGAATACGATCTCTTCACCTGTTTGTTTAATTTCATTTCCTTGACTCATCATAAACACTCCTTAATAAATTTATTCTGAATAAATTTACTCTCTTCACTTTTTGACGGGATGGTTTACGGGCCAGCTTGGGTCTTCACCAGACAGGACTTTATGGATTTCCATAGCCGCATGGCGTGCCATTCTCTCCATACATTCCACGGTATTGGATGCAATATGAGGTGTTAGGACGGCATTATCGAGTTTAAAAATCGGATTATCCATTTCCGGCGGTTCGGGGTCGAATACATCGAGCGCCGCACCGGCGATTTCCCGCTCTTCGAGGGCCGTCACGAGCTCTTCTTCATTAATGATTTTGCCGCGCGCGCAATTGATAAGGTACGCGTCTTTTTTCATCATCTTGAATTCCGGGCTTCCAACCGATTTTTGCGTTTTGTTGCTGAGCGGGAGATGCAGCGTCACGAAGTCCGCGGTCTGGAAAACGGTATCTCTGTCTGCCGGTATAACATAATCCGGCATGTCCTCAGGCTTTACGAACGGATCATAGGCGAGGATCTTCATGCCAAAACCCAGTGCTGCCTTTTTTGCCACGATTTTCCCAATTTTGCCGTATCCGATGATTCCGAGCGTTTTACCCTCAAGATCAACGCCTTTATGGTTATTCTTATAGAAGAAATTGCCGTTTCTCAGCGAATCACTCAGCTCCATCAGTTTTTTCGAAATCGCCAACAGCAGGCCTATCGTACATTCTGCTACCGAATTCGAATTTGAAAACGGGCAGTTTGTCACATAGACGCCGTTTTCATCCGCCGCCGCCAGATCGACATTGTCAAATCCCACGCCATGGCGTGCAACAATTTTCAGTTTTGGTTCCGCTTCAATAACACGCCGCGTTATAATTGCCGTTCTGAGCAGGATAGCACTGCAGCCCTTTACATCGTGAATAAGACTCGCCTCATCCCACCCCGTGCCCATCTTGATGCGGTAACCGTGTTCTTGTAAATAAACCGTCCCTCCTTCCGCAACGGCTTGTGGAATTAATATTTGCTCATTCATTATCTTCCCCCCTTCCGGTGTCACTGGTATATATTAATGCAATGTCTATGCCAATATCTCATCTTTTGAAGTATTTATACTATCCTGACAAGTATTTTAACAAAATTATATTCGTTTTTAACAAAAATATATGACTATCCGCTGCAAAAAATCCCCGTTTTCGTTGAGAACATAGAAAGGACTGTTTCAAATATTGAACAGTATTAAACAACCAGAGCTTGTTTGATACTCAAACCCAAGGCACACATAAAAACAGCCGCTTCCATGGCTCAAATCCAACAGAAGCAGCTGTTCATTTATCGTATATCAATAGAGATAAATAATCCCGCGGATTCTCATCCGCGGGATTGGCCTTTTATTTATCGACACTGCGGGCAAAGGACACACCATCTTTATGTAGAAAGACGTCCAATTTGACTCTATCCGCCCTGATGAGGCTCTGAGTAAACTCAAATGTGGCGCCCGCCTCGGTTTTTGTACGGCGCTGGGCAAAAAATGCACAGCTGCCCGCTCTGCAATTTAGCATCTCCGCTTCCTGACGGCTCATAATGACCGCTTCGTAGGAGTCAACGGCAGATGCCGGAACAATACCGACTTCATAGAGCAAACTGTAAAAACTGTGGGTCTCAAGCAATTCGCGTGTCAGCTTTGGGTAGATGAACTGTGGATAAAACGATGTTTCCAGGATAAGCGGTTCACCGTTCACATTGCGTATGCGCGTAAATCGGTAGACCTTTGCATCCTGTGAACTGAGTTCGAGCACCTTGGTGATATCCGGAGTCGGATCAATTATCTCAAAATCAACAAGCTTTGACGATGGGATCATCCCCATAGAACTGATTTCTGAAGTAAATGAGTACACCGTTTCCGTCCTGCGGCGCATCTTCGGTTCCGCAACGAAGGTACCTCTCCCCTGTTTTCTCACAACAAGTCCTTCGGATTCAAGGGTGCCAATTGCCTGCCGGACCGTACTGCGGCTTATGTCAAAGGTCTTGCACAGCTCCGCCTCCGATGGGAGAAGGTCCCCTGCCACTAAGGTCCCGGCGGAAATATTCCTCTTTACTATGCTGACAAGCTGAGAATAGAGCGGTATATCACTCTCTAAGGACAGTCTGCTTAAAAGTATCGGGTTCTTTTCCATCGTTCACGCTCCATTAAGATATCTCGGCAAGCAAGATATCCGGATATAATATCTTAATTATAAACAAAATTATTCCAATATGCAAGCAGTTCCGCACCATCCCACGTGAAAAACACCTTTTGGCCAATAGTATTGGCATCGGAGGGCGCTTTTTAGCGCTATTTTTGTCTTGCAAAATAATTGTTCGTCTCTTTTGCAACCACTCCAGACAGGGCAAGCAGGGCAATAAGGTTCGGAAAAGCCATAAGTCCGTTGAATATCTCCGCAATGGTCCAGACTGCCGACACCGTCATATACGGCCCAACAAACACCGCAGCGATATACAGCCAGCGGAAGGCTTTCACGGCCTTCATGTTTCCGCCGGACAGATATTCAAGACAGCGCTCGGAATAATAGTCCCAGCCCAGTATGGTGGTAAAGGCAAAGAACATCAGGCAAATCATCAGCAGGAAGGAACCGACCTGCGCCGGAAACGGCAATCCGTTCTGGAACGCATACATCGTAATGGCTGCCCCCTCCAGGCCAAGATCGGGATTCCATCCGCCGGAGATGACGATTGAAAGGCCTGTGATCGTGCAGATGACGATGGTATCGATAAATGTTCCCGTCATAGTGACGAGACCTTGACGGACAGGGTCCTTGGTCTGGGCGGCCGCGGCTGCTATCGGCGCAGACCCAAGGCCGGCCTCATTTGAGAAAATTCCGCGGGCTACGCCCTTCTGGACCGCAACTTTGATAGTTACTCCAACAATACCGCCTGCAACAGATTGAGGACTAAAAGCCCCAACAACGATTTGACGTATTGCTTCCGGGATCATACCGATGTTAAAGACAAGAATAATGATACCGCATACGATATAGACGACGGCCATGAAAGGAACAATGACCTCGGAGACCTTGGCAATACGCTTTATTCCGCCTATGACAACGAGAGCAGCAGCGAGCGTAACCATAGCACCGACCAAAATAGTGGTAAGGGTAATCGGGCTGCCGCCGATCGTTAAGACCGTATTGGCTTTTTCCGGATCAAAAAAATTTTCCGCTGCGGAGGTAATGCCGTTGATCTGGGTGATCGTACCGATACCCATCAGGCCGGCCAGGGTGCCGAAGAGCGCGAACAGCTTTGCCAGCCATTTCCAGGCAGGCCCCATTCCATTTTCTATATAGTAGAACGGACCGCCCAGAACGTGTCCATCCTCGTCGATATGCCGGAATTTGACGGCGAGCAGGCCTTCGGCATATTTGGTCGCCATGCCGAAAAAGGCTGCAATTTCCATCCAAAACAGCGCACCGGGTCCACCGGCGGCGATTGCTCCCGCAACACCGACGATATTGCCCGTACCGATTGTTGCGGACAGCGCCGTGCAGAGCGCGCCGAAGGAAGTGACTTCACCACGCCCGCCCTCTTCATTTTTGAGCATATACTTCAGTGCTTTGCCAAGATGTCTGACCTGCAGCAGTCTGACCCTCATGGTCAGCCATACGCCGCAGCCCATAAGCAAAACGATCATTGGCAGTCCCCATACCCAATTGTTTACGGTGCCGAGAAATTCGTTCATATTTCCTACTCTCCCTTTCTTTTAACAACCGTGCCGGCGCGCAAAAAGGAGAGGCAGCCAAAGGCTACCTCTCCTCAAAAAACAAATCTTCGCGCAAAAATACAAGCCGGTATTTCACGCCAAATCCGCTCTGTCCTTTTGCCTGAGAGATTTGACGGGTCTTCCCCCGTCTTGCACCTTCGGCACTTACATCATTGTAAGCTTCTCCAGAGAGCTGTCGGCCTGCAGTCTTTTCCGAAAACGGAAACCTGAGAGTTTTACTCCTTCGGTGGGATATACCGCTTTCCTGCAGGCGTCTGCCAGCAACTATTTGTCACTATTTTACACGATTTGTGCTATATTGGCAAGCCTTTTTGCCAATTTTTAGGTACTTCATTCTATTAGGGCTTGTCTGTATATGGGCGTGCATGGATGAGAAAACTTATTTCTTGTCCTGCAAGTCGATATTCGCAGGAATAACGGATTTTGCTGCAAGAAAGCCGCTGCGGCAGAACAAAAAAGAGGCTTACCAAACGTGTGCGATCTACTTTGCAAATAGGGCCTAGATAATTCTGATAAAAACTTCGTATTTGTTTTCGTCACGCGGTGCCAAGCTAGGTTTACTGTCAAATATTAATTACTAAATATGGCAAAGATTTTTGAAAAAAATTTACCAACTGCACTAAAGAACTCCGAAAGCGCACTAAAAAACGAAACTGTCTTGTCCTTCAGCTCACCCATCTTTTGGAGTGTTTCCTTCATACTTTCGACCTTGTCCTTCAGCGCTTCGGGGTCAAGTTTTTCAAAGCCGCGGCATAAATCGACAAGTTTTTCACGTTGATAATCGTTAAGGGAAATGTTATACTCATCAGCTGTCTCGTCAATTTTCTCCGCCAGCTCCTCATCGGACATATTTTTTGTCTCTTCAATGATGAGCTTAAGTTCGGTTATAAGCGTGAGCGCCTCGTCACTTCCCAACTCATCCGAGAGTTGTGCCGTCGTCAAAAGCTCCAGGGCACCGGCCTGCTTGGCCTCATCGGTGAGCGTCTGTCCCGTCATATCCTCATAGGCAAGGTAAATACCCGCCAGTGCCGCCGTACCCGATACGGGAACCGGGGCTGTGACCTTGATATCCGCATTTTCTATGCCCGCCGTCGTCACGGCGCTCATATACATGGCGTCGGTACACCAATTGATATTCTCCGTATCCATCGTAATCCCGTCGTCACCAAGAGAAATCAGTACGCAGGATATACACTTTGTACCGAGCTGCTCGTCCGGAACCACGCCTTCAAGATAACTGCGCTCCACCGCATTTGTGATCGTGAGCTCGGGGACGCTGCCGCGCGTTATGCCAAAGCTCTGATATACCTCGGCGATCTGCTCATCGGTGAGATCCGCTGCAATGACCGCGCGGCTGTTTTCATCCATAGCAAATATTGGAAGCGCCAGATAAATCGCCGTGACAATCAAAAAAACAAGAAATTTTTTCATTTGCGCCTCCTTTCGTCAACAGCTATATGACGTGTCATTGATAAGAATGTTCCGCTTCCCGGGGTATTACCTATATGCACTGAGCTTTTTCTTTGAAAAACGCCCCTTCTTGCGAAGGGGCGCCAGATTTTAGACGGAGCCTATCTGCCGCAAAGGCCTCGCAGAGTTTTTCCGCCGGAGCGGCAAAAAAATTTATCATCCGTCACGGAGGCGGACATGTGCCGCCGAAATGACACTTCTCATGCAAGTCCGTGGTGAATGGACTTGCATGTTTTTCCCTTGTAGATAAAAGGCTTTGCCTTTTGTCTACAGCCTAACGCCCCCTCTTATGAAGGAGCGCAGGGATCATTGCTTTAGTGTCTCCGCGTAACTCGCGTATTTGAAAACCTTGGCAGAACAGTCCTCACTGTTCTCGCCCCGGGCCAGGATATAGACCTTTATCTTCGGCTCGGTTCCCGAAGGCCGCACAATGAATGCGCACCCATCGGAGAGATCAAAGTACAAAACATTGGAGTCCTTGATGTCGGTATTGCCGACAACACCCAGTTCGGGTACGGTTATCGTACCGTTTTGATAGTCCTTTAAGCGCAAGACCGACGTGCCGGATATCTCCTTTGGCGGGTTCTCCCTCAACGTGTTCATGAGCGCCTGCATTTTTTCAAGGCCATCCAGTCCCGGCATGATAAGGTTCATGGTACGTTCAGCGAACCACCCGTATTTTTCATAGAGGCTCTCCATGGCATCCGACAAGGTCATTCCATGTGCGAAATAATGTGCCGCCATCTCGGATATCATCATAACAGCCGTGACCGCATCCTTGTCGCGGACATAGTCGCCCATCATATACCCATAGCTCTCCTCATAAGCCAACAGGTATTTATAGGAGCCGTCTCGCTTATATTCCGCCAATTTTTCCGCCATGAACTTAAAACCTGTAAAAGTTTCGTCCATATGGATTCCCTGGCGGTCCGCAACTTCTTTAGCCATCAGAGTCGTCACAATCGTAGTAACCGCCGCGGCATTTTCGGGCAAAGTATTATTTGCTCTCCTTGCCTCGATGATATAGTCGAGCAGCAGTACGCCCATCTGGTTTCCACTGATCGTGATATAGTCTCCGTTTTTATCCCGTACCATAACGCCGACACGGTCGGCATCCGGGTCTGTACCGATGATGAGGTCGCTTCCCACCTGCTTTGCAAGCTTTTTCGCCAGCGCAAAGCCCTCCGGGTTCTCGGGATTTGGGCTGACAACCGTCGGGAAGTTGCCGTCTATGTCCATCTGCTCCGGAACGGGTTTGATTT
>JBFWKZ010000093.1:0-9892 GCA_050252415.1 Oscillospiraceae bacterium | reverse complement strand
TCCTCTTTCCCGGCGGTCATTTGGATGCGCCCGCCGTTGGAGGTGTATTTGATGGCATTCGAGACGAAATTCCTGATGACCTGTTCCACTCTCGCCCTGTCGCCGCGGATATCGCCGGGGTCGTTTTTGAACTCCAGCGTAAACTCCTGGTGGCGGTGCTGCGCCTCCAGGAGCATGGCATTGTAGACGTCGCGTATGGATTTTTCAAAGGAAAATATCTCGAATTTAAACGCAATGCTGCCCGCGTCAAAGCGCGACAGCGTGAGAAGATCCTGAACGATCTTCGTCATCCTGTCGCTCTCCGTGACGATAACGCCCAGAAATTCCTGCTCGGTATCCTGCGGCATAAGCCCAACGTTTTCCGAGAGTGTTTCGGCGTAACTGCGTATGCTGGTTATCGGCGTACGCAGCTCGTGCGAGACGTTGGCGACAAATTCGCGGCGCGTTGCCTCTGATTTTTTCAAATTGTCCAGCGTGCTCTCGAGCTGTCCCGCCATATTGTTGAAGGTACGGGTCAGCGTACCGATCTCATCATGTGAATCGGCGTCCGGCTTATTGGTAAAGTCGCCCCCCGCAACGCGCTCGGCGGCGTGGGTAAGGTTGGTTATCGGCGTAACCAGAGCTTTTGCCAGGACAAGGCTGAGAAACACGGAGATGAGCAGTCCAACACCTAAAGATACGACAATAATACTGATAAGCTTATTGGCCAGCTCATGCATGACCGTTTTATTGTCACGCACCCATACAATATAGCCGTCTCCCTCCTCTACCGGCAAGGCAACATCCATATAGTCGGCGTCTGAATCGCTCAAATAGCCGTTTTTACCATTTAACGCGGTCATTACATTGGGCGTAACGCTTCCCGGCATGGCACTCCCGCTCTCAGAGCCGGCAAGATATTCGCCGGTCGTTCCGGAGAGGATATAGTAATTTCGCGTACCGGAGTCTATCCCAAGCGAGCCGGAATAGGCGTGCAGAATCTCCGCCATCTTACTTGGCGCATCTTCCTCCTGCGCGGCCGAGCGCAGGGCGCCGGCAAGCGAAGAATCCGCAAACACGGACTGCATTTGCTCATAAAACTGCTGCGTATAAAAGTCGCCCACGCCACGGACAAGAAATACGCCGACGACCAGCATAAGCGACACTATGAGCAGAAGCATTATCAGAACCAGCTTTGAATAGAGGCTTTGTCTCATCAGCTTATCATACCTTCGTAATTATTCGGAAAAGTAATAACCCGCTCCGCGTTTTGTGATGACATAAGCGGGATCGGCAGGATTGTCCTCCAGTTTCTCACGCAAACGCCGCACTGCGACGTCGACGGCGCGCAAATCGCCGTAATAGTCATACTGCCATACCTCGCTCATCAGTTCCTGCCGGGAAATGACCTTGCCCGGCTCATTGGCAAGAAATTTAATGAGTTCATATTCGCGCTGGGTGAGATCAAGTTCCGTCCCGTTTTTGAAAACAGCGTGGCGCTCAAGGTCGATAACCAGGTCACGGCGGCGAAGTGCCTCGCCACCCGATTTTGGTCCTTCCTGTGAGCGCATCCGGCGCATATTGGTCTTGACCCGTGCGATCAGCTCCCGCACGGAAAACGGCTTTGTGATATAGTCGTCGGCGCCCAGTTCCAGCCCGAACACCTTGTCCGTCTCCTCTTCGCGTGCGGTGAGCATGATGATGGGGACATTGTCGCCATCGTCGCGAAGCGTCCGGCAAACGGCAAATCCGTCGATATACGGCAGCATAACATCCAGCAAGATGAGGTCGGGAGACAACTCACGCGCCAGGCGCAGCCCCTCTTTTCCATCATATGCACAGAGAGTATTAAACCCCTCCTTCTGCAAATTAAACTTAAGGATATCTACGATTGCTCTCTCGTCGTCTACAATCAGTATGTTTCTGGAACTCATACGCTGCCCTCCATATAAAGCTTTGTTTTCAGGACAGCGGCGACGGTTTTGCCGTCCTTTATTTTTCCGGACATGACGTCGCGCAAAAGCTCTTCAAACGGGACGCGGATAACGTCAAGGAACTCACCGTCGTCAAGGCATGCATGGCCGTAAGAAAGCTCGGTGGCTAAGTAGAGGTACAGCACCTCGCGGCAGAAGCCGGGTGAGGGATAGATTTCGCCCAGGGAGACGATTTTTCCGGCACTGATACCCGTCTCCTCAGCCAGCTCGCGAACTGCGCACGCATGAGAATCTTCGCCGTACTCGAGCTTGCCGGCAGGTATCTCCAAAAGGTGTTCGCCAAAGCAGTAGCGGTACTGCCGCACGCAGACGGCGCAGTTATTTTCATCTAGCACCATGACGGCCACCCCGCCGGGGTGATCGACCACCTCGCGCAGTGCCCTTTTGCCGTCCGGCAGCTCAATGATGTCGACGTCAACCTTTACGATGACCCCGGAATATCCGTTTATTGTCCTGATCTTATTTTCCGTATAATCCATGTTATTCCTCCGTGCCTCACGGGACAAATTTATTGTTCTATATTATAGCATAGCGCCGTTTAAATTACCAGATATTTAAACTGTCCTTGCAGCATGCGGGATAGTATAATTTCTGTAACAGCACATTATTGGAGGTACATAGATATATGACGACACAACTGATTTCCAACGACGCCGTTGCCGTGTTACTGGGCAGCGGCGAAGTAAATGATCCAGAGCTTGCGCGGGAACTTGTGCGAGACCTGCTGAACCGTGAGGGCCTCACGCCGTGGGAGGACATGGAGATCGAAATATTTTCAAATGGTGAGAGCACGCTGCTCATGGCGCGGCGCTCGAATTTTCGCCGCGAGGGCTACCGGTTTGCAAATTTTGAAGCGCTCATCGGTGCCGCAATCACCTGCCGCAGTCCCCTTCCTTCCCGCCTGATCAGTTATGGCGGAGAATACTACCTGCTCATCCGCCGCCCGGAAAACGAGCCGCTGCCGGAACTCTGTGAATTTTCTCTGGAGGAAGGGTTAAGCGAGAGCCTCCTCTCACATATCGACGAACATGGCAAGGTGCTCATTGCGAAAGGCGCTATTGACCAGCTCAAAAATATTTTTGCCTGAACCTTTTATACTCTTGACAAATATGTTAAAATGAAATAGATGGTAGATTGCCGGATTTTGCTCAGGGGAGGGGTATTCATGGCCAAGGCTGTCGGCGTCAAACAGGTTTGCGCCAATAAGAAAGCGTTTCATGAATATTTCGTCCTCGATCGGTTTGAGGCCGGCATTGAGCTTTTCGGTACGGAGGTAAAGTCCATAAGGCTGGGCAACGTTAACCTCAAGGATTCCTTCTGCACCGTTAAAGACGGCGAGCTTTTTGTCCGCGGGATGCATGTCAGTCCTTATGAAAATGGCAATGTTTTCAACCGCGACCCCATGCGGCCAAAAAGGCTCCTCATGCACAGAAACGAGATCCGGCGCCTTCAGGCGCGGGTCATGCAGGACGGCGTTGCGCTCGTGCCGCTGGCCCTGTATTTCAAAGATAGCCGGTTAAAGTTGGAACTCGGTCTTTGCAAGGGTAAAAAACTGCACGATAAACGTGATACCGCCGCCGAACGCAGCGCCAAGCGCGATATCGACAGAGCGCTCAAGGAGAGGCGCTAAGGCTTAACATGAACGTTTTGGCTTTCGCGTGCTTTTCAGGTTAAACCGCCCCATACTTTTTCGGTCTGAGGGGCTTAATGGAAAGGATATAATATTAATGAGCAATCCGATCGTAACTTTTGAGATGGAAAACGGCGACATCATTAAGGCTGAACTCTATCCCGAGATTGCACCAAACACCGTTAACAACTTTATTCATCTGATAAACCGCGGCTTTTATAACGGTCTTATTTTTCACCGTGTTATCAGAGGCTTTATGATCCAGGGCGGCTGCCCCGAGGGGACCGGCATGGGTGGCCCCGGCTACGGCATTCGCGGCGAGTTCTCCGGAAACGGTTTTAATAATACCCTCGAGCACGACAAGGGCGTTCTCTCCATGGCTCGTGCCATGCACCCCAACTCCGCTGGCAGTCAGTTTTTCATCATGCACGAAAGAGCTCCCCACCTCGACGGGCAGTATGCCGCCTTCGGCAAGGTCACAGAGGGCATGGATGTTGTGGATAAGATTGCAAATTGCCGCTGTGGCTTTAATGACCGTCCAACAAACGATCAGCGTATGAAATCGGTAACGGTCGACACCTTTGGCGTTGCCTATCCCGAGCCCGAGACACTCTAAGGGCAATACAAACAATATCATGTCCTATCCGGCATCGTGAATAATCGCTGCCGGTTAAGATAAATTAAAATCCGGTTTTCTAACGCCCGCAACATGGGCGTCCCATGGGGGCGTACTGGTTTCGACGGGGGTGCGGAAGCTGGAATAGCGGGCAGATGCGCCTACCATCTTTAAAATGGGCAACCTTATAAATTAAAGAACGACGATAACGTAGTTCTCGCCGCTGCTTAAAGCGGCCGTCCGCCCCGGAAGTACCACGGTCCGGGTGTCGGGCGTCGATTAGTGGTGAACGTGAGTGCGCAAAGCTTTGAGCGAACCATGTACAATGAAGCTACCGAGCTTGGGAGTGTGGCAGTCCACGCCTGAGTAAGGGAATCCAAATGATTGCCTGCGCCCGGAGAAGTTCCTGTGGATGTGCTTTCGGACGGGGGTTCGATTCCCCCCGCCTCCACCAAACATTGACCGAAGCATTGATACGATGCTTCGGTCAACTCTTTTATTTTGCGTATCAAAAAAGCCTGCAATACAAGGTGTTTGCCCCACAGGGGTATTCAAAATCCTTTGTATTGCAGGCATTTTCTGCATTACGGGGCGTCTCCTACATTCTCGGCTCACGGGTGAATTTGAATACCCCTTGAGGAAAAATAAAACAGTTCTATAAAAAATAACGGAGTACAAGGAAAAATAAAAGGGTTCAATTCGCTCTGCCCAAACACAATAATTTAAGGTGATGGTTGGGCTAATCCTTCTTTATTGCATATTCCGCTGAGCGAGTGCGGCTCGACCGCTGAATTTGAGCACGTGTTCCGCACCAGTTGAGCAGTCTTTCCGCTGGAATCGAGCATGCATTCCGCACCCGTTGAATATTGACGCAATGAGAAAACAGATGGTATCATAAAAATGCTTTTAGCCGTAACGGAGGATAGTGCGACGCTGAGGAGCCACACGAGCGCTGTATACGGGGTTTAGCGGGAAGAGTGATGCCATGCGTCCACGCGCTGGGGTTACTCTTCTTTTTTGCATTTATACATAAGCGACCACTCTTCCCGGAAAACCTTAATGCGTTAAACCTCGGGTTCGGGCAGAGCCCGATGAGCCGAAGGCTCCTTTGCTAATTCTCGGAAATCCCTTTGCGCTTCCGCATAGAATCCTTGCAGTCGATCACAATCGTGTAGGAATCGTGGACGATGCGGTCGCAGATTGCGTCGGCAATAATGGGGTCTCCTAGCTTCTCACGCCAGCCTGGGACGTCAAACTGCGAGCAAAATACAGTGGAAGCCTTTTTGTACCTAGCCTCAATAATCTCAAGAAGATCCCGGGACTCCGTATCCTTCATCGGAGATAGCAGCCATTCGTCAATTATCAGTAGCGAATATTTCTTGTATTGAGCTATGACCTTGCGGATTGTGCCGCTTCCTCGTGCTATGGAAAAATCCACGAGCAGCTCAGGCAGACGGATGTATTTCACAGTGAGATAATTGCGTACCGCGGCCATGCCCAGAGCACAGGCGAGATAGGTCTTGCCGCTACCCGTAGCGCCGAGCAGCATGACATTATGGTGTTCAGCTATGTAATTGCAGGTGGAAAGTCTCCCAATCTGGTTCTTGTCCAGATTCCTGTCGGGGTGGTACTCAATATCCTCCACACAGGCACCGGATTCGGATAAGCCCGCCTGTTTAATCAGTCTTTTCAGATGATTGCTTTTTCTGGCACACCATTCTTTATCTACGGTCAGGCCAAAGCGGTCTTCAAATGACATGCTCTGGAACTGTGAGTCTGTCAGTTGTTCTTTGAAAGCGGAGGCCATAACGCTGAGATGCATTTCCCGGAGTTTGTTTGCTGTATTTTCTGTCAGCATCACTTTTTCCTCCTGTCGTAGTAGTCCGCACCACGGGTAAACCCATATTGCGAGGAGGAAGAAGGTTGTGCCGTGGATTCGTCCTGAATTTTATCCTGTCCGGAGCTCAGAATTGTCTGTACATTCTTCAGAGACGGCCGGGGCGTATATGTAAGGGCTCTTTTGCAGGCGCTTTCAAGGCGTTCCGCCGAGTATTTGTCAGCGAGCTTAAGAATTCCCATACAGGCCTTGTAGCCCTGCTGCTCGACCTTGTAGCCGGCAAGAATGGCGCGAACAACAGTTTCAGTGTTGCATCCGATCTTACTACGACCACATCAACTATATAGAGGGCAGATGTTTGAACGATTTAGAGGACGGCGGATACTGGCAGGGGGAGGATGACGATGAGGACTCTTGAAATCGATATTGAGACTTTCAGCAGCGTGAGCCTACAGAAATGTGGAGTATATAAATACGCCGAAGCGCCCGATTTTCAAATTATCCTCTTCGGATACAGCATCGACGGCGGCGAGGTAAAGGTAACTGACCTTTTACAGGATGAATCCATACCGCGGAATGTCCTCAATGCCCTCACGGACGATTCCGTTACCAAGTGGGCACACAACTCTAACTTTGAGCGAGTGTGCCTTTCTCGTCATCTCTCCGACCTTGGAATCAGCCTCGACCCCTTTTACGATAATCACCCACTGTCCACGGAATGCGTCCGGTTTCTGAATCCGTCCTCCTGGCGCTGTTCCATGACCTGGGCGGCATACCTTGGTCTCCCGCTCTCCCTTGCCGGAATGGGAGAAATCCTCGGTCTTGAAAAGAAAAAGCTAACCGAAGGTAAGGAACTCATCAAATACTTCTGTCAACCCTGCTCCCCTAGTAAGGCGAACTGCGGAAAGGCGAGAAATATGCCCTCAGACAATCCGGATAAATGGGAACTTTTTAAATCATACAATCTGCGCGATGTGGAAGTCGAAATGCAGATTCAGCAGAAGCTCTCGAAGCTCCCGGTACCGGATTTTGTGTGGGACGAGTATGTCCTAGACCAGGAGATAAACGACAGAGGCGTTGGAGTGGATATGCCCTTTGTGTCGGCCTGCCTCTCTCTGGAAGCAAAATCCACTTATAAACTGACCGGAGCGATGCGGGAACTGACTGCTCTCGAGAATCCCAACAGCGTGGCGCAGGTAAAGGGTTGGCTGTCGGATAACGGTCTTGAGATAGACACCCTTGGAAAAAAGGAAGTGGCGGCACAGTTGAAGACCGCCCCGGCGGAGCTTGTACCTGTGCTGCAGCTCCGGCAGCAGCTTGCTAAATCATCCGTAAAGAAATATACGGCAATGGAGAACGCAGTCTGCTCCGACAGCCGCTTGCGCGGGATGTTTATGTTTTACGGAGCCTCGCGCACGGGCAGATTTGCCGGAAGACTGGTGCAATTGCAGAATCTTCCCCAGAACCATATACCCGACCTTGCCGAAGCCCGTGCTCTTGCCGGCGCAGAAAACTACGATGCTCTTGAAATGCTGTATGAAGATATCCCGGACACGCTGTCCCAGCTCATCCGTACGGCTTTCGTTCCGCAGAACGGCAGGAAGCTCATCGTAGCGGATTTCTCGTCAATCGAGGCGAGAGTCATATCCTGGTTTGCGGGTGAAAAGTGGAAATCGGATGCCTTTGCGAACGGCGAAGACATTTACTGCGCTACAGCATCGCAGATGTTCAATGTTCCTGTGGTGAAACACGGCGTGAATGGTGAGCTTCGGCAGAAGGGCAAAATAGCGGAACTCGCCTGCGGTTACGGCGGCTCCGTGGGTGCGCTCAAGGCAATGGGCGCACTGGATACGGGGCTTAAGGAATGTGAGCTTCAGCCCATCGTAAATTCCTGGCGCGGTGCTAACCCCAATATCGTGAAGTTTTGGTGGGCAGTCGACCGTGCAGCGAAAATGGCTGTCAAGGGTAAAACTACTGCATCCGTAAATGGTATCAGATTCTCATACGAGAGGGGTTTCCTTTTCATATTGCTCCCATCCGGCAGACGGCTTGCCTATGTGAAGCCACGTATCGGTGAGAACCGTTTTGGCGGTGAATCTATCACCTATGAGGGAACCGGCAACGCAAAAAAGTGGGAGAGGCTGGAGACCTACGGTCCCAAGCTGGTTGAGAACATCGTCCAGGCTACAAGCCGCGACATTCTACTCAATGCTATGAAGACCCTGCGCTGTTGTTCTATTGTGGCTCATGTACATGATGAGATAATTATTGAAGCGGACAGAGCCATGTCCTTTGAGGAGGTCTGTGAACAGATGGGTAGAATCCCGCTCTGGACACCGGGTCTAATTCTTAGAGCAGACGGCTACGAATGCGATTTCTATAAAAAAGATTAATAAGAGGTACGGTTTCCGTTCTTGCCTGTCCTGTACGAGGTGAGGACGGATTTTCCGTCTATCCCGAAATCGGAGGTAAGACCATGATCTACACTAAAACAAAACTGAAGAACGGAAAAATCGCCCGAAACAACGTAACCGAAAGGAACACCTTTACCCGCTGCACCAAGTGCGAAAAGGAAATTCAGGTCAGCCTGAAAGACCCCGTTCTTACGCAAATCGACAACCCGTTTAACCCCGAAATGCTCTGCGCCGAATGCACCATCAAGATGATGCACAAAAGAATCGTTGATATGGATGCAATCATACGGCTATCGGAGGCTCTGCAGCGCATTGGCTATCGCATGGAGTTCCATGGCGTGTGCGAGGATTTTGAAATCGAAGACGTGAGAGAACTTGCTCCGGAGGAATATGAAATCTTCGCAGACGCTCTACTCGACAAGATTTCGGAGGTGCGCAATGTCAAATAATCATAGACCCCTTGTGTATATCTGTTCCCGGTACTCCGGGAATGTCGAAGAAAACGTAAAGGCGGCGAGGAAATACTGCCGCCTTGCGGTGGACAAGGGATATATTCCCGTTGCACCTCATTTGCTGTACCCGCAGTTTATGGACGACAGCAATCCCAATGAGAGAAAACTCGGTATGTCCTTTGGCAACGCTCTTATGGACAGGTGCTCGGAGGTCTGGGTGTGCGGCGAAAGGCTAAGCCCCGGTATGGAAACGGAGTTCGACAGGGCAAGTGAAAAGAGTATGACCATCAAATTCCTCACCAAAGAAAATGAGGAATGATCCAATGTCTAATACATGGCGCTTCAAACCCGGAAATCCGGAATACGAAAGATATATCCACAGCTCCCAATGGAGGCAGACGGCTGACAAACGGATTGAGCTTGACGGGCATATCTGCTGCGTTTGCGGCGGCAAAGCAACGGATGTGCATCATCTTACCTACGACCGCCTCGGCGATGAGGCAATGGACGATTTGGTGAGCCTTTGCAGAAAATGTCATGGTCAGGCGGAGAGCTTTTATGACCCCGCTGTTACGCCTTGGGCGATGGACGAGATAAAGCCAAACGGTAATAACTTCATGGCCGCCATGCGGGTAGACGCTTTGAAGATCGCCCCGATGGTCTTTGATTACCTGAAAACGGTACGAGGTTATGATTTTGACTCGCTGATGCTTCTCCGCCAGCCGGACGACCCTGAGGGAAAGAAATACTGGAGAGTATTGCAAAAAGCCGTGAATGCCCTTTGCAGAAAGCGCTACTCCCGAAGCTGCGTGGAGGACAGGAGAACAATGATGCTCGAAACCATCACAAATCATATCGAGGTCATCTGTCTCGCCGAAATTGAACACTATGTCCGAAATGCCGTACAGCATTCTCTCCAGGAGATTGTGGTGACGGACTATGCTATGTTCGGTAAATGGGACGCCGTTGG
>JBFWKZ010000092.1:0-9921 GCA_050252415.1 Oscillospiraceae bacterium | reverse complement strand
GTAGTGACTCATGTCAAGCCCTCCTTCTGGGTTGTCTGCAAACACCAGTTTAGGAGTTCCCTTGGCTTGAGTCACTACTTTTTTGTTGCACTTGTATTGTAAATCTAAGTAGAGGCTTCTTTGACAAGCTGAAAAACCCGGTACGCATTTAGCGCGTACCGGGTTTTCGACAGACCGAGAGCTAAACCATTCCGTTAGGCCTTATTTTATTATCTGATCAAGCCAACAGCCCCTGTGCCGTCAAGAAATCTGTTGCGACTTCCGCGACATCCTCGCCGTTGACATCGATGCGGTAGTTCATTTCCGTCATCGCCTCGTCATCAATGAGACCCGCCAGCTTGTTCAGCACATCTTCAAGCTCCGGATGCTCATCCAACACCTCCTGGCGTATAATCGGCGCGGCATAATACGGCGGGAAAAACTGCTTGTCGTCCTTGAGGACCTTCAAATTATACTGCTTAATCGGACCGTCGGTGGAAAAAGCGTCGGTGACATCGATATCTCCGTTTCCGATCGCCTGGTACTTAAGAGAAACGTTCATTTTCTTCGGCTCGCCTTTAAAGGTAAAACCGTAGGTGTCCACAAGTCCGTCAAAGCCGTCCTGGCGGTCAAAGAATTCGTGCTCTGCACCAAACACAAGCTGGTCGGACACCGCTACGAGGTCACTGTAGGTCTCAACGCCATAGGTCTCATAGACGTCGTTCGTAACGGCCAGCGCATAGGTATTATTAAACCCAAACGGCTCAAGCCATGCAATGTTAAACTGTTTTTCAAATTCTTCGGAAACCACCCTGTAGCACTCATCCGGATCGGTGATGACATCCATTTTAAGATGCGCGGTAATTCCGGTTCCGGTATACTCCGGATAGACGTCGATATCACCATTTTTTAAGGCCTCAAAGCAGACAAATGTTCCGCCCATATTGAGCTTGCTATTTACTTTCAGGTCTGTGTCGTGTTCGATAAGCTGAGCCATCATCTCGCCAAGAACAATATTTTCGCCAAAATCCTTGGATCCGATTGTTATCGTATCACTCTTACCAGAACAGGCAGTCAAGGTCAATGCCAATGCAAGCATCAGCGCAAGGGCGGTCAGCCGCAGCAGTGTGTTTCGTCTTTTCGTCATTAAATCATCCTCCAATTTATTATATTCTATTGCCGGAAAGTTTTCGCTCTATCTTGGTCATAACATAATCAAACAAAAGCGCCATCAGGACAACGGGAATGGCCCCCATTAAAATCCGTTCGATGTTGCGCTGCTGTATGCCGCGATAGATGATATACCCAAGCCCGTCCGCGCCGATCAAAACGCCCATTACGGCGATCGACAGCGAATTGACCAGGGCTATCTTGATCCCCGAGAATATCAGGGGAAATGAGAGCGGAAGTTCAATCTTTACGAGCCGCTGAAGCTTGGACATCCCCATGCCCTTTGCGGCATCTTTAATATACGAGGGTATGGTAATGAGTCCGGTATATGAATTCTGTATGATCGGCAGCAGCGCGTAGAGGACAAGGCCGACGATCATTGTCGTATTACCTAGTCCAAAAACAATCATTAACATGGCGAGAAGCGCAAGCGATGGAATCGTTTGAATCAGTTCCGCCAGCTTTATGAGAAAAACGCCGAGCGGACGGACCCAGTAGGATAAAATGCCCAGAATCACGCCAAGGACAGCCGATATGGATATGGCAACCGCTACAATCATAAGGTGCTGCAACGCGCTTATCAGTAATTCGCTCATGTTCTCTTCCTCCTTAATCCCCGAGGTGTCAAGGCACGCTGGGTAAGATCAATGACAAGGCTGAGAATGAGGGCAAGAATTGCTGAGGGGATGGCACCGGCCAGAATATAGTTGGTGTTATAAGTCGAAAGTCCCGTCCAAATTAAATCGCCGAGTCCGCCTGCCCCGATCATCCCCGCGAGGGTAGCCCAGCTGACGATGTAGACGGTTGAAATACGAATACCGCTGATAATGGTAGGCAGCGCCAGCGGCAGCTCGATCTTGAACAAAATCTGCATGTTGGTCATGCCGATGCCTCTGGCCGCGTCAATATAGCTCTCCTGAACCTGTACGATTCCGGTATAGGTATTGCGCAGTATCGGCAAAATCGAATAAAGTGTCAGCACGATCAGCGCCGGCAAAAAGCCAACGCCAAAAAAGATCAGCGCAAAGCCCAGCATGACCAGTCCGGGAATCGTCTGGATCGTGCCCGCAAGAGCAAGTACGGCACCCGAAAAGCGCCTGTGCCTTGTCAGTACGATTCCAAGCGGAATGGATATCAGAATGCCCAAACCGACCGAAAACAGGACCAGCTTGAGATGCTGGATCAGGCATTCCACAACCTCATTTTGGTTTTCAGTAAAAAAAGAAATCAGGCTCATGAAGGCATCTCACCCCATAACGCGTCGCCAAGAGCCTTAGCGGTGCTTGTTCTGGTAATGATACCGGCGACAGTTTGGTCATCGTTAAGGACGACAAGATAATTTAGCGACGAGGACAGCAGCTGGTCCAGCGCATGGCGGGCATCGTCCCGGCGCCGTACCGTACAGGCCTCCTGCGAGATAAGCTCCGAGATATTGTGCCCCGCTTTTCCCTCCGCTTTTATACGCTCGATGGATACGGTACCCAAATAGGTGTCGTCGTCATCATCGATAACAATGAGCGAGTTGACGTCCCTTTTTCGCATCATTTCAACGCAGGCAAGAGTTTTGCTGCTTTTTGAGACCTTCAGGACTTTTGTCCGCATGAAATCTTCGGCGTACAGCTCCTGATTTTGGTTATCCGCCGACATATGACGCCCCATAAAGGTCCTGATAATGGGATGCGCGGGATTTTTGAGCATCTCCTCCGGAGAGGCGATCTGAACGATTTTTCCCCCGTCCATAAAGACGATTGTATCCGCCAGACGCAAAGCCTCATCCATGTCATGTGTGACAAATACGATCGTTTTTTTGAGTTTTTTCTGCAGTTTTTTGATTTCCTCCTGCAGGGAATCTCTTGTGATGGGGTCGAGCGCGCTAAACGGCTCGTCCATCAGAACAATGGGCGGGGAAGCCGCAAGCGCACGGAGGACGCCGATGCGCTGCTGCTGACCTCCGGAGAGCTCGGATGGGTACTTGTGTGCATTTTCGTCGTACGGCATATTGACGAGCTCGAGCAGGTCGCGTACCGTCTTCTTCCACTTGTCCTTGGGATATTTCAGAAGTTTTGGAACGACGGCGATGTTCTCCTCGATTGTCATATTGGGAAAAAGGCCTATTTGCTGTATCACGTATCCTATGGACCTGCGAAGATGCACAGGATTTTCTTTGGATATGTCCTTACCGTTTATCAAAATCTGACCGGAGTCCGGCTCAATCAGCCGGTTGATGTGACGTAAAGTGGTTGTTTTGCCGCAGCCGCTAGGGCCGATAAAGACAACGAATTCACCGGGCTCTATGTCAAATGTCAGGTTATCAAGAATGGTTTTTGAACCATATTTTTTGGTAACATTTTGAAATTGGATCATACCTTTTGTCCACTCCTTTCACTGATATTAGCCGCTAAGTAACAACCTTATTCTAATACATAAGTTGTTACCTTGTCAAGCGCGTTTACGTCAAGACAAAGAAACACGGTATCTTTTAGTGGATACCGTGTTTCTTTGCCTATCCTATTTTTCGCCGAATTCAAGGCTTTACAAAAGCCTCTACGGCAGCAATACAGGCCAGGTCGCCGACAAATATCAGCGTATCGTCCGCATTGATCGTAGCATAAGGGCCGGGGGATAAAATGATCTTGTCCCCTCTGCGGATAGCGATTACCGTTGCGGCGGTTTCCTGCCAAAATTTCAGCTCTCCAAGCGTTTTTCCAAGCAGGGGCGAGTCCGGCGGGATATCAATTTCATAGTTGTTAAATGGATTCGTCTGCGAAAATATTTCATTGATACGTATAATCGAGCCCGCCTGCTCCATAATTTTCTGTGCTAAAAGCTCCTGTTCCTTCAATAGCTGCTTCAGTTTTCGCTGATGGTCGCGGATATCGTTTTGCGCACCGAATTTTTCGACATACCTGGCCGCATTCTCCGCCGACACGATGGTCACGCCGCTGTTTTGCTTAATTTCTACAACGCGCATATCTTCCAGAAGTTTCATGGCTCGCCGGATGGTCTCTGGAGACACACCATATTGAGAAGCCATGATTGATCTTCCATGAACCTTTGTATTTTCTTTCAGCTCTCCCCGTGATATCCTAAGGGCAATATCCAGCGCAATTTGTGAGTAGACGGGAGGCGTGATGCGGTTATCCACTGAAGGCACCTCGCTTATTCCAATAGATTCGTTAATCCCAATAGTCCTGCCTTTTCGCATAGTATAAGGCAAATATAGGGTTACGGCAAGCATTATTTTTGTGATTATCCGATTAATTTCCAATTATATTAAGCTTGTGCATCAGTATGATAAGCAAAAGATGTAACTTAACGTTTTTTCAAATGCTTAACCAACCGAATGATTTGTGGTATGGCGGACAGACTAACAACGATCAAAATATTTTAGGCGGTGAAATTATGGCAAAAAAAGGCATGAAGCGCCCTGAGGTAACACACACCCAGCCGCGAAACGACGTGCCGCCTGTCCCTGAGCTCCAGGGCAATGCAAAGCGCACAAAGGCGAAGGCCAAACCCATCATAAAACCGTAATGCGCAATTATCCGGCCCGCTCTCAAATAATTACGCTATTTGTACCGCAGTCAGGCGCATTTTGAGCAAAAATTGAGCCGTGGCCAGATGGCCACGGCTGTTTTAATACTTTTTTACGATTATAACCGCATGTTCAGCAGTCTTGGAATGAAGAGGCTGATCGGCTCGATATAGGTCACCAGAAGCACGACGACAATGAGCGCAATGATAAACGGGATAATTTTCTTTGTTATCGCTTCAAGTGTGATATTGGCAACGCCGCAGGCCACAAACAGACAGGCGCCAAACGGCGGCGTGATCATTCCGATCGCCAGCGCGACACAGATGATCATCCCAAAGTGAATGGAATTGATACCAAGCTCAGTGATAATCGGATAGAAAATTGGGACCAGTATAATGAGTGCAGCAACCGTATCCATAAAGGTACCGACAATGAGCAGAAGGATAACCATGAGCAGCATAATGATATATTTGTTGCTTGAAATGCCCAATATCACTTCTGCAACCATGTCTGGAATCCGGTTATAGGTGAGCACATAGCCGAACAGCGATGCGGCACAGATGAGCAGAAGGATCTGCGCCGTACTCACTGCGGAATCCTTGAGAATTTTCACAAGCGATGTCCAGGTGATATTCCGATACACCAGAGCGCCGATAAGCAGGCCGTATACGACGGCGACAACAGCCGCCTCGGTTGGGGTAAACTTGCCGCTGTAAATACCGCCGAGGACGATGACCGGCATGAGTATGGCAAACACCGCATTTTTAAACGCCGTCCATATCTCCCTGCCGCTTGCTTTACACTCTTCGCGGTAGCCGTGTTTTTTTGAGATAAAATAGACGACCGCCATCAGGGCAAGGCCCATAAGAAGGCCGGGCCCAAAGCCGGCGATAAACAGGGTGCTCACCGAAGCTCCGGTCAATATCCCGTATGTAACGAAAGGAATACTCGGCGGAATAATGACGCCGATGGTCCCGCCGGCGGCGTTTAGCGCGGCGGAAAAGTTCTTGTCATAATTACGCTTTTCCATCTCGGGGATCATGATGCCGCCGATTGCGGCGGTGGTGGCGGCCGAAGAGCCGGATATTGCGGCAAAGAACATACACGCCGCGATCGACACAAGACCAAGGCCGCCGGAAAAACGGCCGATCAGCGTGTTGGCAAACGTGATAAGCCGTTCGGAAATTCCACCCTGACTCATCAGTGTGCCGGCGAGGATAAAAAACGGTATAGCCATAAACGGAAAGGAATCGCATGCGGTGAACAGGCGCTTCGGGACAAAATTGAGAGGAATACCGCTCAGGAGCATAGCCGGTATGGCCGAGATTATCAGCGCATAGCCTATCGGTACCTTTAACATAAAGAGTACGATCAGTGTACCGAACAAGACAAGCGCAATCATTCCGGGACTCACAGGCCTGCCACCTCCCCTCTGTTGCCTTTTCTAAAGAGGTCGACAGCCGTGTCGACCGTATTGTTCAGAAATTGGATGATCATGAGCGAGGCGCCGAGTACCTGAGAAAAATAGGCGACACCCATGGGAATGCGCATGGCGGGAGACTTCTGCATCATTGTGATGTCGACAAGCTTCAGGCCATAATAGAGGATAATGCCGCAGCAGGCAAGACAAAGCAGGTTTGCAATGATCTCAATGCCAGACTGAATTTTAAGCGGGAACTTGCCGGTGACAAATTCGATGGCGATGTGGGATTTTTTCTTGATGCCGATGCTGGCTCCAACATAGGTCAGATAGACCATGAGATATCTCGCCAGTTCCTCAGACCATGGGATCGACAGGTTCAGCAGGCGAAACACGACCTGGACAAAAACGACGATGGTCATCGTTGCCAGAGCAACCGCCAAAAAATACATGGTGATGGTTTCGAGCATGTCACTCAGCTTGTGCAGCCATTTCATAGCATCCCTTCCTTTATCTCAGTATGATATTGCCGCTGCGCCGGGATAACCCGACGGGTAATTTAACGTGAGAGGGGCTTTGCATGCAGCCCCTCTCACACTCTCCCTGCACGCATAGCTTTGTCCTTCGCTGATTCTTATAACCTAACCGCTCCGCCGGAAGGCCGGCGGAGCGATCCATCTTAGTACTATTTAATACTATTCTATCATGTGAATCGGGATATCCAGACTTGTGTTTTAGTAGGCGTAATTACGGATAGCGTCGATATTTTCCTGTCCGAACTCATCGGCAAAATCCGTATAAACGCCCTCGAGGGCCGTCTGGAACGCCGTAATGTCGGGATATGTAACGGTGACGCCGGCTTTTTCCATCTCGGCAATCTGCTCCGTCTCGCTGTCCTCACAGAGCGAACGCTCATAATCGGCAACTTCCTTGGAAGCATCAAGCAATATCTGCTGCTGTTCGGCCGTGAGCTTTTCCATAACGCTCTTGCTGAAGAGAATCATAGCTGCGGAATAGACATGGTTGGTAATGGCAAGGTAATCCTGAATCTCATAGAGCTTCTGTGAATAGATAACGGCGATTGGGTTTTCCTGGCCGTCGATAACGCCCTGCTGAAGCGCGGCAAAAACCTCACTCCACGCCATGGGAGTCGGGTCCATTCCAAGGGCGGAAAACGCAGCAATGTGCGCCTGGTTCTCCATGCAGCGGAGCTTAAGCCCCTTGCAGTCTTCCGGGGTGTTGATCGCACGCTTGGAATTGGTGATTTCCCGGAAACCGTTCTCCCAGAAGGCCCCGCCGACGATTCCTAGGGCGTCGAGCTTGTCAATAAGGCCCTGACCGATCTCACCGTCCAAAACGGCATGGGCGTGTTCATAGCTGGAAAACAGATAAGGAAGATCGAGAATGAGGAAAGAGGACTCAAAATTTCCAAGGGGTCCCGTGGATGAGACGGCGATATCAAGCGTACCCATCTGGAGGTCCTCAATATTGGCGCGCTCATCGCCCAGCTGTGCGCTCGGGAAAATGTCGATCTTAATGGTACCGTTCGAGCGCTCGCTGACGAGCTCCGCAAATTTCTCAAGTCCGAGGTTATACGGATGGGTAGGCGCCGTACTGCTGGACGCGCGCAGCGTAATCGTCTCAGCAGGCGTACTGCCGCCGTCACCTGTGTCACCGGCAGGAGCGGTGGTATTATCTGCACCGCCGCCGGTGCTGCCGCCGCAGGCGGAGAGGCTCAGCACAAACGCGAAACAGATAAAACTTGCAAGAAATCTTTTCATTTTTTCAGTCTCCTTTTTCCAAATTTATATTATTAAATGTCCCGTACAACAAAGCAGAAATACGTTTTGAACGTCAGTCAAACCGCCATAACACCATATTATAGAGGACAATATAAAAAATGGAAGGGCTTGTCATTCTGAATTTCGCCATTTTACTCAGATGCCACAGCACTTCTCATAAAATATTTCATCAATCATACCTATAATTTAACGCATTGATGCAGAAAAATCATAGGTTAATATTATACCATGAATTCTTCTAATTCATGGTATAATTGTCATCGCCGCCGGTTGCCCCGCAAGGGGCGAGGCGGTCGCGACAAAAATGGCAGCCGGACTCCCGCCAGAGGCGAAACCGTCCGGTATGCCGGGTATAATAATATCTTTGCGGCTATTATACCATGAATTTTTCTAATTCATGGTATAATTGTCATCACCGCCGGTTGCCCCGCAAGGGGCGAGGCGGTCACGACAAAAATGGCAGACGGACTCCCGCCAGAGGCGAAACCGTCCGGTATGCCGGGTATAATAATCTCTTTGCGGCAATTATACCATGAATTCTTCTAATTCATGGTATAATTGTCATCGCCGCCGGTTGCCCCGAATGGGGCGAGGCGGTCGCGACAAAAATGGCAGCCGGACTCCCGCCTGAGGCGAAACCGTCCGGTATGCCGGGTTATACCTCAGACTGTCAAAAAACCTCGCAGAGTTTCACCGCCGCAGCAGCGAAATAAAATCAAAGCATTTTCGGGCGCGGCGTGCACTTGTATTGTAAATCTAAGGAATGACTTCTTTGACAAGCTGAGAAGGTATAATAGCCGCTTTGCGGCTATTATACCTTCTCAGCGGTATTTCTGTCAACATTTTTATATGCCCGGCCGGCATTCCGCGACTGATAAATCCAAGTCCGGACAGAACGGCATGCTTAAAAATATCAAGTGCGGCCGGACAGACGGCGGCCGCACCAAAAACGGATACCTGGTATATAATTTTTTTATATCATGCCATGATCTTTCCGTCGGTCGTTATGACAACCACCTGCCACGGTATGAATTTTCCGCTGTTTTTCAGTGCGGTCTTTACCGCATTTTCGATTCCTCCGCAGCAGGGTACCTCCATCCGCACAACAGTGACGCTTTTGATATCGTTTTGCCTGATGATCCCGGTCAGCTTTTCGGTGTAATCCACGCTGTCGAGTTTTGGACAGCCAATAAGCGTAATTTTTCCGCGGATAAAGTCATTGTGAAAGCCGCCATAGGCATAGGCGGTACAGTCGGCGGCAATCAGAAGATTGGCGCCGTCAAAATAGTGCGCACTTACCGGAGCAAGCTTCATCTGAACGGGCCACTGTCTCAGCATCGAGGCCTGCTGAGCCTTTACAGCCGGGTCCTCCTCCGCGTGTCGGAGCCATTCGGACCGGGTCCCCGGGCACCCGCAGGGCAGCGCTTTTCCCGGTAAATTCTGCTTGTTTTGAAGCGCCGACGCCTCATCGTAGGCTTCAGCCTCGCGCTCGACAAAGGAGATCGCCCCCGTCGGACAGGTCGGCAGGCAATCGCCCAGACCGTCGCAGTAGTCATCGCGCAAAAGCTTTGCCTTTCCGCTTACCATACCGATCGCTCCCTCATGGCACGCTTCGGCACAGAGGCCGCATCCAATGCACTTATCTTCATCGATCTGAATGATCTTTCGGATCATTTTAATTCCTCCCTGTGATTTTTCTTGACTTTGTAAGGCAATATTATTATAATATTAACTAAGATAATGTTGTTATTACAACGAAAATCAAAAATATTCTGGAAACGGTTTTATCATGCATATGACAAACTACCATTTTCTTTCCAAAACCGGGCTCTTTATGGGCTGCACGGATGACAACATAAAAAAAATGCTCGATTGTTTTGGCGCTTGGGAAAAGGCCTTCTCAAAGGGAGAGGCGGTCTTCCGCATTGGCGACACGATCAGTGAGATAGGTCTTGTCCTCAACGGCAGCGTCAATATCGAACGCGACGATATCTGGGGCAATCGGGACATCATCG
>JBFWKZ010000091.1:0-9942 GCA_050252415.1 Oscillospiraceae bacterium | reverse complement strand
TATTCGGCATCTATTGCAAGTGCTTTTTTAACGGTGATTTTGTCGAAAAAAGAGGGGCCGGCATTGCCGTCTAATCCGACAAATCAGGGTGATGTCCGGGCATCCGTAAAAGAATGAAGTAAAGAGGCCCCGCAAAAGTCGGCGGAGCCTCTTAACATCAATGCATAAACCGGTAACCCTGGCTATCAGGCCTCCAATATCGCACGGAGCTTTTCAAGTGCTTTTTTTTCAATACGCGATACATACGAGCGGCTGATGCCGCACAGTTGGGCCGTCTCGCGCTGCGTCTTCGGCGTCTGTCCGTTGAGGCCGTAGCGCAGCCTTATGATATCCGCCTCACGGCGGGTGAGCACCGTATCGACATATTCGCGCAGGCGCATGCAGGTATCCTCATGACTGATGCTCTCGAGCATATCCACGTCTTCGGAGATGATATCCATGAGCGAAAGGCTGTTCCCATCGCCGTCCATATCGATCGAATCGGACAAAGAGACATCCCCCGCGCTCTTTTTCAGTCCGCGGAAATGCATGAGTACCTCATTTTCAACACAGCGCGAGGCATACGTCGCAAGGCGGACGCCTTTATCCGGACAGTAGGTAGAGACGCCCTTGATCAGCCCAATGGTCCCGATTGAAATCAAATCATCCTGGTCACTGACCTGGGTATAATACTTTTTTACGATATGCGCGACGAGGCGAAGGTTGTGCTCAATGAGTTTATTTCTCGCCTCAACATCACCTTTCATCCATCTCTCGACATATTCCCGTTCCTCAGCCGCGCTCAGCGGACTTGGAAATGAGCCTGTCGAGCCCCCAAGTCTCAGCATTAAAAAACTGCTGCCCAGCAGCATCATAAACGCACTTGTCAGCATGATGACACCTCCTTAATGCCATGCATATGTGCAGCACCTTTTGTCCTAGTCCGACGGACAAGGGCTTTTTTCTAAGCATCTCTTGACAAGTGGAATAAGAAACGATATAATATCAATTGAACAATCATTCAAGTGAAAGGTTGAGCAATAAATGAACGATGATACTCTAAGGCCGGAATATATCCACGCGCATGATGATCTCATTTCGAAGGTCATTGAAAATATGCCCGATGAGGAACTGCTGTATGATCTCTCCGAGCTCTACAAGGTATTTGGGGACAGCACCCGTATTCGCATACTCTACGTCCTCTTCGAATCGGAAATGTGCGTTGCGGATATTGCACAGTTGTTACACATGAGCACTTCCGCGATTTCGCACCAGCTCCGTACACTCAAGCAGTTTCGTCTGGTCAAATTTCGCAGAGAGGGCAAGGTCGTATTTTACTCGCTTGCCGACGACCATGTCCGCACGATCATCAATCAGGGCCTTGACCATCTCGCCGAATGACCACCCCCCCCGATTTGAAAAGGAGAATCGCTATGAAAAAGACCTATAAGCTGGAAAATCTCTGCTGCGCAAACTGTGCCGCCGCCATGGAAAACGCCGTTGCACGGCTTCCCGGCGTCCATAAGGTGAGCGTTGCCTTTATGCTTCAAAGGATGACCGTTGAGGCGGATGAATCCCTGTTACCGGGACTATACCGGCAGATCCGCGATATCTGCCGGAAAATTGAACCGAGATGTGAGGTGAGGTAAAAAAGTGGATACCGCGCAGAAACGCCTTATCTATCGGATACTCGCCGCCTCGCTATTTTTTATCGCCGAAATAGCGGCGCCTCTGAACGGGACGGCCAGGCTGCTTTTTAGTCTCATTCCATATCTTATCGTCGGATGGGACGTCTTATATTACGCCGTTGGCGGAATTTTTCGCGGCAGGCTTTTGGACGAGAACTTTCTTATGGCGGTTGCAACCATTGGGGCTTTCGCCATTGGCAAATACACCGAAGGCGTCGCCGTCATGCTGTTTTACCAGATCGGCGAGCTATTTCAAAACGTGGCCGTCAGCCGCAGCAGACGCAGCATCACGGCGCTCATGGATATCAGTCCCGATTATGCCAATGTTCTGAGAAACGGCGAGGTCAGCAGAGTCTCGCCGGAGGCGGTTTCCGTCGGCGAGACGATCCGTATAAAGCCGGGTGAAAAGATTCCCCTCGACGGCATCGTCACCAAAGGAAGTTCCGCCGTCGATACCCGGGCGCTCACGGGCGAGTCGATTCCCCGTGAGGTCACCGAAGGCGGAGAGGTCATCAGCGGCTGCATCAACATGACCGGCGTCCTGGAAGTCCGCGTCAGCAAATCGTTTGAGGATTCCACCGTCTCAAAAATACTGGAGCTGGTTGAAACCTCTGCGGCAAATAAGGCAAAGAGCGAGGCGTTTATAACGCGTTTTGCCCGATATTATACGCCGATCGTCGTTGCCTGCGCCGCCGTACTCGCCATCGTTCCTCCGCTTTTTGTGGGCGATTGGCCGTCGTGGATAAACCGTGCGCTGATCTTTTTGGTGGTCTCCTGTCCCTGCGCGCTGGTCATATCCGTCCCGCTCAGCTTTTTTGCCGGGATCGGCGGAGCCTCCAAGCACGGCATTCTCGTGAAGGGCGCCGTCTATCTCGAGTCGCTCGCTAAAACGGAGACCGTTGTATTTGACAAAACCGGCACCCTCACGGAGGGCAGCTTTGCCGTCACCGCCGTCCATCCCGAGCCGGGCACGGATAAAGATAAGCTGATCACCCTCGCCGCCGCTGCGGAGAGCTTTTCAAACCATCCCCTGTCAAAGGCCCTGCACAGCGCGGCCGGAAAAACGGCTCTGCCGCCTGCCGAAAATGTACACGAGGTTGCCGGGCGCGGCGTCACTGCCGTTATCGGCGGCAAGACCGTCGCTGCAGGCAGTCACCGTCTCATGGAAGAAATCGGCGCGGACAATAGGCCCTGCAAAAATGTCGGCACGATTGTCCATGTCGCGGAAAACAGCCAATATCTGGGCCACATTGTGGTTTCAGACGAGATAAAACCCGGCGCAGCCAAAGCCATTGCCGCCCTCAAGGCACTCGGCATTACAAAAACCGTCATGCTCACGGGCGACCTTGAAGCCGTTGGCCGCAAGGTTGCCTCGGAGCTCGCGCTCGACGAAGTGCATACCCAGCTTCTGCCCGATGATAAAGTGAAAATCGTCGAGACGCTTCTCAGCGGTCCGCATCGTCACGGCGCTCTGGCGTTTGTCGGAGACGGTGTGAACGACGCACCGGCCCTTGTCCGCGCGGATACCGGCATTGCCATGGGCGCCTTCGGATCGGACGCCGCCATTGAGGCCGCCGACGTCGTCCTTATGGATGATGATCCCGAAAAGATTCCTCTGGCGATCGCTATCGCCAAAAAAACGGTTGCTATCGTCCGACAAAACATTCTCTTTGCGCTTTCCATCAAAGCAGCCGTGCTCATTCTCGGCGCCTTCGGTTTGGCCGAAATGTGGGAAGCCGTGTTTGCCGACGTCGGCGTATCGGTCATTGCCATTCTCAACGCTGCCCGTGCCTATAAAAGCTGAGTTGACCATTCCGATTTAAAATGCTAAAATAACCGCAGTCATACTTATGTATCATTTTTGGTTTATTCAGACGTTAATCAATTTAAAACGGTAAAACAGACCTGTTTTACTGTCAAAAAGGGCAAAATTTGCTCTTTTGCAAATGCGCTTAGCGAAACACATTTGTTCAGTGGACACTATTTTAGTATTTATTGGGGGGATACCTATGGCCGGTCTTTCGGCGCTTGACGGTCCGATACTTGAGCTTTCCGTCACAGGAAAACCTTATGCAAATGTGCTCTATCCGCAGTTTCCGCCGTCTGAAGATATATGCGCCGACGAGCTGGTCGCCATTGCGGAGTCGGCGGCCGAGGCCGGCTTCCACCGCATCATCCTCACCGGTACCGAACCGCTGCTACGTGCGGATATTCTCGATATCTGCTACGATATCGGCCGCTTACGCGACTATAATGAGTTTGGCATCTCAACCGGCGGTGCTCAGCTCCGCAGCATATCCGCAGCGCTCAAAGGTACCGGAGTGGGGCTCCTGGAGATCAGGCTCGACACCCTCCAAAAAGTCAAATATGAATTTTTGGGCGGCGGCAAGCTGGGCAGCGTTCTAAAAGGGATATCCGCTGCCGAAAAGATCGGTTTTCTGATTCGCATTATGACGCGCCTGATCGGGGGCGTGACCGACGATGAGATCTATGACTTTACCGATATCATAAAGCGCCGCTGCTTTGAACAGTGGTTTATCGAACTGCCGCATGGCAGCGAGGGCTTTATCCCCGCCGACAGAGTCTTGTCTGTCCGCCCCGGCCTGAGCCTGTATGATAGGCGGGACGGCGTCAGGCGCTACCGTATCAAGGGCGATACCGGCAGGATCTGTCTCGCCTCGCCCGAAGGAATGAACCGTGTCCGCGTCGCGTCCGATGGCCGGCTCTTCTCAGACGGCAAGACGGTAAATTTGCGGGAGCTGTCCGGCCAGGCGCTCACCGCCGCCCTTAAAAAAACGCTTGAGCCGAGTCCCGGCATAGGCTTCGACTTCACCATAGTCGAAGAATAACGCGGCCTCGACAAAAAAACAAAGCATCCGGCTTTCCGCTGTATTTGACCCCGTTTCCCTTCGCAAAGCACAGTTATGGAAACCCGTCGGGCGTTTTATCGCCCACCGCTTTCCGCAAAAAAGAAGATCCCACGAACCGCCAAAACGGTGGTTTGCGGGATCTTCTTTTTTGCGGAAAATTTCCTTCACCCGAATTTAATCCGGCAAAATAATCGGCGGGGCTTCAAAATCGATCAGAGACGTCACCGAGGCATCGAAGTTATGCCGCAGGTGAGCATCTAACAATCTCAAAAAATCTATGGCAAGCGGATTCCTTCCGCCTAAAGACGGAATGTAGACGGCATATAGAATTCTGTCGGGCGGGGCCGACTCCATCGGTATAAATGTAATCTCGGGATCACCGAGCAGCGTTTTTGCAATAGATGCCGGAATAATCGTCCAGCTCTGACGGCTCAAAAACGCCTGCATAAGGGGAATCAGATCGCATTTGATTTCAGGCGAATTGCTGCTTCCGAACCAACCTTCAAACCAAAGCTGGAATTCGAGATGGCGAGCACAATAGATATATTTTTGAGCATCCAGATCGTTCGGATGTACAGGCGTTGGATAAGTAGCGCTTTTATTGCAGGCGAACAGCATTTTTTCTTTATATGCCGGCATCGTAACGGCCTGGTCCGAGTACTGCGCAGTTGCGGCAATCGCAATATCCAACGTGCCCTTCTCAATATCCGAGTAGGCCTCCGCCGAGTGTTCGGTCCGTATATCGAGATCAACATCCGGGTGGTTCTTCAAAAATTGTTTGTATACGGGCGTGAGCACATAGATATTCGGACCGTCCGCCGCGGCTACGCGCAGTGTCCTTCTCGGACTATCCGTGCTGAGGGCCTTCGTTTTATTCCAAAGCGCCATCCAATCCAGCGCTATTGGAACAAACGCCTGCCCCCTCTCGGTAATCGTAACTTGATGCCTTCCTTTGTTTCGGGTAATAACGCAGTAGCCCAGTTGGTCTTCCAGTGCCCGAAGCCTGCGGCTGAGAGCCGATTGCGTGATATGCAACGAATCCGCGGCTTTCGTGAGTGTTCCATTGGCCGCAACGGATAAAAAGGCTTCAATCTCATACAATGTCATACCGTATTCCCCCATTTCAAATATGCTGTTATACTCATATTTTAAATGCTAATCATTCATTTTACAACATTAATTGACTGATGTAATATAAATTAAAACGTGCGCATGTTATAATAAAAATTTTTTGAAAGGAGGTGAGGTAATGATAACCGATATTCAAGGCGTACCCATCGTCATTTCCCGCGGCAATTCCTACGAGCTGGGCCGGCAGCATGGCCAAGCTGCACGGGCCAGGATACAAAATACCATTGACGTCATGCTCTATCTCTGTCAACAAAACGTGGGGCTCGATAACGCGCAGGCCCGCGAACTCGCCATGAAGTTTCTGCCGAATGTCGAGAAATATGACAGCCGGTATGTTGAAGAGCTGCGCGGCATAGCCGATGGCAGCGGCCTCGATTTTGAAGATATTATGGTTATAAACGCGCGGACCGAACTGCTTAAGCTCCCCAAAAAGCCTTTGGGCGGCGGAGTCGATATGCGGCAAACCGGCTGCACCTCGGTTGCTGTTACCGGCGAAGTCACGTCGGACAGCTCGACCTATGTCGGTCAAACCTGGGACTTTCTTAAAATCAGTATGGATTCCCTGATCGCGCATCTTATCATACCCGATGACGGAAGGCCGTCGGTCTTCTATGTCGGAGAAGCCGGACTGATTTCCAGAATGGGCATAAACTCGGTTGGAATCGGCGGCGGCGTGAATTCCCTGTCGACAAGCGGCCCGGTCAATCTTAGCGGGATCCCGCTGCAGTTCGTACTCCGCGGCGTTATGGAGTCGCGCAATCTCGCCGAGGCCATAGAAGCTGTGCAGCGCATGCCCAATGGGGCTGTCAACAACATCATGATCGGCTACCGGGACAGTGAGGCTGTGGATGTGGAGATAGACCATGATAATTGCGAGTGCCTGTATCCGCAGGACAGCATCATCACGCATACCAACCACTATGTCCACCCCAACCGACCGCATTATCCTTACCACTGTATCTACACGGGAAGCTCGATCGTCAGAAAAGGCCGCAGCGAAAAGCTTTTGCGCGGTATCAAAAATAAAAAAGGCTGCATAACCCCAGAAGATATCATGGAGGTCTTTACGGACCATGGCAATTACCCCTACTCGATCTGCGTTCATGGCGACGAGACAGAACCCTATTCGCATCAGACAGATTGCGCCTTTATTTGCAATCTCAGCACCTTGGAGATGGATATCTCAATTGGAAACCCCTGTAAAAATGGTTTTTTAAGAGTGAGGCCGTTTGAAGATTTGGTGTAGAAAGAGGTGTATTTGTATGTTAAAAAAGAAGATTAAATTCCCTGATACCTATGTTTTTGTGTTCGCATTTATCGTAATTGCCGCCATACTGACATATATCGTTCCGGCCGGCGTCTATGACACATACAAAAACTCAGTCGGAAAAGATGTTGTTGATCCTTCAACCTTCCACTTCGTCGCGCAAACTCCCGTGTCGCTGTCAGCCTTTTTTACAGCGCCTTTCGACGGACTGCAAAACGGCTCCAGCACCATATTTCTAATCCTGCTTATCGGTGGGTTTTTTGGCATAATAAATAGTACCGGAGCCATCGACGGCGCCTTCCACGCCGCAATAAATAAGCTCAAGGACAAAGCGCTGCTTGTTTTGCCGGCAATTATGATCACCATTGCGGTTCTGGGTTCCCTGCAAATCGTATCGAATGCCATAATCGCGTTTATTGCCATAGGAATCGTCCTCTGTAAACGCTTGAAGCTTGATCCTTTGCTGGTCATGGCGGTCATATTTGTCCCCAACCAGGTCGGGTTCGCAACAACATCGATGGGCGCGTTTACGGTTTTGGTTGCACAGCAGATTTCGGAAGTAACACCGATGTCGGGCTCTGCCTACAGAATGGTATTTGCCTTCATCGCACTCGGCTTGGACATCGCCTGGACAATGTGGTATGCCGTAAAAATCACAAAAAATCCGGAAAAATCACTCATTGGCGTTTATGAGGAAGATCCGAATGAAGAGATTTCTGAGGGAAGCTTTACGCTGACGCATATTATTATCCTCATCACCCTCTTCGGCGCTTTCTTCTTGTATGGCTGGGGTGCCGTCACCAAAAATTGGGGAACGGATATTTTGTCGGCCATCCTGTTAGCCGTATCGCTTCTCGCCGGCATTATTGCCCGCGAAGGGGCAAACGATATGGCAAAAGCCTTTGTGAGCGGGGCAAAGGATGTCCTATATGGCGCGCTGATGGTCGGTCTGGCCGGCGCGATCCTGATCATGCTGAAAGATGGTCAGATCATCCACACCATTATTCATTACGCCTCAATGCCTCTGCAGCACCTTCCAAAAGCGATTTCCGCGATAGGAATGTTCGTGGTCAACGCCATATTCAACTTTATCGTTCCGTCCGGTTCCGGACAAGCCTATATCGTAATGCCGCTTATGGCGCCGCTGGCTGATATTCTCGGCATCTCCAGACAGGTTGCGATTCTTGCGTATCAGTACGGTGATGGTTTTACAAACATTATCATCCCAACCGGTGGAACCACAATGGCATGCGTTGCCATGTGCGGCATTCCATACTCCAAGTGGATTAAATTTATCATTCCTCTGTATGGTCTGCTCTGCCTTGTGGCTGTTGTCGCAATCACACTTGGCATTGTTGTGGGCCTGTAAGAACGGTTTCCGATTCTATCACGGTATAAGATAAATTCGATAAAAATCGTAGAGCGGTTTGCCTGTCGGCAAACCGCTCTATTCTATTTAGTATGATAACGTGTTAATCGCACTTGAGGCGGGCTTTACCCTCTCGAGTTTTTCCGCAGCTCAACCGGTTTCTCTACATTCGCCGGCACACATTTTCCTTCAGGTATCGGCGCATAACTTATTCCAGCGCCGAGGCGGCTTTTTTTAGTTCATCGATAATGGAGATGTGCTGAGGGCAGACGCTTTCGCATTGTCCGCATTCGACGCAGACGGATGCTTTACTGAGTCCCTGCGCGTCGGTGTGCCACATATATTTGAATTTTGCGATATTGGGATCATGGTAAACCTGGTAGATGTTCATTGCCTCAAAAATCCCCGGGATGGCTATCGACTGCGGGCAGCCCGGCATACAATACCGGCAGGTGGTACAGGGAATTACCGGAATCGTTTTCAGAACGGCCTGGGCTTTCCTGATAACCGCCTGTTCCTGCGCATTCAGCGGCTTGAAATCACGCATATACGCGATGTTGTCCTCCATCTGTTCCACATTGGACATACCGCTGAGCACCGTGATGATTCCCTCCAGAGAAGCGGCATAGCGGATTCCCCAGGAAGCAAGAGAAGCGTTTGGCTCGGCCTTTTGCAAAATCTCGGCCACTGCGGGAGGGGGCGAAGCCAGCATGCCGCCCTTAAGCGGTTCCATGATGATGACCGGCTTGCCGTGTCTTCTGGCGGTTTCATAGCACAGGCGGGATTCCACTGCGGGTTCATCCCAATCGCCGTAGTTGATCTGGAGCTGGACAAACTCCATCTCCGGATGCGCCGTCAGAAGTTCGTCCAGAACGCTCGCTTTGTCGTGGAACGAAAAGCCGAGATGCTTTATCAGTCCCTCTTGCTTCTTCTGAAGCAGGTAATTCCAGATGTCAAAGCGGTCAAACGCGGCGATCCTGCCCTCGCCGACATTGTGCAGGAGGTAGTAGTCAAAATAGTCAACCCCGGTGCGTTCCAGCGAGGTGTAAAACATCTGCTGCGCTTCCTCTTTGGTGTTGGCATCGGACCACGCCGGAAGCTTGGACGCAAGCTGGAACTTGTCTCTCGGGTAACGGTCGACCAGCGCAGCCTTGATCGCTCTCTCAGATTCCCCGTTATTGTAGCGATAGGCCGTATCAAAATAAGTAAAACCCTTTTCGAGGAAGCAGTCGACCATTCGTTTTACCTGCTCAACGTCGATTTTATTCTCCAGCTTCGGCAGACGCATCAAGCCGAAACCCAGCTTGGGAATATCATTTCCTAAGTAGTTTCCCATTTTGTGCCTCTCCTTCTTTGTAATAACTGTGCTAATCTTCGATAATGATAGATTTTGCGATAAATGTCGTTGAGTTGTCATATGTTCCGTAAGCAACAAGTTCGGAGTTTACCGGTATTGCGGAAAGCTTAAGTGTATTTCCCGTGCTCGCATTGATAATCGAGGCTGCCGACGATGCGTCGATATAGATAAGCTTTTCTGAATCGGTAAGTACGGTTATGACCTTATCCGAGGTCGCCACCGCCAGAACGGTTCCGGAGACCTTAGAGGAAGAATTCGCTGCGCTCTTCAGGTATATCTCC
>JBFWKZ010000090.1:0-10110 GCA_050252415.1 Oscillospiraceae bacterium | reverse complement strand
AAGCTCCGTGAGCGTTTTTATTCCCTTAAGCGTATTTAAGTCCGCGTCGTCCAGCCCCGTACCCTTGAGCCCCAGGCGCTTTAATGCCTTAAGCTTGGTAAGCGGCTTTATGCTGTCGATATCATTATAGCTCAGCCATAACTCTTCCATAGAAGTCATTGCGGATACGGCGGTGATATCCGCGATATTATTGTGATCCGCATCGAGATAGATAAGATTGGAAAGTCCCATCAGCGGCAAAATATCCTCAACCTGGTTGTTCCAGATACATAACCAACTCAGCTCGGACAGATCCATAATTGGGGTGAGATCCGTTATTTCATTATCACGCAAATCCAGTTTTGTGAGACTCGTGCACTTCTCAAGAGCAGAAATATCGGTGATGCCCTTTCCGCTGAGGTCAAGCTCCGTAACGTCGGATTGGAAAGTCTCGCCGCCCAGCGTGATTTCCACGACCTCGTCCTGCTCATTCTTCCCCCCGCGTATGCTGCAATTAGGCAGCGCCCTTTCAAGGGCCTCGAGATCTTCATCGCTGATACCGGTGTTTTTGATACTTAGCGTTGTAAGAGACGTCAGCGAATACAGGGGCGTATAGTCTTCTATCGGATTGCCGTCGAGATAGAGGGTATGCAGCTCCGTAAGCCCGGAAAGCGGAGAAATATCGGCAATCTGATTATTTCCGAGTTGCAGGAAAGTCAGGTTAGTGAGCCCGGACAGTACGCCGATATCGGTTAATCCGTTGTCCGTCAGCGAGAGGCTCTGAAGGTTCGAAAGCTCGGAAAGCGGCAAAATATCGCTGCTTTGCAGCCGCTGCTGTGACAAGACGAGGCTGGTCACAGCTTTTGAGATCGTTTCCCCGCCTATGGTTACGGCATTCTTTTCGGGTTCAGGGCTGCTGTCCGCCTTAAGCGCTTTTAGGTTTTCGAGATAGCTGTCTATCGTCGCGCTGTCAAACTTATACGAGCCGATATAAAGCGTCTCTATGGCTTTATCGACATCGTTCAGCCCGGAATAATAGGCGTTTGCCAAAAGGACATAACAATCCACACTGTCCCCATACTTCAGCGCTTTCTCCAGCGACTCGGCGGCCGATGTATAGTCCCCCGCTGAATAGGCCGCATAGCCCGCCTCGTAGTACTTGTCGAATTTGCCGCTGCGGGAACATGAGCTTATCACAATCGCCATGAGTATAACTACAATTATAAGGGCAGCAAGAGACCCTACTATCAGAAACCGGTGGTGTTTATTATCATTATGTTTAGCGTGCATATTCGCCTCCATAATATTTGAACGGATAAATACCTTAAAATGATTTACATAACACTGTATATAAATTATATTGTAAATCAGCGATAAAGTCAAATACTAGATATTCCGCTATCGTAGGTATACAGACCCAATTTATAGACCCTAGAATTTACGATTATACGCCTATCCTCGTTTCTTTTCCCCTAGTCCCGTTAAATTGCGACCGCAAAAAACCTATCGGAAATGAATTATAACGGCCGCTTTTCCCTATAAAAACACAGGTCTGACCCTCATATGAGGGTCAGACCCATAAATCATTTCGCTATCAGTCCGGCATCAATAAGCTTTGTAATCAATTCATTGATTGTGGATACCACCTGACGAAGAATATCATTTGTTTCAAGGGTCGAAACATTTGCAGCCGGATGAAATGCTCCGGAAGGTCCCCTATACCCTGTTACTGCCGCATCACCTATATGTTTTGTGCACCCGATCGTTTTTAAAGCTCCTGTGGAACCGGCATTTCCGCCAAGCCCCGCAAGATCCGGCATTGGGAACGGCCAGCAGCAAGGAGGGCATGGCGGCGGTAGAGGAGGACATAGCGACAAATAGGTGCAGGAGTTGCTCTCGGAACAGCAACCAGGCTTTCGCAAAAGTAATCCATCAACACAGACTCCCTGAAGAACATTGGTCGTCATCGTAGCTATCGTATCATTAGTCGGTGTATGAGTAGCCGGTCTATTATTTCGATTGCATATGCAACGAGCCATAGCATACCTCCGTGGCAAAATTAGACATTGTCTGTCCGCTCCAGTATATGCGGCATTCCCATGTCCAGGTGCAAAATAGGCAGCGGCGGTATTGTCTGCCGCGGTCTTCTCTTAACGGATCAACGCAGATTTTTTCAAATGCCGTGGAAAAAGCCATGAATTGCATAAAAGTCCTATTTAAAATATTTTCTGTACCAACAGCATATACAAGGCCGTACCGGCAAAGATGGACAGGAGCGTATTCCGTTTCCACAGATGCAGCGCGGCCACGGAAACGCCGGCGACCAACTGCGGTACCCATCCGCCCGCCGATGTAAAGGATGTTGATTTGAGGCAATAAACGATCAATGTCGCCATTATAGCCATCGGCAGAACTCTTCC
The DNA here is from genome assembly GCA_050252415.1 of Oscillospiraceae bacterium. Taxonomy (GTDB): domain Bacteria; phylum Bacillota; class Clostridia; order Oscillospirales; family Oscillospiraceae; genus Heteroscillospira. The sequence goes on along the minus strand of JBFWKZ010000090.1, from coordinate 7,711 downwards.
AAGGTAGCCGACATAGCCCGGAAGCTCATCGCTTCCACGAAACAGCCAAAACGGCGTTGCCCTTGTCAGATATGTACAGAATGCTACGACGAAAATCATCAGAAGTGACGAGATGGTATTCATACGGTATGCGCCTCCATTTTCCTTTCGACCGTCCCTCTTATGCTAAGCAGTATGGTGACGGTCGCAATGAGTGAAGGAAGGATAAACGCATCCGGTCCCAACACAATGAGAAACACGATTGCAGAGATTAGCCCTACCAACGCCGGAAGCTTTGATTTGGCCAAAAGCAACTGTTCGGTAAAGATGACAATAAACAACGCCGTCATAGAAAAATCAATACCTGTCGTGTCAAAGGGAATAATCTCGCCCAAAAGTCCGCCTGTCAGCGAACCTACAACCCAATAGAGCTGATCCAACGCTGCAATTTTAACCATTTTTGATGGCGTATCCGTCCCCTCCGGCAGGGAACAGAGCACGGAGTAAGTCTCATCCGTGAGCGAAAAGATCAGGTACTGCCGCTCTTTCCCCAACTTTTTGAACTTCTCTATAAAAGACAGGCCATAAAACAAATGCCGGCTGTTTATCAGCAGTGTCATAATTGCGGCCAAAGTCAAAGACGCACCGCTGCTGAGCAGACTTACCAATAAAAACTGCATAGAACCGGCAAAAATTACAACGCTTGCCAACGCAGACCACAGGGCCGAATAGCCCTCCTGCTGCATGAGTATGCCGAAAGCCATACCCAAAGCGAGATAGCCGAACATTACCGGCACCGTCTTTAAGAATGCAAATTTCCAGTCTTTCACCCAATCGCTCCTCTTTCAGAAACTAGGGCTTATTATACTGTTTTTTCGAAAAAAATCAAGTATTAATTGCATAAAAATACAGCTGACATGTTCCAGTATTCGATCAGACATACCTCTGACGCAGCACATCCACCACACCACGGGTTGTGAGCCGAAGCTCGGGTATGACCGGCAAGCTCATAAAGCTGAGTGTCATAAAAGGGTCGATTTTACGGCTGATGCCAAGGGAAAAGGCGGTCTCCTTTGCCGTCTCGAGCTTTTCATTGACTTCCGTCAGGCTTTCCTCACTCATAAGTCCTGCAATCGGCAGCGGCAGCTCAGCAATCACCGCTCCATTTTGCACAACCACAATGCCCCCGGATAATTCACGTATGCGATTGGCTGCCAAGGCAAGGTCAAAGTCATTGGCCCCTACGGCAATAATATTGTGGCTGTCGTGCGAAATACTGGTCGCAACGGCACCCTGTTTCAGGCAGTATCCGCCAAGATAACCTATGCCGATGTGCCCTGTACCGCGGTGTCTTTCTATGACGGCTATTTTTAAAATGTCACGTCCGGTATCCACACCTGTCGCTGTGCCAAGGTCGCGGGTAATAATCTCGCCAGGCACCACGCCGATGACGCCCCGTGGGCGCGTATCATAAAAATCCTCAGGTTTTAACTCGGCCAGGCGGAAGGTGCTGTGGGCGCGTCTCTTGAGCTCGGATCCCGGATCAGGCGCATCAAAGGATATAAGCTGTCCGTCAGCATATCGCAGGGTCCCGTCTTTATAGACACGCTTCACCGTAAGGCTGTTCAGGTCATCAATCACGGCAAGATCGGCCGCATATCCGGGTGCAACTGCTCCCTTATTGTTCATAAGGAAATACCTGGCGGCGTTATGCGTCGCTGCTTTGAGCGCAAGTATGGGATCAACACCGAGTGACACCGCCTTCTTGACACAATAGTCGATGTGTCCGCGCTGAAGCAGGTCACTGGGGTGCTTATCGTCTGTGGCAAACATGCAGCGTGAGTTCGTTTTTTTATCCAGCAGCGAACAGAGCGCTTCCAGGTTCTGTGCCGCCGTGCCCTCGCGAATCATGATAAACTGTCCCATGCGCAGTTTTTCCAACGCTTCACCGAGGTCTGCGCATTCATGGTCGGAATAGACGCCTGCGGAGATATAGGCACAGAGGTCTTTTCCGGACAGTCCCGGGGCATGCCCATCGATCTTTTTATGGTGGCTCTGTGCCGCAGCGATTTTTTCAATCGGTTCGGGATCTCCCCGCACAATGCCGACGTAGTTCATCATCTCAGCGAGACCCAATACCCGTGCATTTCTGTAGAAGGGATCGATCTCACGATAAAGCAGCCTCGCCCCGGACTCATCCAGCTGCGTTGCCGGAACACAGGACGGCAGCATAAAGAGGACGTCTATGGGCAGACCTTTAGTTGCTGAAAGCATATATCGGATCCCGTCTAATCCCATGACATTGGCAATTTCATGCGGGTCGGTTACGACGGTGGTCGTCCCATGGGGAAGGACGGCGCGGGCAAACTCAGCCGGCAAGACAAGAGAGCTTTCGATATGGATATGCGCGTCAATGAAACCGGGAATAACGATTTCGCCATGAAGATTATCCTCATGCTGTCCTTCGTATTCGCCCAAACCAACGATTGTCCCTTCGGTGATAGCGATATCGCCCTTACACAGTTCGTCCGTAAACACGTTCAGATAGGTGGCGTTTTTTAAGACCAAATCAGCCTTCTCTCTGCCGCTTGCTGCGGAGATAATGCGCATTTTACGGCGCACGCGAGCATCCATATCAAGAATGTCAATCATACTGACACCTCCTTTAAAATATTGTACCATGCCGTATGACGCTTGTCTAATCCTGTATTTTGTCTTGTATTCAAACGGCAGCGTGCTATAATATGCATATTCACTTTAGACGCATGGCACCACTGATAATAGGCATTGATATCGCTTAGCTTATCCTAAAGAAGATGAATTTATGAAAAAGCTTATTTCAATATTGTTGGTTTTAGCACTGATTGGCTCTCCGGCACTGGCCCTGGGGCTGACCCCCGTGTCGGACAAGTCGGCGGCGGATTTTCCCGATATTCCCGTCGGGGCATGGTATTATAAGGCTGTCGATACGCTGATACGTTCCGGAGGAATCGACGGCCTGCCGGATGGCAGCTTTTCACCTGAAAACGTCATGACGTTGGCCCAGTTTATTAAACTCATCACCGCCCTGGCAGTCGTTGTTCCGGCAGATGACAGCGGCGAGTGGTATTCCCCTTACGTCACGGCAGCGGAAAACGCGGGAATACTGGATGGGCTTGACTACACAGGAAAACTCGATAATTCGATTACGCGTTATGACATGGCTCTTATCACAGCAAATACCGCAAAGTCGCTTGGTGAAACGCTTACCGCCCTTCCCGGTGCCGAGCGGCAGATCAGCGACTACACATCCATACCTAAAAGCAACCAAGAAAGCGTGTTACTTACCTATTGCGCCGGTCTTATCACCGGCAGGACAGACGGCCGCTTTGACGGTGAGGCAACGCTAAAGCGTTGTGAGGCCGCTGCCGTGGCGGTGAGGCTATTCGACAAGGAAAGCCGGGCCGTTGTCAGCGGATACGACTATTCAAAGCCCGTACCCGAATGCGAAGCGGTTTCAGATGACTTTTTTAAGGATACACTTTTCCTAGGCAATTCGCTCGCCGAGGGTTTTCGGCTATACAGCGGGCTCGGTTACGGTACGCATGCGGCCTCCGTGGGTATGACTGTCTACTCGGCCTCCTCCAGCATCAGCGCATCGGCACGGTGCAAAAGTATCTATATCATGCTCGGAATCAATGAAATTGGCAATGGCACCGACGTCGTTGCTCAAAGGTACAGTGCACTTATAGACAAAATAAAAGCGCTGAATCCCGATATAGACGTCTATGTTGAGTCCGTTTTACCGGTATGTGAAAGCATGCTCAGCGCTCAACAGAAGCAGTATCATATCACCAACAGCTACATCGACGAGCTAAATGGTGCGCTCCAGAAAATGTGTGCGGAAAAGCTGGTATTTTATCTCGATATTCACTCCGCCATCGCTGACGGCAGCGGCACTCTGCCCGCATCCAAAACCTGGGACGGCGTACACCTCACGCCCGAAGCATATAAAATCTGGCTGACATATTTGAAAACTCACGTTGCCTAAGCGAAAAAAGCATAAAAAAGACAGGCTAATCATTAGCCTGTCTTTTTCATATTTTATTAGGGCTTATTTCTCGTCGTACATTTCTTTGAGCTTCAAGAGATGGGCATAGCGCTCCATAGCTGTCTTCTCAGCCTTGTCGAAGAGCATTTCGGCTCTCTCGGGGAAGCTGCGGGTCAGGGAGGAGTAACGCGCCTCATTCATAATGAAGTCCTTATAACCGCCCTTAGGTTCCTTGGAGTCAAGGATGAAGGGGCTCTTGCCCTCAGCCTTAAGCGCAGGATTGTAACGGAACATATTCCAGTATCCGCAGTCGACGGCCTTCTTTATTTCAGTCTGACAATTGCTCATTCCGCCCTTTATGCTGTGCATCTCGCAGGGAGCATAACCAATAATAAGAGACGGACCATGATAGGCCTCGGCCTCGGTGATTGCTTTAATGGTCTGGTTGAGGTTTGCACCCATAGCGACCTGAGCAACATAGATATAGCCGTAAGACATAGAAATCTCAGAAAGGCTCTTCTTTTTGATGCTCTTACCGGCAGCCGCAAACTGAGCGACCTGCCCGATGTTGGACGCCTTGGAAGCCTGTCCACCGGTATTGGAATAGACCTCGGTATCAAAGACAAAGACGTTGATATCCTCGCCGCTGGCAAGGACATGGTCAAGTCCGCCGTAGCCGATGTCGTATGCCCAACCATCACCGCCGAAGACCCAGACGGACTTCTTGTTGAGGTAATCCTTATTGTCGAGAACTTCCTTGGACAGCGGGCAGCCTGCCGCAGCAGTCTTCTCAAGCTCCGCAACGAGCGCCTTGGTGGCCGGCTGGTTTGCCTTGCCGTCACAAACCGTATCGAGGTAGGTCTTGGCAGCAGCCTTGAACTCAGCAGAGCTGCGCTCATCCTCGGCGATGGTCTTGACCTTATCGATCAGGCTGTTACGCACAGCATTCTGGCCTACAAGCATGCCGAGACCATGCTCTGCATTATCCTCAAAGAGAGAGTTTGCCCAAGCAGGACCCTTACCATCCTTGTTTGTGCAGTAGGGGGAAGTTGCCGCAGGTCCGCCCCAGATCGAAGAACAACCGGTTGCATTCGAAATATACATACGGTCACCGAACAATTGAGTAACGAGACGTGCATAGCTGGTCTCAGCACATCCTGCACAGGAGCCGGAGAACTCAAGCATCGGCTGCATGAACTGGCTGCCCTTGACGGTAGCATCCTGCATGTCGGGCTTCTCAGAAACCTTGGACACGAGGTAATCGAAGACGGGCTGCTGAGAGAGCTCCTCCTCCTGAGGAACCATCTTGATGGCGCTAGTGGGGCAAATGCCAACGCATACGCTGCAACCCATGCAGTCCAGAGGAGAAATTCCCATGGCATAGGTATAAACGCCCTTGCCCTTTCCGGCCTTTACGGGTGCGGTCTTAATGGCCTCAGGAGCTGCCTTGACCTCTTCCTCCGTCAGTGCAAAGGGACGAATGGTGGCATGCGGACAGACATATGCGCACTGATTGCATTGAATGCACTTGTTGGGATCCCAAGTGGGAACCATAACGGCAACACCGCGCTTTTCATAGGCGGAAGCGCCCTGCTCAAACTGACCGTCAACATGCTCGACGAACGCGGAAACAGGCAGGCTGTCACCATCCATCTTGGAAACAGGCTTAAGGATTTCCTTAACCATTTTGACAAGTTTTGCGTTACCCTCAAGCTTGGTCTCGGAAACTTCATCGGTAGCGTTTGCCCACTCGGCGGGAACATCAATTTTCTTGAAAGCGGTCGCACCGGCATCTATCGCCTTGTGGTTTTTCTCAACGACATCCATACCCTTCTTGGAGTAGGACTTCGTTGCGGCATCCTTCATATACTGAATTGCCTCGGCCTGGGGCATAACTTTAGCAAGGGTAAAGAATGCGCTCTGCAGGATTGTATTGGTACGCTTGCCCATACCGACTTCAATGGCGAGATCGATAGCATCAATGGTATAGAGCTGAATGTTGTTTTTTGCGATATAACGTTTAGTCTCGGCATTCAGATGATGGTCAAGTTCCTCGGGCTTCCACTGGCAGTTGATGAGAAATACGCCGCCGGGCTTAACATCGTTGACCATCTTAAAGCCCTTGGCAAGATAGCTGGGGTTATGGCAGGCGACAAAATCAGCCTTATTAATATAATAAGGGCTCTTAATGGGCTTATCACCAAAGCGCAGGTGGGAAATGGTGACGCCGCCGGTCTTCTTAGAGTCATACTGGAAGTAAGCCTGAACATACTTGTCGGTATGATCGCCAATGATCTTGATGGAGTTCTTATTCGCACCAACGGTACCGTCACCGCCAAGGCCCCAGAACTTGCACTCAATAGTACCCTCGGCCGCGGTGTTGGGCGCGGGCTCCTCAGGCAGGCTGAGCCCGGTAACATCATCGGTTATGCCAATGGTAAACTGACGAGCCGGAGCATCCTTAGCAAGCTCCTTATAAACAGCAAACACGCTGGAAGGAGGTGTATCTTTTGAACCCAGACCATAACGGCCGCCGGTGACGGTAATATCGGTTTTACCGGCATTGGCAAGAGCGGTAACAACATCGAGGTAGAGGGGTTCACCCAGGGAACCGGGCTCCTTGGTGCGGTCAAGAACAGCGATCTTCTTTACGGTAGCCGGGATTGCTTCGAGAAGCTTGTCCGCAGCAAAAGGACGATACAGACGAACCTTAATAAGGCCGACCTTCTCACCGTGTGCGTTGAGGTAGTCGATAACTTCCTCTGAGACATCACAAATGGAACCCATGGCGATGATAACACGGTCGGCATCCTCAGCGCCATAATAGTTAAAGAGCTGATAGTTGGTACCCAATTTGGCGTTGACTTTTGCCATGTAATCTTCGACGATTCCGGGGACAGCCTCATAGTACTTGTTGCAGGCCTCGCGGTGCTGGAAGAAGATATCGCCGTTTTCATGGCTGCCGCGCATGGCGGGGTGCTCGGGGTTGAGCGCATGCTTTCTGAACGCATTGACAGCGTCCATATCACACATTTCTTTCAGATCGTCATAGTCCCACACTTCAATCTTCTGAATCTCATGAGAGGTACGGAAACCATCGAAGAAGTTAATGAATGGGACACTGCTCTTGATGGCGGCGAGATGCGCAACGGCACCGAGATCCATAACCTCCTGAACGTTGCCCTCAGCGAGCATCCCAAAACCGGTCTGGCGGCAGGCATAGACGTCGGAATGATCGCCAAAGATGTTCAGCGCGTGAGAAGCAACTGTTCTCGCAGATACATGAAATACGCAGGGGAGCAGTTCTCCGGCGATTTTATACATGTTTGGTATCATGAGAAGCAGGCCCTGAGACGCCGTATAAGTGGTAGTGAGAGCACCGGCTGCAAGAGAACCGTGGACAGTACCGGAAGCGCCACCCTCAGACTGCATTTCAACGACCTTAACTTGGGTTCCGAAGATATTCTTCAGGCCATTGGCAGACCACTGGTCAACATAGTCCGCCATGGGACTGGACGGGGTAATCGGGTAAATGCCCGCAACCTCGGTGAACGCATACGAAACGTGCGCCGCGGCGTTGTTACCGTCCATGGATTTTAGCTTTCTTGCCATAACGATATCCATCTCCTATAAATATTTTTGATAGCACATTGACTTGTGAATAACATCACTTTCTGAACGAACACAGTTATTTTATCATTT
>JBFWKZ010000089.1:0-10152 GCA_050252415.1 Oscillospiraceae bacterium | reverse complement strand
CCCTCAACCTTTAATACAGTAGCCATTTTCTTTTCTCCTTTCGATACATCGTTATTATTGTCGTCATTGGTATTCTTTTGATATGACGGTTTGAAAAAACGCAGCCGCAGCGCGTTTGTCACAACAAAAACAGAGCTGAAGCTCATCGCCGCCGCACCCAGCATCGGGCTAAGCTTAATGGCGAATGGGATAAAAAGCACGCCCGCCGCAATGGGAATACCCAAAATATTGTAGAAAAACGCCCAAAACAGGTTCATACGAATATTCCTGATAACGGCGCGGCTGAGCTCCACGGCGGCGACGGCATCGAGCAGGTCGCTTTTCATGAGGACGATATCCGCCGACTCAATGGCAACGTCCGTTCCCGCACCGATGGCAACGCCAACGTCCGCCCGGGCTAAAGCCGGCGCGTCGTTAATCCCGTCGCCAATCATGGCCACCACCTTACCGGTACTTTGAAGCTCACGGATTTTTGCCTCCTTGTCCTCCGGCAGTACATCGGAAACCATGCCGTCTAAGCCGAGGCTCTTTGCAATAGCCTGCGCCGTCACCGCATTGTCGCCGGTCAGCATGTGGGTCTCGATCCCCATTTGGCGGAAGCGGCGTATTGCCTCGGCGCTTGTGGACTTTATGGTATCCGCCACGGCAATGATTCCGGCAAAACGTCCGTCACGGGCAAAGTACAAGGGGGTTTTACCCGCTTCGGCAAAGCTCTCGCCTCTGTCCGCCGGAACCTGAACGCCGTTTTCCGCCATAAAGGCGGCGTTGCCGCCGAGGCAGCGCGCGCCGCGGACGACGGCAGAAATGCCCCGGCCGGAGACCACTTCAAAGTCGGATATCTCCTCGGGGTTAATGTGTCTTTGTTCGGCGTAAGCCAGTATCGCTTCGGCCAGCGGGTGCTCGGAGGGCTTTTCAAGGGAAACGGCAATTTGCACGAGCTCCCCTTCGCCGAGTTCTCCCGTAACGATATCCGTCACCGTTGGCTTTCCCTCTGTCAGCGTGCCTGTCTTATCGAGGACCACGGCGCCGACCTTATGCAGGGTCTCCAGGGCTTCGGCTGATTTTATCAGTATGCCCTCTTCCGCGCCTCTTCCGGTCCCGACCATAATGGCGACGGGGGTGGCGAGGCCCAGCGCACACGGGCAGGAGATGACAAGTACGGCAATACCGCTTGTCAGCGCAAACTCAAAGCCATACCCAAGTGCCAGCCAGACCCCGAAGGTGACGGCGGCGATTACCATGACGACAGGGACAAAAATCCCCGCGACTTTATCCGCCAGACGCGCAATAGGCGCTTTGGAGGCGCCCGCCTCCTCGACCAGCTTTATAATTTTTGAAAGCGTCGTATCCTCGCCTATCCTGTCGGCCCGGAACTTGATGAAACCGGTTTTGTTAATCGTGGCGGCGGCGACGCGGTCGCCGACCGTTTTGCCCACGGGGATACTCTCTCCGGTCAGCGCGCTCTGGTCGATCGCGGAGCTTCCCTCGATGATCACACCGTCGACAGGGACCCGGCTGCCGGGACGCAGCAGCACAACATCGCCAAGCTGCACGTCGCCTGCCGGTATCGTCACCTCGGCGTCCCCGCGCTCAACAACCGCCGTCTCAGGCGAGAGTTCCAGAAGCCGGGCGATCGCATCGCCCGTTCTGCCTTTGGAGCGTGTCTCCAGATATTTGCCCAAGGTGATAAGCGTCAGGATCATCGCAGCGGAATCGAAATACAGCTCATGCGCATAGGTGTGGACCAACGCCATATCGCCGTGGCCGAGTCCATAGCTCATACGGAAAATAGCGAACACGCCGTATACCGCCGCGGCACCGGAGCCCACGGCAATCAGGCTATCCATATTCGGACCGCCGTGGATGAGCGTTTTAAAGCCCTTTTCATAGTAGCTGCGGTTTATGATCATAACGGGCAATGTGAGCAATAGCTGCGCAAACGCAAAGACCAGTGCGTTCTCCATACCGGAAAAAACAGCGGGCACCGGCAATCCTGCCATACCGCCCATCGTAAGGTACATAAGCGGTATTAAAAAGCCAAGCGAGGCAAAAAAGCGTGTTTTCATGTGCCTCAGTTCTTCGGAATTATCCGGGCGTTTTTGCTCTTCCCGCTTTTGTACGTTCGGCAGGGATGCCCCATAGCCCGAAGTCGTGACAGCGGCAATGATGTCCTCCGGCTTAGTCACGCTCTCATCAAATTTGGCCGTCATTGTTCCGCCCAAGAGATTTACGTCGGCTTTATCCACGCCGGGGAGCGCACGGGTAACCTTTTCAACCCTGGCGCTGCAAGCGGCGCAGGTCATACCGGATATATTGAATTTCTGCTGCATGGCGGCCTCCTTTTAAAGCATACCCCCCACGGGTGGGGTAATCGTATGTACATTGTACCATTCTTTCACGGGTTTGTAAAGCAGGTCTCCAAAAAATCTTTTTACCGGGGCTTGTCTGATAAGTCAGAATGTTTGTATTACCTGACAAATTTTGTGACGGGCTAAATGGCTGCCGGCAGATTCCAGCGGTAATGCGTAGCGAGCATGCGAATGGTGAAGGTGACAACTACCGCCGCAAACACGGCAATCGTCTTATTTACATAGCCTTGGGCGAGATAATAGATGAGCCCGCCCGCGATAGTCGCAAGGGCATAAATTCGTTTTTTCAGGACGAATGGAATTTCGTTTATGATGAGATCGCGTGCCAGTCCTCCGCCGATGCCGGTCACCATGCCCATAAATACCGAGGAGGCGCAATGCCCGGCAAGGCCGGAGTCTATCGCGATCTGCACACCAATAACGGTGAAAGCGCCCAGGCCCAGCGAATCGAAAATATTGTTGATGGTATCAATTTTCCGCTCTCTGCTGAGATATTTTTCCTTCCATTTCCGCGCCAGAAAATACACGATGATCGAAGAAAATACGGCGAGGATGACGTTCGGCGCGTCACTGAATATCCGAGGCGGAAAGTGTCCAAGCATGATGTCGCGTATGATTCCTCCTCCCGTGGCCGTCACGCAGCCGAGGAAAACGACACCGAAAAAATCCGCGCGTTTTTGTATCGCCATCATTGCGCCGGAAACACCATAAGCGATTGTCCCGAACGACTCTATAGCCATGAGAATGTAATCTGAAATACGCATATATTGCACACCTCTGCCGAAATTATTTGGATGAAGTATAGCATCGTGCAAACCTTTTGGCAACAGAAATTTTCTGTTATCGTTGTCACGGACAGGTTTGTATGATAAAATTTTTTTAATTAGAAACAGAGGTGATATTTTTGGTCAGATTTAACTGCGACTATGCCGAGGGCACGCATCCCTTGATCCTCGAACGACTGCTCCAGACCAATTCCGAGCAATCGGAGGTCTACGGGCTTGACGATCACAGCGAGAAAGCCAGGACGTACATCAAAAAGGCGTGCGCTTGCCCGGAGGCCGAGGTGCATTTTCTTTCCGGCGGAACCCAGACGAACCTCACCGTGATCGATGCGGTGCTGCGTCCATATCAAGGCATTATCTCAGCCTGTACGGGACATATCAACGTGCACGAGACAGGTGCCATTGAGGCTACAGGGCACAAAGTTTTGTCCGTCCCCTCGCATAACGGCAAATTAACCGGCGAGCAGGTCCTTGCGCTTTGCCGGGCACACTATTCAGACCGTGATCGGGAACATACCGTTCAGCCCGGAATGATCTACATCTCGCATCCGAGTGAAAACGGAACCAGCTATACGAAAACTGAGCTCATGGATTTGCGCCGGGCGTGTGACGAGTACTCGCTTCCGCTCTATCTTGACGGCGCTCGCCTCGGCTATGGGCTGATGGCCCCGGGCGCGGATCTGACGCTCGAGGACATCGCAAAGCTATGTGACGTATTTTATATCGGCGGCACCAAGGTCGGCGCGATGTTCGGCGAGGCCGTCGTCATTACAAACGCAAGGCTGCTACGGGATTTTCGCTATATGATCAAGCAGTGCGGCGGCATGCTCGCAAAAGGCCGGATGTTGGGTATCCAATTCGAGGTTTTGTTTGAAAACGGTCTGTATTTTGAGATCTCGCGCCATGCGGTCACGCTCTCAGCGAAGCTCAAAAATGCCTGTCTTGATTGCGGCTGTCCGCTTTTATATGAGACCACGGCAAACCAGCTCTTTCCTATTTTGCCCAACAATGCAATAAAAAAATTGCAGGAAAAATATATTTTCTTTCCATGGGAGAATATTGACGATGGGCACAGCGCGGTCAGACTTTGCACCAGCTGGGCCACGCTCACTGAAAACGTGGATGCGTTCATATCCGATCTAATGAAAACGCTGGCGGAATAAAAAGGACCGCCGTACCTATAGAAAAAAGCCCGGCTCTCGCCGGACTTTTTCATATAAACTGAAACAGCCGCTAAGCGGCTGTTTTTTTATAGTAAGAATTTCTAGCGGATCTGTCCGGTACCTCTGATAATGTACTTATAGGTGCACAGTTCCATAAGTCCCATGGGACCACGCGCGTGCAGCTTCTGGGTGGATATGCCCATTTCGCAGCCGAGCCCAAACTCGCCGCCGTCGGTAAACCGGGTGGAGGCGTTGACATATACGGCCGCGCTGTCTACCCGCGCCGTAAATTCACGTGCGGCAGCATTATCCGAGGTGACGATTGCGTCGCTGTGGTGCGTGGAGTGCTTCGCAATATGTGCAATTGCCTCCTGCAAATCATCGACGACCTTAACCGCAAGGATATAGTCCAAATATTCCCTGTCGAAATCGTCTCCGGAAGCCGGAACACCGTCTATGAAGCTTGCCGCCTCTTTGGAGAGTCTGAGCTCCACAGGCGGTTTTCCGGCGGCCGCCCGCTCATCCACAAGACGCATCTTGAGCCGCGGCAAAAACTCTGCCGCCGCGTCGCGGTGGACAATGCAGACCTCACAGGCGTTGCAGACGCTGGGCCGGCTTGTCTTGGCGTTTTCCACAATGTTGAGCGCCATATTCACATCCGCCGACTTATCGACATAAATGTGGCAGATTCCTGTGCCTGTCTCGATGCAGGGAACGGTGGCATTGTCAACGCACGCCTTGATAAGTCCCGCCCCGCCTCTTGGAATAAGCAGGTCGATGAGTCCGGCAGCCGTCATCAGTTCATTGGCGCTTTCACGGCTGGTATCCTCCACCAGATTGACCGCGGTCTCGGGCATTTCTGCCGCATTAAGGCCCTTCCGCAGAGACTGGACGATCGCGTTTGCACTGTGCCATGCCTCTTTGCCTCCGCGCAGCACACAGCTTGAACCAGCCTTGACCGCCAGCGCTGCGGCATCTGCCGTGACGTTTGGGCGGCTCTCATATATAATCGCGATAACGCCCATTGGAACAGCTGTCTTCTCGATGACGAGCCCGTTCGGCCGGTCAACCCGCCTCATGACACAGCCTGCGGGATCGGGAAGCGCCACCACCTCCCGGATGCCCTTCGCCATGCCCTGGATACGCTCGGATGTGAGCGCCAGCCGGTCAAGCATGACTTCGCTGATGGTCCCTTTCGCGGCATCCATATCCAGCGCGTTTGCCGCCAGTATCGCCGCCGTATCCGCAATCAGTGCGTCCGCCATAGCGGCAAGCGCACGATTTTTCGTATCGGTCGTTGCAAGGGCGACGGCGCTCTTCGCCGATACGGCATCCAGAATGATGTCTCTTGTTGCTCTCATAGCTGCCTCCTTCCAATAAATCTTGTGCCGACGGGCTTGCCGTCGACGATATCATAAAGCTTTTCGGGATGGTCGCCGTTTGCGATGATCATATCGCCTCCAACCTCGCCGATAAGCTTTGCTGCTTTGAGCTTCGTTGCCATCCCGCCGGATCCCAAGCAGCTTCCCTTTCCGCCCGCCAGCGCTTCAATCTCCGGCGTTATCTCCTCAACCACCGGTATCAGCGCGGCGTCGGAGTTGCACCTCGGATCCGCCGTATAAAGCCCGTCGATATCGGAGAGCAGGATCAGAAGGTTTGCATTGATCAGCCGTGCGACGATTGCCGATAGGGTATCGTTCTCACCTATGGTGTTGTCAACGCCTATCTCATCGGTGGAAACGGCGTCGTTTTCATTGATAATCGGCAGGGCCTTCAGCTCCAGCAGGCGAAAGATTGTATTTCGCACGTTTTGGCACCGGTGGTCATTGCAGATATCCTCGCCGGTAAGCAGCACCTGTGCCACGGTGTGGTTATATTCGGCGAACAGCTTGTCATAGGTGTACATCAGTTCGCACTGGCCCACGGCCGCGGCGGCCTGCTTCGTCGGCATATCGTTCGGCCGTCCCGGCAGCATCAGTTTGCCGACGCCCATTCCGATTGCGCCGGAGGATACGAGTACCAGCTCATGTCCCGCATTTTTAAGGTCGCTGAGTACTTTGACCAGAGCTTCGACATGCCGGACATTCAGCCTTCCCGTGGCATGGGCAAGTGTCGAGGTCCCGATCTTGACAACGATCTTCATGCTATTTCCCCTTTCCAAGCGCCAGTGTCTTTTCAAATGCGGCAATCACCGCCTCCATCGTGGCGGAGCGCAGCCCGCCCCTTTCAAGCGCGCGGACACCTTGAATCGTCGTACCGCCGGGGGAACAGACCTTGTCTTTCATAACGCCGGGATGTTCACCACTCTCCAGCGCCAGCTTAGCCGTACCAAGCAGGGTCTGCGCGGCATAACTCAGCGCTTTGTCTCTGGGCAGGCCGCAAGCCACGCCGCCATCCGCCAGGGCTTCCATAAACAGGCATATAAGTGCCGGGCCGCAGCCGGACACCGCCGAAGCGGCGTCGATCAGATTCTCAGGCAGCCTATCGATAAGCCCGGCAGGTGCCATGAGGTCGACAAAATTTTTCGTCTCCTCCTCCGTCGTCCCGACGGAACACATCTGCACCACGCCGGCGCCTATGGCCACCGGTGTATTCGGCATAATGCGGATCACGGGATATTCTCCGCCGGCCATGCTCAGGATACTCTGTATCGTCAGCCCCCCCGCTATCGTGACGAGAACGAAACGGTCATTCCGCTGTTCGAGCACAGATGCGATATCCGCCAGCATATCCGCCATCATCTGCGGCTTTACCGCAAGGATAATAAGGTCGCATTCGGCGGCGATCTGTTTATTGGTCGAAACGCTGCAGCCCAACTCGCCTGCCAGCCTTTTTGCCTTTTCCACGGTCCGGTTGGATATGCGAACAAGCTTTGGATCGACACTCTTACAAACGGCGCGGGCAATGGCACCACCCATATTTCCACAGCCGATAAATCCGATATTATGATACATTGAGATCATCTCCTTTAGCTCATTGTAGCACAAAAGAATGGCCTTTTCAAAGCAATTACGCGTCCATTTTGATTGAAAAAAGTAAAATTTACGCATCATAAAACCATGGTTTTGATGCTCTAAGTAGAAAAACAAAAAATTTACGGTTTTTTAAATTTAAGACTTGCATTTGATATGGGCTTGTGTTAATATAATTAAGCTGTTGAAGCAGCACATAAATATCCGGGTGTAGCGCAGTTTGGTAGCGCGCTTGAATGGGGTTCAAGAGGCCGCTGGTTCGACTCCAGTCACTCGGACCATCGAAAAGGCCGTCGATTTTTATCGGCGGCCTTTTGTGTGCCTGTAGCCGTGCGGGTTTGTAACCATACAGCCCGGTATAAATCCTATAATTGCACTCGATAATAAAATGGAGGACCTATATGAGCCTGCCTTGCTTTTCATACCAATATCAGTTACAATATTGAATAAATTATATGACCAAGTCTGTATTTGACATGGAGATTATATATATTTCACGAAACAAGGTGTGTGAGTGAAAATCAAGAAGGATATGATAAAAAAAAAGATTATTTTTAGTTTTATTGCTATTTTAGCAGTGCTGGTTCTCTATCAAATAGGATCAATCTATATCTGGGGTAAACATATTGCAGAAAGAGAGTTATCACATTATGCAAAAGAAGTTTTAAATCTGCAAGATAAAATAATTTGTGAGTATGATTGGTATAACGATAGATATTTAGCCAGCAATAACCTGGGCTTTGTTTTGGATTATCGTAGACAACGCAACACGCTTCATGATGAAGATTTAAATCAAAAAGAAAATGAACAGGCGAGAGAAGATTATACTACCATAATTGGAAATATGCCTGATAATCTAATATTTCCGAAGAACATTGATATATGGACGGAGATTAGTGCAGAAAATTATAAAATCAAATCACAGCGTCTATACCTTTTAGGCGTATACAACACCGAGAATTTGACAGAGCAAGATAGTTTCTTAATGCCCGCTAAAATAACAATGGATGTCATCGAGCAATTAGGAGAAAACTATAACTTCACTGGAATACAAACAATCTATTTTGATGAAAACGGAATGTATGAAATTGCGTTTCCAGCAGATTCTTTTGAAAAGTTGACGCAGGAGAAACTATCAAACCATACAAAGCAGATTGCTGTAGAAGAATATCCTGAAGATTATGTTAATTGGCTTGCAGCAAATAATTAGAAACAGAACGAATGAGCATAATTCCCCAGCGCGTCAACTTCCCGTTTGGCGGGGATATATGAGCAATGATGGAAGTATCGTTTGAACTGTTCCCATTCTGTTGTGATTCTTGCGTGGCCTTGGCAACGTCCCGTTTTTTCTTCTCCATTAATTTCTCCAACATCCGCCATCAGACGGTTCTGGCATTCAATTTTGCGTTGAGCTCGATTTTCGTCACTCCAAAACGCGATTTCGTGTAAATACTGCTTGCCGTTTGCCTGAAAACCATTGATATTACTGGATTTCTCCAAGTCCTATAATTTCACTCCAACCAAAATCGTTTCTATAGGAATTGAGGAATTATCCTATAGAAACGATTTTTTTATGTTTGAAAGCAGGCGGTTTCTTCGTAAATATGATAGGTATTTTCTTTCAGGATATAAAATTACCCGAGATGTTTATCCCTTATTAAAAATAACATTTCGAAAGAAGATCTAATAGAAGCGAGGCCCAAATCCAAGAAATTTGCTGCATGACAAATAAGACTATGGTATAATTGCACAATAATAGTTATTTATGTCAGGTGGTGGATATATGGAAAGAATCATTGGCCGAATTTTAGACGAAATAAAAGATGCGGATTTGCTTGAAAAGCTGCGATCTCTTCCAAAATCAGACCTTAATACTCTTTTTCTCGAGGCCTATAGATTACAGGCAGAAAAGCTAACTCCGGCTGGATTGCTTAAGGCCTACCAGACAAACCGTTTTACTATTCCTAGTGAAATAGATCCTGCACAATATCACCATCTGGAAACGGAGCTGTTGAAAATTGCCGGTGATATGGGGATCAGCGGCATCCTATTATCTCCGTCCGCTTCGTTTGGAAGCTGTTCGGTCTTCGGCTGTGTTGATCAGAATAATGTGATAAGCGCGGTAAGAGGAACGGAAACTCTGGCAGACCCCACCAATATGTTGGCCGTTATTATTTCCGACAGGCTGAAAAACAGAGTTATTGCAAAAGCGCAAACGGTTCATTACTGTACGACGGCAAGAGTTGTGAGAGCGCAAGCCTTTTCCGGAAAATTGTCTTTTCCTCATTTTGGGATTTTCTGCATGGTATCCTCCGGAAAAGATGGCGGTTCCTATTGCTGTGAGAAAGAGCTCCTTGTAAAACAGCTTGCCTATTATAAAAGGCTGTTTAATGAAAAGTATGGTGCCAAACTGTCCGTGGTGTTGAGAAAGAGGAGTGGATACACGGATAGCGACGGCTTTTTTGAAAGAATGGTGGAGCTTGTGGAAAGCGCACTGCCGGAAGTGCCGCTGTCATTCGATTTAGAGCATGAAGATAATAATTATTACAAAGGCATAAATTTTAAGCTGCACATGGAAAAGGATCATGAGACGATTGAAGTCGGTGACGGCGGCTTCGTTGACTGGATAGCGAAAATGACGGAAAACAGAAAAGCGCGTTGCCTCATAAGCGGGCTGGGTATGGATAGGCTGTTGCTTCTTTAGGAGGAAATATAGGATCTGACCTTCCGCACTCTCAAAGAACTTTTATATGACAATCAAGCCTATAAGTATGCTCCGAACAGAACCACATGACTTACTCTCCGATTGCCTAAAAACTATTGATTGCGTTTTTCCAAGTCCTATAATTTCACTCCGACCACG
>JBFWKZ010000088.1:0-10215 GCA_050252415.1 Oscillospiraceae bacterium | reverse complement strand
CCAAGCGCCAGGTCACCATACTTCAGGATTTTAAACCCACGTTCATCCTCTGCACCCCCTCCTACGCGCTGACCATAGCGGAGTTTATGGAGGAAAACGGCGTGGACATTTCCAAACTGGCGTTAAAAACCGGTTTTTTAGGCGCCGAACCCTGGACCGAGAGTATGCGCCGCGAGATTGAACAGCGCCTGCACATCAAGGCTTACGACATCTATGGCCTCTCCGAGATCATCGGTCCCGGTGTCGCTTACGAGTGTGAGTGCCAGAGCGGCCTTCACGTCAATGAGGACCATTTCTACCTTGAGATCATCGATCCCATCACAGAGAAGCCCGTTCCCGACGGAACCGAGGGCGAAATCGTTTTCACCTGCATCACCAAAGAGGCCCTGCCGCTGATCCGCTACCGCACGCACGATGTCGGCATGCGCATTCCCGGGCAGTGTGCGTGCGGCAGGACGAGCATCCGCATGACAAAGCCCGCCGGCCGGACCGACGATATGCTCATCATCCGCGGCGTGAATGTCTTCCCCTCACAGATCGAGGCTGTTCTCATGGAAATGGAGGGCGTTGCCCCGTTCTTCCAGATGATCGTCGAGCGCGAGGGCAATCTTGACCGTCTGACCATCCTCGTCGAGCTCACCGAAGAATACTTCTCCGATGAAATCCGCATTCTCGAGGCGCACAGCGCCAAGATCAAAGCGGCCATCCAATCGATACTTGGTATCGCCGTAAAAGTAAAGCTTGTGGCGCCCAAAAGCATACAGCGATTTGAAGGAAAAGCTGTTCGCGTCGTTGATAAACGAACTCAAGTCAATTTCTAAGGAGGAATGGAAATGTTTGTCAGACAAATCTCCGTATTCGCCGAAAACCGCAGCGGAGCGATTTTGGAAATCACATCCGTTCTTAAGGAAACAAATATCAACATCCGGGCCCTCAGCATTGCCGATACCGCCGACTTCGGCGTTGTCAGACTCATCGTCAGTGATACGGACAAGGCTCTGGCTGCTCTGCGTGAACGGGGGCTCACCGCAATGGAAAATCCCGTCATGGCAATCCGAATCGATGATACGCCCGGCGCTTTTCACGGCATTCTCGAGGCGCTGTATGAAAAAACTATTACCATCGAATACAGCTACGCTTACGCCTCACCGACCGCCGGAGCAACCGTCATTATGAAATGCCGTCGGCAGGAGCTTGCAGCCCAGCTCATTCAGGCCCACGGTTATAAGCTGCTGTCTCAGGAAGAGGCCGACAAATAAACCATCCAGGCCACCCGAAAGGGTGGCCTGAGCATCTTGAAAAGCCCAGCTGATGCTGGGCTTTTTCGCGTGAAGACAAAGTCTATCTGCCGCAAAGGCCTTGCAGAGTTTTGCTGCCGGAGCGGCAAAAAATTTATCATCCGTCACGGAGGCGGACATGTGCCGCCGCAGTGACACTTCTCAGGCAAGTCCATGGTGAATGGACTTGCCTGTTTTTCCTTTGTAGACAAAAGGCTTTGCCTTTTGTCTACAGCTTCAAAAGCCCAGCTTATGCTGGGCTTTTTCGCACTGATATGATCTGAGTTTTTGCACGATAACAATGCAAAAATAGGCCCGAATCAATTCGGCCAGATCTTGAAAATTGGCGGAGCATAGTCCACAAAAAACGTATATTCACAGATTGTTTTAGATTTGTTTAAGAATTATCCCAGATTTCCTTCTTATAATGATGTCAATTGCTGATAATTCCGTACAGGAAGCAGTGCAAATCAACAAGGGAGGAAAATAAATTGATCGAAGTTCGTGATCTGGTAAAGCGCTATGGCAATCACCTGGCGGTGGACCGTTTGAGCTTCACCATGGAAAAGGGCCGGATTTACGGTTTTCTTGGACCAAACGGAGCCGGAAAATCCACCACAATGAACATCATGACAGGATATCTTGGGCCAAGCTCCGGCGACGTCGTCGTGGACGGGCACAGTATTCTGGAGGAGCCTGAGACGGTCAAACGTTCCATTGGATACCTGCCGGAGCAGCCCCCGCTCTATACCGACATGACGGTGAACGAGTATCTGGACTTTGCAGCAGAACTCAAAAAAATCCCCAAAGAATCCAGAGCGGAGAGGATTCGGGAGGCCGCAAACTTTGCCAATGTCAAGGATGTCGGGCCCCGGATAATCCGCAACTTATCCAAAGGCTACCGCCAGCGTGTGGGGCTTGCCCAGGCCATTCTGGGATTTCCCGAAATTATTATTTTGGACGAGCCCACAGTGGGCCTCGATCCGAAGCAGATTCTGGAAATCCGCAGTCTGATCAAAAGTCTTGGAAAGGATCATACCGTCATCCTCAGCTCTCATATCCTCTCCGAGGTACAGGAAGTCTGCGACCATGTGTTGATTATTCACCATGGTAAGCTTATGGCCAACGGTACGCCGCTGGAGCTGGAGCATCAGCTCAAAAGCACTACCCTTGAGCTTACGGTGAAAAGCCAATCCTCCGATCAGACGGTTGAGATGCTTGCCGCGCTGCCGGGTGTCAGCTCCGTGGAAAAAATTCGGAACGACCAACCGGGACTTTTATCTCTCAGGCTGGAGACCGAACCGGATATCGATCCCAGAGAGGCCATTTTTTACGCCTGCGCCCGCACCGACTGTCCCATTTTGACGCTGCGCGGCCTGGACATGTCTCTGGAGCAGATTTTTCTCTCGCTGACCGACGACAGCCGGACATACCCGCAAACCGGACCGAAACCGTCCGTGAACCAAGCCGAAGATAAGCCTGCGAACCAGACCGAAGATAAGGGGGCGGCACAATGATTGCCATCTACAAACGGGAACTGCGTTCCTATTTTAGTTCCATGATCGGCTACCTGTTCATCGCGGTGGTAACCGCGTTTATCGGTATCTTTTTTATGGTAGTAAACCTTTTTAACGGATATCCCTATTTTTCCTATACTCTCGGCAACATCGCCTTTATTTCCGTGCTGACCGTTCCCCTGCTTACCATGAAAACCATGGCGGAGGAACGGCATCTGAAAACGGATCAGATGCTTTTGACCTATCCCGTATCGGTAACCAGTATGGTCATCGGTAAATATCTGGCCGTTATGACCGTATTCGCCATTCCCTTTTTGCTGTCCTGTCTCTGCCCGCTGATTATCATGGCGAACGGCGTCAGTTATCCGGCCTCCGATTATGCGACGATCTTTGCCTGCATTTGTCTTGGCTGCCTGTATACGGCTCTCGGCCTGTTTATCTCTTCCTTGACCGAAAGCCAGATCATCGCCGCCGTGGGAACCTTCGGGGCACTGCTGCTGCTTTATATCTGGCCGAGCCTGATTAGCTTCCTGCCCACCAATGCCGCCGGCAACCTTTTCGGCCTGCTGCTGATCCTTACGGGCGTTACGGCGCTTCTGTACGCCATGACGAAAAACAAACTGCTGGCCATTGTGGTGGAGGCGGTGGGAATCGTCGGCTCCGCGGCCCTTTATTTCACCGCCAAGGATCAACTCTCGAGCCTTCTTTCCAAAATATTGGGTGCTTTTTCCTGCACGGATATTCTTGAGAACTTCGCCTCGGACAAAATTTTTGACTTGGGCGGGCTGTTCTTCTTTTTGTCCTGCGCGGCTCTCTTCGTATTTCTGACCATTCAATCCGTTCAAAAACGGCATTGGAACTGAAAAGGAGGGCATTATAAATGAAAAAAGCGAATGCAAAAAAATTTCTGCTCTCAGGTGCTTCCCGGCAGGGAACCTACGCCGCGGGCGTCACGGCGGTGGTCATCGCCATCGTGGTAATCCTCAATCTGATCGTGGGCCAGCTTCCCGCCAGCTGGAAAGAATTCGACCTGTCCGGAAATCAGCTCTACACCATCTCGGACACCTCAAAGGACTATCTTTCCGGGCTGACCCGGGATGTTCAGATTCTTGTTCTGGCAGAACCCGACTCGGTGGATTCCCGGATCACTAAATTCCTGGACAAATATTCCGAGCTGTCCGATCACATCACCGTCACCGACGTCGATCCTGTTTCAAATCCTTCCGCCCTCACCCAGTACAACGCCTCCGCCAACTCCCTGGTCGTGGCCTGTGCGGATACCGGAAAGCAGGCGGTAATTCCCTTTACCGACATCATTGTCTATGATTTCAGCTCCTACTATTACACCGGCAATTATACCGAGAGCTCCTTTGACGCGGAAGGCCAGATTACCAGCGCCGTCGACCGGGTCGTCAGGGACTCCACCGCCAAGGTATACACACTGGAGGGGCACGGGGAAACCGATCTGCCTTCCTCCGCCTCCAGTCTGATTGAAAAAGCCAACCTGCTCACCGATTCGGTCAGCCTGCTCTCTGCCGGAAGCGTACCCGACGACTGCACCCTGATGCTCTGCTACGCGCCCACCAAAGATCTGGCGGATGACGAGCTCACCATGCTGCAAAGCTATCTCGAGGGCGGCGGAGACCTGTTTCTGATGCTCGATTCAACCGATTTTACCAATTTCAACAAGCTTCTGGCCGAATACGGAATGACCATGGTTGACGGCTATATTGCGGACGCCACCAATTATTACCGGTCCGCATACAACATTCTCCCCGTCTGCTCCAGTTCGTGCGATTTAACCTCCGGCCTCTCCAGCGACGCCCTGACGCTGCTGACGAACGCCCGCGGCATGACCCTCACCTCCCCTGCTAGGGACACCGTCACCACATCCGAGTTCCTGTCCACCTCGGGAAACGGCTATGCCATTGTGGGAGACAGTAAAACTCAGGGAACTTACGTGCTGGGTGCCACCGCAACCGAAACCATAGGCGATGGCAGCGGGAACAGCGCCCGTCTCACCGTCGTTACCACCCCTTCCCTGATCGATGAGTCTATCACAGGCTCTTTCTCCAACGTCTCCAATCTGGACATTTTTATGAATATCGTCACCGCGGACATGCAGGACACCAGCAACATTTCCATTCCGTCTAAGAGTCTGTCGGTGACCTATAACACGGTTAAAAATCCCGGACTCTGGAGTTTCCTGTTCGTCCTGCTCATTCCGCTCGGCGTGCTTGCCGGAGGCTTTGTGTTCTGGCTTAAGCGGAGGAAGCTGTAATGAAGAAGAAAAAGCAAAAAAAGGGGCTTGTGATTCTGCTGCTGGTTCTGGCGCTGTGCGTAGCGGGATATCTCGGCATTCAGGCCCATAATGCAAACGTGCAGGCACAGAAAGAAAGCGCCGAAGAAGCCGCGAAAGTATATCTCAGCAGCCTTGGGGATGTCACAACGCTCTCGCTAAAAAACGACAGCGGCGAATTTTCCTTTCAGCTGAACAACGGCCAGTGGCTGTATCTGCCCGATGAGGATTTTCCCCTGAAGCAAAACAAGATCGATACGCTTACAACCTTGCTGGGGTCTCTGACCGCCGTCCGGTCCTTCGCGCCCAGCGACAGTCTGTCCGCCTATGGGCTGGACACACCTGCTGAAACGCTCACCGCCTCCGATTCCGACGGCAAAACGCTTACTCTGCTTTTCGGCGGAGCGACCGGAGACAATTATTATGCCATGGAACAGGAGGGAGACCTTATTTATACCGTCTCCAAAACATTTGTTTCAGACCTCAGCTTTCAGCTCAATGACCTGATTAAACTGGAGACCTTCCCCTCGCTGACCGAGCAGTCACTGGATTCTGTGACGATCTCTACGCAGGATCAGGCCCTGACACTCGTAAAAGAAACGGAGACCTCAGAGGTCCAGGAGGACAGCGACGACACCGACGCGGATGCGTCCGCCCAATCGGAAGTCACGACCAGTCCGGAACCTGCCGTCAGTTATGTATGGTATGTTGTCTCCGCGGATGGTACGCGTACGCCGTTGGATACGCTCACCCCGGCCTCCGGGAAGAGCGAGTCCGATGTGATGGACACGCTCAAGAGCACCCTGTCCGCGCTCTCCTTCAAGAGCTGTGAAAATTACAAAACCGGCAGCGATGATCTTGCGCAATATGGGCTGGATATGCCGACCCTCACGGTCAAGGTCTCCTATACGCTGACCGACAGCGACGGCAATACGGAAGACGGCTCTTACCGCCTGGCGGTCGGATCTCAAAACGAGGACGCCTCCGCGTACTATGCGTGCAAGGATAGCTCCTCCGCCGTCAATCTGGTGACGGCCGATACGGTATCCGTCTTCACCGACGCCCTCAGCGCTTTTAACGCCTGAGCGCGAAAAATATAATCCGAAATCCGGCCGCATCTTCCGACGGCCGGATTTTTCCGCTTAGGGCATCATAAAATTTATTTTTGCCGAGCGGGGCGTAAAATTTTTCTGCCGCCCCAAAGGCTGATCTTTTTTTGGAAAAGTTGATTAGAAGGTCGTGACAAAAACACACACCTATGTTGCATTTTGTGACAAATTGTTATATAATTTACGCTAAAGGTTGGGCCATATAACAATAAGGAATTGTCTGCGAAGGCCTTGTTTATGCGCTCCCTAGACGTTTGTCGGCGCTTCCTGTTTATGCCGATAAGCGAATTGTATCGTAAAGAGTACGCCAAAAAATCAATTTGCGGCTCAAGATGAGGTATTATTATGGATATCGATACTTTTTCAAATATCATCGCAATTGCCGAGGACAAGAGTATCTCCAAGGCCGCCAGCCGCCTTTTTGTCTCCCGCTCAGCGCTTAACCGTCAGCTTCTCGCCGTTGAAAAAGAGCTTGGCCTGCCACTTTTTAAGCGCGTTTCAAATACGCTTGAACTGACCTATGCCGGCGAGGTCTTTATTAAGACAGCCGAAAAAGTTCTCGGTGCGATGAAAGACTGTACCCGTCTAATGCATGATATTTCGGGAAATATACGCGGTAAGGTATCCATAGGCATCACAAACGGCCGCGCCAATATTATGATGAAGGACATCATCGGCCGCTTTCACGAGATCTATCCGCATGTCAGTCTCTCATTCCGCATCGCGAACAGCGACGAGCTGCGCGAGCTGCTGTATATGGGTAAAATCGATATTGCTCTCATTGCCTCGCGTGAAATCACACCGGACTTTGCATTTGAGCCGCTCTCCAGCGAAGAAATCGTCCTGATCTGCAGCAACCAGCATCCGCTTGCCCACCTTGCCGGCGTGGACGAGCATGGCAACCGCAACCAGTGCCGGATGGAGTGGTTTAAAGACGATGTTTTTGGCTTTGAATCCCGCGGTACGCCCATGCGCGCCCATGTCGAACGGATTTTTGCCGAGCAGGGATTTGAACCGGATACCATCATTGAAAACTGCACCACGCCGCTGCTTATGCAGCTTGCCTCGGCAGGCATCTGCTGCACCATTTTTTCAGAGCGCCATCTCCAGCTTTACGACAATGTCGTCGGCTTCAGTTTTGAGCCGCGGCGCTATTTCACGCTGTCACTGGCATACCGAAATGATTATAAACCAAACGTCGCAGAGGCCTGTTTTATGGAAATCATGCGCGAATTTTATAGCACATAACGAAAAATTATCGTAATGTGCGTGATACATATCCTCCCTGTGCATTCTTTGCACTTGAATCCCCGGAATAAGTGTTCTATAGTTAATTTGATAACGTTCCATTTACTACACAAGGAGGAAATAACAATGAAAATCGGATTTGTTGGACTCGGTATCATGGGTAAACCTATGGTACGCAATCTTATCAAGGCTGGTCACGAGCTTGTTGTCTTCGACATCATAAAACCCAATGTCGACCTGATGGTTGATGCGGGCGCAACCGCTGCCGAGAGCACCGCCGCTATTGCCGCTGAGTGCAGCTTTATTATCACGATGCTCCCCAACTCCCCCCATGTCAAGACCGTTGTCTGCGGCGAGGGCGGTATCCTTTCCGCCGTCAAGGCGGGTACTATTCTCATTGATATGAGCTCCATTGCACCTCTCGCATCCCAGGAAGTTGCCAAGGCCTGCGCCGAGAAGGGCGTCCGTATGCTGGAAGCTCCCGTTTCCGGCGGCGAGCCCAAGGCCATCGACGGCACGCTCTCCATCATGTGCGGCGGTGACGAAGCGCTTTTCAACGAGTGCATCCCTGTTCTGAAAGCCATGGGCTCCGACGTGGTTTACTGCGGCGCATCAGGCGCCGGCAACACCACCAAGCTTGCAAACCAAGTCGTCGTTGCTGTTAATATCGCCGCTGTTGCCGAGGCTTTCATGCTCGCAAAGCGCGCCGGCGTTGACCCCAACCGCGTCTTCGCCGCCATTAAGGGCGGTCTTGCCGGCAGCACCGTCATGAATGCCAAAGGCCCCATGATGATTGCGAACAACACCAAACCCGGATTTAAGATCGATCTCCATATCAAGGATCTCAACAACGCCCTTGAGACCGGCCATGGCGTTGGCTCGCCTCTGCCCCTCACCGCAACTGTCATGGAGATGTTCCAGACTTTGCGCGCCGACGGCATGGGCCAATGCGACCACAGCGCACTGGCAAAGTATTATGAGAAGATTACGGGCGACACCATCTATTAATCCCGGTTAAAACTTAAAAGCAACCTGCGCCCCAATTGTTGGGCGGTATGAAATACCGCTTAACAATTGGGGCTAATTATATTGAGAGGTGCACCGAACGCCGGAGGCACTCAGCTTTAAGCAAACAAGGCCTATAAGAATACCCCATTTGTTTTCAGTATCATACTGAAAACAAATGGGGTATTGTTAAGTGAACTCAAGCTTCTAAAGCGCACGGCAGATGATCTCTTTTAACAGCCTTGCATGCCGCCTTTCATCCTCGGCAAAATCGGCATAAAGCTTACCCAAATCTCCGCCGCGGCTTTCCATGGCACGCCGGTACTTCTCCGCCGCACTTACCTCATCCAAATATGCGCCGCGCAGTAGGGATAAAACACCCATATGTTCCCGCACGCAGGAAGGCTTAATTGTGTTCATATCACCCGTCAGCATAAAATATTCGATCTGGAGGTTTTTTAAGTGCCTATGCTCGTCGGCTATGATCTGGAAAATCACCTGGCGCTCCTTTACCCCGCAATTTCCGGCGACGACACCATAGAGATTGATCGCGCATTGCTCCCCCTCTATGAAGCGCTCCAGCTCCTGCTGAAGTGTTTCCGGTATCTTGTCACAATCGTCAATTGCGGTCACACGCTCCCAGACCCGCTCAAACGCGGCGGGAATTTTCAGTTCATCCATTGTCATCCCTCCACATCATAATCTATGCCGCTTGGCCCGGGTGCGTTACCCGCTTGCATATTTCACACAAATATGACATAATAAACGCATAGTGTCCGAGACCGTTGGAAATAGCAGATTATTAAATTTATTTCCACCGTGCGCAGCAGAAACTGAAGCGCGGCTCCTCATTGCCGCATAGTTTTTGACGCGCTGAAACACGTTGTGCTGCTTATCCTGGTCTCAGTTACCGAACGGCCCCCGGCCTGCATCGACATTGACAACTTATATTCTGCCCGCTTCGGGATGATGATATAAGTCACGATAACTGCAAATTGCGGAGGTATCCTTTATGCCAAGGTTTTTCATAGCCGGATCGAATTTTATCGGTCACTTAATCCATATCACCGGTGCAGACGCCGAACACATCCGTGTCCTCAGGATGCGTGTGGGTGACCATGTTGTCCTCTGTGACGGCGACGGGGTTGACCACCATTGCCGCCTGACCAAGATTGGTGACGACCGAATCGAGGCCAAGGTGGATAACACCGTCCCCTGCCCATCCGAACCCTCTGTCTCCGTGACGATCCTCGCCGGAATGCCTAAGGGAGACCGCGCAGATTATATCGTCCAGAAATGCACCGAAGTCGGGGCGGCTAAAATTGCCTTTTTTCTCTGTGAACGATGTATTGTCCGATTGGACAAAAAGGGTGCCGAGAACAAGCGCGTACGTTGGCAGCGCATCGCAGAGGCGGCGGCTAAACAGTCGGGCAGAGGTATGATACCCGAGGTTCTGGTGCTTTCAAATCTTG
Source organism: Oscillospiraceae bacterium (assembly GCA_050252415.1). Lineage (GTDB taxonomy): Bacteria > Bacillota > Clostridia > Oscillospirales > Oscillospiraceae > Heteroscillospira. The sequence continues at coordinate 288 of JBFWKZ010000088.1, read as the reverse complement.
CCGACGCGCTTGACATGGCGGTCAAAACCGATTTACCTCTTTTCATGTACGAAACGGGCGACCGCATCGCACTGAAAGACGCCATTGAAGGCGGCGACACATTTAAAACCTCAGCGATCATCACAGGGCCTGAAGGCGGATTTGAACCGTTCGAGGCCGATCTTGCCGCAGCCGTTGGTATCCGGGCCTGTGCTATGGGCCCGCGAATCCTTCGCTGCGAAACGGCGCCTGTCTGTGCACTGACCGCTATGATGTACGAAACAGATAATCTCTAAGCAAATCATAGAA
>JBFWKZ010000087.1:0-10240 GCA_050252415.1 Oscillospiraceae bacterium | reverse complement strand
GCATTTCCGAAAGGCGCTGAAGATTCTGCTGTATCAGCGCACAGCTCACCCCGGTATAGAAACGATGCCTTGCCTCGTCCGTGTGCTTGATATCAAACAGCACCCAATCGCTGAGTTCGGCAAGGGCGCGGAGTTTTTCAAAATTTCCATATCCGCTGGTCTCAATGGCAACCGAGATTCCCTCATCTCTGGCCGCTGCGGCAATGCGCAGCGCCATATCCGGATTTGCCAAAATCTCACCGCCGCTGAGGGTTATTCCTCCGCCCGAATTTTCATAAAATTCTCTGTCCCGGCGTACGCTCGCCATAATTTCCTCGAGCGGCATTTGAACCGAGCTGGTGTGGAGCGCGCCGGAGCAGCAGGCATCCACGCATTTTCCGCAGTGTCGGCAAAGCGTCTTATCAATGTTGACGCCGCTCTCCGACAGTGACAGCGCGCCCGTGGGGCAGCTCTTCAAACAGGCCGTGCAACCGATACATTTTTGTTTCTGAAACAGGACGGTATAATCAAAATTGATAAGCTCCGGGTTGTGGCACCATTTGCAGGCCAGCGTACACCCCTTTAAAAACACAGTGGTCCGGATACCCGGACCATCTTCCGTAGAAAATCGCTGAATTCCGCCGATATATACTTTTTTCGCCATACCTGCTCCTTGACGTCGTGTCGGTTTCAGCCGTTACTTGCCAAACGGCTGAAACCGACCTATTTTTCCAACGGTTCCAAACTGCACGCGCTTATTACCATAAAATGGTATATGTCAGATCGTCTGTTCTGCCCTGGTACAGTCGGTAAAATACGACTTTGAATGGGGATAACTTTTTGGTTCTGTGTAATAAAATAAGAGGATAGAAGAAGTACTTTGAAAATGCGTGCAAAGCAGAACGCGAATAAAGAAGTAAACGAATTTTTATGGTGCCGGCTACACCCGGTGGCTTGTTCTGGCGATCATATTGTCCTGAACATCCCGGTCCAGCTCTGTAAAATACGCCAGATAGCCCGCGACCCGGACCAGGAGATTCCTGTAATTTTCCGGCTCACGCTGCGCCGCGCGAAGCGTCTCGTCGTCGATAACATTTATCTGGATATGTTCACCCAGACTGTCAAAATAGGTTTTTATAACGCCGGTTAAGATACCGCGCCCCTTATCGCCCTTGACACTTCTGGGGTCGAACCGGATATTATAGAGGCAGCCGTCCTGGGCGTTCATCTGGTCGAGCTTTGAAACGGACTTCACCGTTGCGGTCGGTCCGTTTACGTCTCTGCCCATTACCGGCGAGCAGTTGTCATTGAGCGGCTGGGCGGCAAAACGTCCGTCGGGAGATGCCATAACGCATTTTCCCTGAGAAACATTCAAGGACTGGGATTCAACCACCGCCGTAAATTTGCCGCCGCGGCTGTCACGGTATCTGGAGATGGACTCACGGTAACGCCGGAGCAGGTCCGATGCCAGACCATCGACATAGTCGTCGTCATTGCCGTATTTAGGCGCCTTGTTCAGGAGTATGAGCCGTGTCTGCTCCTCACCCGAGAAATTATTCTTCAGGCATTTCAGCAAATGCTCGGCGTCGACAACTTTCTTCTGAAAAACTAGCGTATCGATGGCCGCCAACGAATCGGCCGTATTTCCGATGCCGCAGATAAAAGCACCCGACTCTGAGTATTTGGCCCCGCCGCACTGGAGTGATTTCCCATTTTCAATACAGTTTCCGGTGAGAAGGGAGCCAAAGGGAACCTGCTGCCGGGTGGCATGGATAGCGCCGACCTGGTTAAAGCCCCGGAGCATCAGATCAACAAAATAGTCAATCTGCGTGTACACGGCATTTTGCAGGTCATCCAGGGTAGAAAACGTCAAAAAGTCTCCGGTTTTAACGCCAAGCTGCTCTCCCGTAACCGGATCCACGCCGTCATGCATGGCGAGTTCCAAGCACTTGAGCGAATTGACATACCCAACCGTCGGCCGCCCGTCGGTATAGCCTGCGATGCAGGGTTCGACACAGCCGTGGATCCCCCACTCTCTGGCCTCCTCGATGTCGGTGCCAAATTTCTCCATCATTATCGGCACGACAAGCTTGTCGTTAAAGAAAGCCGGCGTGGCCATTCCCTGCTGGATCATAATGAGCGACTCTTTAATAAGTTCCTTTGAGAGGCCATCAAAATACCGAACGGATACCGTTGGCTGTGAGGTCTGAACATCGGCGTTGGCCTTTAGCACCAAGTGGGACACCGCGTTTGTGGCGTCGCCGCCCTGCCTGGTCTGCCCGCCGACAATGAGATTCTGCCATACGGGATAACCGGCAAAGGATTCACTGTAAAAGCTGTCCCGAAGCTTGATGATATCCGTTGTCTTGATGAAGAAGCATTCCAATATCTCTATGGCGCGCGCTTCCGTTATCCTGCCGGCCTTCAAATCGTCGACATAAAACTTATTGGTATATTGATCGAAACGGCCGAAGGAATTTCCATGACCGTTGGTTTCAATTGTGACGACCAGATGAATAAACCAGATAAACTGGATGGCCTCGTAAAAGGTTTCCGGCGGATAAAGCGGAACTTTTGTGCAAATTTTTGAAATTTCAACGAGCTCATTTTTCCGTGCCGGGTCGGTTTCTTCTTCCGCCATATTGGCGGCCAGCCGGCTGTATCGTCCGGCAAATGCGGCGGCGGCATCGATCACAATGATGCACGCCGACCAGAAATCCACCTGCTCTTGTTTTTCCTTGCTGTCCACGCATGTCTCCGCGATGTGCTTTGCGCAGTCCTCGCGGCAGGCGCCAAGGCCTTTATTAATCAGGTTTTTGTAATCCGGAAGAATATGCCCGGTGGCACAGTCCCGGTTTCCCACCGTCATCACGCCTCTGGATTCGGCATTTTTGGTAACTTCCGGCAGAACAGCCTCAACAATCTCGTCCAAGCTGCGTCCCTTCCACTTTGGCAGCAGCTCAAGAAGCGCCTGTCTGTCCTCGGGCGAGACCTGCAGCGGATCACTGTGGCGAAGTGGAAATGCATCAATCTGATCGATAATCCACCCGGAGCTGAATTCCGGGTAAACCGGAGCGCATCTCGGCTTATCCGTGTGATTACCTACAATAAGCTCTCCATCTGAAATATAGATTTTCATATTTTCCAGTATGTAGGAAAGCATCCGTGCCTTCATCAGGATGGGAACCTCTCCGGCACAGCGCTCATAGGCGTATGTCGCCAGTTTTGCACGCTCCGCGCTGAGGCTGGGTCTGACTTTATTCTGCGTATCTTTAAGTTTTTTAATACGATCCGTCATTTGATCACCCTTCTTATAAAGCCGGTATCAGGATATGAAATTATGAGTTTACCGCCGTTTCGGCAGAAATCTGAGCTTTTTTCGCCGTAACGGGCGCGTTTTTGCTGTTGAAGTGGTTTGCGCGCTTTTCAACCATAGCAAAGATACGTTCCAGAATAATGTTAAGCACCCAATAAATCAGTGCCGCCACTACATAGGTTTCAAGATAATTGAGCCCGCTGCCGGCCACTTTTTTAGCCGCACCCATGATGTCCATGACCATGACCATGTAGGCAAGGGAGGTATCCTTTACAAGACCGATGAAGGTATTGCCGATATTGGGGATAGCCACCACAATCGCCTGAGGAATGATAATACGGACCATAGCCTGAGTGGAAGACATTCCGATTGAATGAGCCGCCTCCATTTGGCCGTAATCGACCGACAGGAGAGATGAGCGGATGACCTCGGACATATACGCCGTATAGTTGCAAACCAGCGCCAAAGAGGCAACCAATATCGGCGAGGGGTCGACAATCACGTTAAGCCCCATGGCATCGATAATCGACTGCGCCCAGATCGGCAGCGCGACAAAGACAAAATACAGCTGAACCATCAGCGGCACACCGCGGATGACAAGCAGATAAAAAGAGGCAAGCTTGCCGAGAACCGGCACACGGTACATTCGGCAGAGCGAGACGACGAACCCGAAGATAAGGCTGAAAACCATGCCAATTACCGTCAAAAGCAGCGTTACCGGAAGAGCTTTCATGATTTCAGGAACGCTCTTTATTGCAAAATCCAGATCAAAAATCATACGTCTCTCCCCCTTCCTACTTGACGATGGTTCGTGTTCCCGAGGCGCCCATGACTCTGAGGTCTTTGCTGAGGTGGCGCTCTAAGCCGACAAACAGCTTATCCATGAGAAAACAGATCACCCAATATACAAGCGCCACCGCGCTATAGATTCCAATTGCGCCGACGCCTCGTGCCGCGTTGGCAAGTCCCGTACCTCTGCCCATGATCTCAATAACGCCGATAGAAAACGCCAGGGAGATAGCTTTGAAATCATCCAACAGGAGATTGCCCATGTTCGGCAGTGCGATTCTGGCGCCCTGCGGCAAAATGACCCGGCGGAAAACCTGGAACTTTGTCATTCCTATGCTCTCTGCCGCCTCAATCTGACCTCTCTCAATGGAGAGATACGCGCCGCGGAATGTCTCGCTTAAAAATGCGGAGAGGTTAAGGCCATAGGCGATAAATGCGAAATACGCCGCGTTCCAGCGCACAGCGCCGGTGATACCGAAACCGTTTACCAAGATTGCCCTGAGGCCGAAATAGACGATCATGATCTGAATCAAAAGCGGCGTGCCTCTTTCAAAGGAAATAAATACCGCCACTATGGCTTTAAGGATCTTCTTCTTACCGATGCGGACGAACGCAAGCAACAACCCCAGCAAAATTCCCATACAAACGATTGCAATGAACAGCAGTATGGTGGCCGGCAGAACCGTCAGCAGCTTCGGGAGCGATACGAAAAATGCTTCTATCGACTTCATTTTTGATGACCTCCTCAGTTTTATAAATCCGCTTAGCTTTCCGGGCTCCGTCTCAACAGGGCTTAAGTCGTGCTATCAGCGGGATTCCGCCGCAACCGGCTCAGCAAACGGGGGTATAAAAAAGCAGCAAAGAAGACTCAAGCGCTCCTTTGCTGCTTTAAACCCGTTTATATTGTATTATTTTGCATGTGTTGTATGATGTCTTTTTAGTATATGGTTATTATAAAGCCGCCGCTCGCGTCTGTCAAGACGTTCATTTGTCATTTTTTTGCCGAAATTCCCTACCGCAGTATGCTGCAAATTGTGCAAGAGTGCATGACATGTCTAAGGTTAATCCAAGTTAAAGCGCTTTTTCACGATAAGCGCCATCATTTCCGCCGTACCGTCAACGCCCAGCATGGAGCTGTCTATCATCACATGATTATATTCCAGGTCATGCTGATTAAAGCGGGTATGCCGCTTGTGATAGAGATTTCTGGCCCTGTCCACGTCGCGCATCATCTTGATTGCCTCGCTCTGCTTCATGTTCAGGTCCTCGACACAGTTTTTCAGCTTGGCCTCATAGGGCGCATAGATAAAGAAATTGATATGGTTTTTTTCGTTTCGCAGGATGTAGTCCGAGCACCTTCCAACAATGACGCAGGAGCTCTTTTTCGCCCAGTCCTGAATAATTTGATTTTGGACCTCGTACAGGCGCTCCCTGATCTCAAGGGAATTCTGGCCAAGAGGATAGCGCATATAGAAAAAGTTCCCCTGCTCCCGCTCCTCCTGATTGCTCACCTCATAGAGCGGTAGATTCAGCTGTCTGGCGGCCTCTTCCACGATATCCCTGTCATAAAAATCCACGTTCAGAAGTTCCGCGAGTTTCATACCGATGGGTCTTCCAAGGCTTCCGAACTGCCGGCTGATGGTTACATTATAGTGATCCATCTCTTCACCCCTTCCGCTGCGCATTAATCGTTTCCCGGATGATGCGTAAGGTATCCTCCGCCTGGGCACAGCAGTGGATGCCTAACGTCTCCAACTGTCCCGTCACATCCACAGGCAGGCTTCCGTCATCCAGATTCTCATTCAGAATACCGCCCATGCAAATCGGGACATTCAAATTGTATTTCTTGAGTTCCTCGAGAACCCGCTTTGCAAATGTCAGCGCAATGCCGTTATAAGTGCTGATAGTTACGAAACGGCTGTCCGTCTCGATGACGGTCTCCGCAATTTCGGTCGGGCTTGCGTCGGTGCCAAGGTCATATACCGTGGCTCCGGTCTTCTTGAGAACGGCGCCCACCACTTCTTTGCCGAATTCATGGACGTCGGTTGAGCAGATGACGACCTTGACGCCGCAAAGCTCCTCCTCGTCGGCGACACTCTCCATACATTTATCCCGAATTTTGTCGATATTCCGCATCATATCGGTGGGCCAAACGGGGATTCTGCCCAAATTGTTCTGTGCCTTTGCACCCGCGCCAAAATGTGCTTCCAGATAGGCCGGTCCCAGTTTTTTGAGGGACAGCATCAGCTCCGCGGGGTTTTCCACATTGATCCCCATGGCGTCGAGGCCCTCAAGCGTTCTGTCATAAAACACCTGTGCGCCTACCAGGAGCTTGTTCTTATCCGCTTCGATCTTATCCCAATTGATATAGGGCTCATACAGTCTGGCATATCTCTCCAGTTCGTTGGACATGACCTGGGCATCCACGATCTCCTGAGGGGATGGGATGCGCGCGGCCTCGGACACGGGAACGGCATTCAGGCCGTGGCCCGTGGGTCTGTGCAGCTGTGCCAGCATATCGCCCAGAAGGTAGCTGTTGATCACCGAATAGTTCTTGGTAAAGTCGAGATTAAAATCCGTGGTGTTCCCATAGACCATCGTTCCGCAGGAATCGCCGCCGTTTATGTCGTCGAGCGCCATGGAAAAGGTAATCCGAAGCAGAGGGCTGCTGAACAGGTTGCCAAAGCAGTGTCCAAGCTTTGCCCCGACAAGCTCCTGTACGATGTGGCGCTCAAGTTTGGCCCAACCGAGGGTCACCGAGAGGTCGTGGAACATGGCGGCAAAGCCGTCGTCCAGGTTGGAGTGGACCAGCATGCCCCTTTCCTTATAAAGCGCCATGATGGAAAAGCCGGTCACGGTGTCGATAGTCCTCTGGTTGAGGTCATAGGCGAAAGGATACTCATAGGTGTAATAGTGTGAAACGTTGCCGATGGTCGTTCCGCCGGCGGCAAAGGCACACCGCAGATTTTCAAGCGTATTGAGCGTTCCGATCATGTTGTCGCCGAAGTGAACCATGACGGGCGCGGCCTGCGCAACCGCTATCCACTCATCTACGCTGTTGAATACCTGCCCCGCGCCTCTTGGGATTTTATCCCGCAGCTCAGGCGGAACGCCCATCTGGCAGTCCAGGCAAATACCGAAGCGGTCTAAACGGCAGCCTCTTTTTTGCAGCTCATCATAGATATATTTGATGGCTGAAATCGTCTCCTGGGGGGAATTGTAGCCGATGTGGGCATGCCGCATGATGATGCCCTCTTTTTTACAGCGTTCCTTATACTCCCGTTCGGAATTTACGCCCATTTTATCCATAAACGGACTTCTGCCGATCACCCAATCCTTTGAAACCGACTCCGCTCGGGCATATATCTCCGCCAGGGGAGGCAGATCCTCCGTAATAATTTGTTGTCTTGACAATTCACTCATATCGGTTCAACCTCATACTTTTCTGATATTTCCAAGGGCAATCTCCAGCGCGCCTTCTTTATTGATTGCCGATGCGAGCCCCACCGCATACAGCAGATACTCACGGTCAAGATAAAATGTGCTGTGTTCGGGAAGGAGTACCGCCTTCTCATTGCCCTTTTTCAGCGCGTTTTTCATAACCCCTTCGGGGTCTATACTGTTTATGATCGGGCCGCCGGTGCCGACGATATTTTTCACGTCGGAGAGGTTTTTCCCCTCCTGGATTTCCCTTGCGCCTTTGGCATAGGCGTTCAGGATTTTTCCCGCATGACGGCGGGCGCTCGTATGGACGGCGCAGCTTGCTAGCGCAAAATCCAGCCGCCGTTCAAAATCGCTGTCCGGGATATAATCCTCATTTTTTGAGCGGAAGCGGCAGGCCTCCAGAACAGCATCAGGCTTTGTCTGCAGCTCGGCCGAAATCAATGCGACGTTTGCCGCCTCAGAAAGGGACACGGCGGAGGACCGCAGACCAAGGTCGCCCTCAACCGTCCGCTTGCTCTCAGGCTCCGGCGAGCCGACGATTTTGACGTTGTCGGCGCTGTTTGGCACAAAAGAATAGACATCCGTTGTGGCGCCGCCGACGTCAAAGATCAGGCTTGTGCCAAGTCCCCTTTTACCGGGCAGACCCTCCGATAAAAGTCTTCCGCCCTCCAGCACGGCCGCTGGCGTCGGCATAACGATCTCACCCACCAGACTCTTTACCTTGCCGAGGCCTTTCATCCCGGTGATGCGGTTCATAAAAATATTGCGAATCACTTCGCCTGCGGGGCCGGCGTTCAGCTCACTCAGGGAGGGAAAGACGTTTTCGGCAACAAAACACTCCTTGCCCATACGCAGGAATTCGCTGCGGACCTCATGGGCGATTTGCCTGTTTCCGGCATAGATGACCGGCGAAAAAAGCCGTGCGCTCTTTGACAAGCGCTTGGCATTTTGGATAATCCATTCCGCATTGCCGTCCTCGACGCCGCCGCATAAAAGCAAAATTTCCGGCTGGATCGCCTCGATCTCCCGGATATCCTCCTCAGTAAGCAGTAAGGAATAGGTCTTTATCACCCTGGCGCCGGAACCCAAAGCCACATTGATTCCCGCCGTCAGGCTGTAGCGCGGCGTCAGCCCCACCACAACCATACGCAGTCCGCCCGCGGCGCTGCTGCTGGCCAGGATCTGCGCGTTATTAACGCCGTCTGCACCGATTCGTTTTTGGGCCGTCTCCAGATCTGCCAGCAAACCCTCGGCGGCATCCGTTTTAACGGTAGAGGGATGCCGGGTCGTCATAACCAGCTCTCCCCTATTGAGATCGAAGACGCACAGCTTTGTATACGTGCTGCCGAAATCGGCCAGTATCGTATATTCCATATGTATCGCCTCCGTCAGGCATTCAGCAGCAATCCGCCGCTCATATTGACGACTTCGCCGTTCATATAGTCCGCCCGATCCTCACAGAGGAAGGCGACGATGTCGGCGATTTCCTCCACATCGGCCATCCGCTTTTTGAGGACGCTGTCGATCTGTGTTTTCCATCTCCCGGCCTTAAGCACCGGCTCTGTGGCCACCCAGCCCGGCGCGACGCCGTTGGAGGTAATGTTATAATCCTGAAGCTCTATGGCAAAAGATTTTACCAGGCTGTTAACCGCTGCTTTTGAGGCGGCGTAGGCAATAATGCCGGCTGTCGGCAGCCAACTGTCCACTGAGCTCATCGAGACGATCTTACCGAATCTCTGCGCCTTCATGGATTGCTGGACGACCTCCCGGGTCACCAAAAACAGGCCCTTGACATTGATGTCGAATATCCGGCTGAACTGCTCTGTCTCCATCTCCAGGAAAGGCGCCGCGGGATATATCCCCGCGTTATTCACTAAAAAATCAATCTTGCCATAGTCGCGGACCGTTGCGGCAACCGTCGCTTTCACCTGGGCCTCATCCGTGACGTCACAGGTATAGAAGGTCACCGGGACACCATACTGTTCCGTCAGCTCCGCCGCGGTTTTCTTGCCCGCTTCCGAGCCTCTGGCATAGATGGCTACGCCGCAGCCCAGGGAAGCAAACTTCGCGGCAATTCCCCTGCCTATCCCGATCCTTCCGCCGGTCACCACCGCCGTCTTTCCGCTGAAAATCTTTTCCATTATGCGTCTCTCCTTCGCTCTCCGGGTATGTGCTTCGCCGAATTCAATTTTGAGAACCCCTGTGCCGCTTAAACACAGGGGTTCTCAATATTTGATTTGTTAGTCGTTCGCGATTGCGCTGTATTTTGCGATGAGGTCCTCACCGAACCACTTGGTGCTGAGCTCACCCAGCTTGCCGTTTTCCTTGATCTCCTTCAGCGCGCCGTTGATCTGATCCAAAAGATCTGTGCGCGTATTGTTCAGCAGGAAGTGTCCGCCGACAACCGTGAAAGGATCTTCAATAACGGTGATCTTGGCGGCGAGATCCGCATCCTGATCCAGAACATCGTTGAACATATCCGGAGGATCGATCATCGCGTCGTAGCGTCCGGCGGCGACATAGGCCAGGCCGTCTGCAATGCTGATCAGGGAAGACCCGGTCTCCTGAGTAATATCGGCATCCGGATGCGCCGCCATGTAATCGAGATAAACCTGCCTCAGGCCGTCGGCCTCAGGTACGGGAACAAGCGTCTTGCCCTTCATATCCTCGATGGAGGCGATCCCGCTGTCTTTTGCAACCGCCAGCGTGACG
>JBFWKZ010000086.1:0-10291 GCA_050252415.1 Oscillospiraceae bacterium | reverse complement strand
TGCCGAAGAGGCCAACGTCAACCTGTACATTTAAAACCGATTCAAATATCTATTAAAAGACAAGTCGAGAGCCCAGGCTCTCGAATTCTGTCGTCTCCTGTGCTAAACTAAAGATAGCGTTATGTTATTGAGATTTATTCCTATGAATAAATTTTATGTCTTATCCGTCCCGGTGTGCCAATACTGGCCGGGAAAATTAAAATCACCCACACAATAAGGAGGCAGCATATGTTTGATTCCATGATTCACCGTCTACAAAACGACAGGCGAAAATTGGTTTTTACCGAGGGGACCGATCCCCGTATTTTGGAAGCCGCTTCGCGGCTGCGCAGAGAAAAAATTCTCGAACCGATTCTACTCGGAGATGAAAAAGCGGTTCGCGAAGCAGCGCTTAACTGGGAGTGTCTCGGAGATGTTCAGATTATCGATCCGAAATCTTATTGCCGAATGGACGAAATGGTCTCTCTCATGGTTGAACTGCGAAAAGGTAAAATGGATGAGGCCGGCTGCCGCGCAGCCCTGCAAAAGACCAATTATTTTGGAACTATGCTCGTAAAAATGGGCCTCGCAGACGGTCTGTTGGGCGGCGCCACCTATTCCACCGCCGATACCGTCAGACCCGCGCTGCAAATTGTTAAAACCAAGCCTGGCAACAGTATTGTTTCCAGCAGCTTTATTCTGCACCGCAAGAGCGGCAATACCGAAGAGCTTTATGCCATGGGCGACTGCGCCATCAACATTGACCCCAACGCAGATGCGCTCGTCGAAATTGCCCTGGAAACGGCGTGCACAGCCCGCGTCTTTTCAATCGACCCCAAGGTAGCCATGCTCTCCTACAGCACATTGGGTTCCGGTAAAGGCGATTCCGTTGATAAAGTACGCGCCGCCACTGAAAAGCTCAAGGCCTCTGCGCCTGACTTCCCCATCGACGGAGAGCTTCAGTTTGATGCGGCATTTTCACATACGGTGGCAAAAACGAAAGCGCCGGATTCTCCGGTGGCCGGTCAGGTAAACACCTTTATTTTTCCAAATATCGACGCCGGTAATATCGGCTATAAAATTGCACAGCGCTTGGGCGGATTTGAAGCCTACGGTCCTATTTTGCAGGGACTTAACGCACCGATAAACGATCTGTCGCGCGGCTGCAATGCCGAAGAAGTCTATAAAATGGCGATTATAACGGCAGCGCTGGCCTAGGCCTCGTTTGTAAAATACATCGCATTCCCCTGCCGGCCGAATCCGGCGCATTTAACAAAAAACACCACATTGAAGGGCAGGTGTGCGGGATGGATACCGCTTCGGAAAAAACGCTTTGTGTGATGGGGCTTTTTGATGATAACGCCAATGACGCGTTTAATCGGCTGTTTGACCGATTGGCAAAGCACGGCATTGAGCTCACCGATCAGGAACCCCACCTGACCTTTGGAATCTATAATCGTCTTGACGCCGATAAGCTGCTCAGCTGGATTTCCGACATCGCCAAAATTCAGCCGGCCGTTGATGTGTATTTTAATCACATTGGTCTTTTCGTACCGGGAATCTGCATCGCAGAGCCCTGCGCCAACAGTGAACTTCTAAACTTGCACCGGCATATCCATTTGAGATTTGACCAAGACTGCCTCAGCACCAACTGTTTGTTTTCACTTAAATCAAAAAGCTGGATCCCGCATACGACGCTGGCGGTCTTGCCTTCCGATAAAGTCGGCCATTTTATTCCGGCCGTGCTCGAGGAATTTGTGCCCTTCCACGCGACGATCACGGCACTCAGTATTACGGAGCGCGCACCGCTCAAATACCTGCAAAAATTTCCTCTTTTGAAGTAAAATGCCCTGTCGGGAGCGACGGTAAAACTCACACAAGACTTTTTTAACAGAGCAAGAGCACGGCTGGGCCGTGCTCTTGCTCTGTTAAAATCAAAATATAGGCCTTACGGTTCCGCAGGGCCGTTTTCAAAGACGGCGCGCATCTGATCGGTGAGAAATTTATGTCCTTGCTCGTATTCCCCGTGAAAATACATCATAAAGGCATGGCTGCTGTGCAGATAACGCTTCATCGTCACCGTGACGCCGTTATCGATAAGCAGCCGGGCGTAGGTGTCATGCTCAGGCCAGAGAAAATCCTGTCCCGCAGAGATGATCAGCACAGGCGGCATACCCCGCACCATTTCCGGCGGTGCAAACACCGGGGAAGCCAGAGGCTCCTTCACCCGGCTCTCATCTTCAACGTAGAGCGTGTTAAACGCATGGCAGCGGTCCAGCTTGAGCGGACGTTCCAGCGGCTTGCCGCCGTTTCCTCGGACAGCTGCGGCAAGTTTTTCCTCCGGGGCGGTGATCTGGTCAAGTCCCGGATAATCCATGAACTGCAGGGCCATGCGAAAATCGCCCGTCTGATTGGCCTTCAGGGCGATGGCGGCCGTAATCGTACCGCCTGCGCTGTGCCCTCCAACGATGATACGATCGGCCAGGATACTCAGCTCATCCGCATGTTCAAAAGCCCATTTGACCACGTCGTAGCCTTCGTCTATTGCTGCCGGATAGGGAAATTGCGGTGCCAGGCGGTAATCCACATCAATGACCTTGCACCCCAGCATGCAGCTTATCATCGCACAAAAAGCGGGATTGGATTCATTGTAGCCGCAGACGAATCCGCCGCCGTGGAAATTGATATAAAGCGGATACTTTTCTCTTGTTACGGGCGGCAGGGTCATATAGCAGCGGGATGGGCCCACGCTTGTTTTGATCGTAAACGCATTGCGGATCACTCTCCGCTCATATTCACGGTACTTCTGCGGTATCTCAAATTTCAGTCCCTGCTCGGCCCGGATTCTGTCGCCCCAGGCAAGGCGGTCTTCTCTAGTCATAATATCAACCCTCTTTCAGTTATCACAAAATCTGTCCGGCATTTTTCTTTTTGGAGACGGCTTTCTTTATCACCGGCATCAACACGCTGCCCAACGCAATAATCAAAAACAGGCAGGAGAGCGGTCTCAGAAAGAATTCCGCCAGTCCCCGGTCTGAATAAGTAAAAGCCTTACGGAAGTTGGTCTCCAGCATGTTGGAGAGAATATAGCAAAGCATAAACGGGCTGGTCGGCAGGCCGCCATATTCCATAACCACACCGAGCAGGGCAAATACCAGCACGATAAAGCAGTTAAATATGGTATTGCTGCAGCTGTACGCCCCTACGAAAACCAGCACCATAATGGTCGTAAACAGGTAGTGACTTGGGATTTGCAGGACCTTGGGAAATAGGGGCATCCCTAATATTTCAATTACCAGAATCGCCACACCGGCCAACATACAGGTCACGAAAAGCAGATAGACCAGTTGAGGCTTATTGACATACAGCAGCGGCCCCGGTTCGAGACCGTGCAATGTCAATCCGCCGAGGATAATAGCCGCCGTCGCATCTCCCGGGATGCCGAGAGCGGCCATGGGTATCATCGCGCCGCCGATGGCCGCATTGTTGGAGACCTCCGGGGCAAAAATGCCCTCGATACACCCCGTTCCGAATTTTTCCGGGTGTTTGTTGGCCTTCTTCTCCTGCGCATAGGACACCATATTGGAAAGTCCGCCGCCCATGCCGGGCAGAAAGCCTATCCACAATCCCACAAAAAATGAACGCAGTATGTTGATCTTGTTATCCTTAACCTCCTGAAAAGTCAGATCGAATTTTCCCACCTTGCCCTTACTGGGAGGCGGGTCAGTAAATCCGCGGCTGTAATCCAACAGAACCTGTTTTATCGCAAAGATTCCCAGCATAACAACAATCATCTCAAAGCCGCCGCTGAGCCACATACTGCCAAATGTGAACCGGCTGGCTCCGTCCAGCGGGGCCAGCCCCGCACAGCCCACCAAAATTCCGATAAACCCGGCGGCAAGACCGCGGGCCATGTCATCCTGAGACAGGGTCACCACCAACATAATCGCGCAAAACCCAAGAGAAAAATATTCCCACGGCCCGAACTTCACAGCCCACATAGCAATTACCGGACTCAGGAACATGGCAATGCACGCCGACGGAATAGTCCCCATGGCATTGGAGACGATACCCACGCTGAGCGCTTTTTCCGTATAGCCTTTCTGACTTAACGGGTGCCCGTCAAAGCAGGTGGCAATCGATGCGGGCGAGCCCGGAATGCCGAGCAGCACCGCCGCGATAAAGCTGCCCGAAATACCACCGACCCAAATACTGATTATCAAAATAAAAGCATAGTTGGTATCCATGCCGAATGTTGCCGGCAAAAGCAGCATGATGCCAAGCCCCCCCGACAGACCCGGTATAGCGCCAAGAACCGCACCCAAGACGACACCGCTAAGCATCAATACAATACCGAGCGGCGTAAAGATCATTTGGAGGCTTCCTAAAATATATTCCATACGTTATCCTCCGTTTAAAACAGTTTTCCACGTGGCAGTGAAACACTGAGCAGCATATAAAACACAATATAAATAAGCGCCGTGGCCAACAGGGCAAAGATGGCACACGACAGCGGCTTTACCTTCTTTTCCTTACCGAACATCATTGCGGTGATGAAGAGCATGGGCGGTGTGGCAATCCTGAACCCGACATAGTACAGCCCGGCAAAATAGGCCAGAATCACCGCAAATAAGCCAAGGAACCTGCGTATACCATCTTTGGTTAGAAACGCTTCGCCCTTGGTTTCTTTTCGGCTGAATATAAGGGCAATACCACACCCCACCAGGCCGATGCAGGCGATGAGCGGAAAAATTTTTGAGCCGGGATCGTTTCCCATGCTGTATCGCGATACGATCTGCATGGTCATGGCGGCGAACCATACGCCGATAGCAATTAAAATGACACCTGTAACACGATTTTGCTTTTGCTTCACTTTCTCACTCTCCCAGGAAAATGATATTTGATACGGCATCCGCGCATGGCATTGCGCGGATGCCGTTTTCTATCCGGAGGGCGCTGTTCCAACACCTGCCGGATAGACCCGGTCAATTATTTTGTGCGTACGTTTATGCCGAGAACGTCGGCGGCATCGCTGACCTGTTTGCAGAGCGTCTTCACATACTCCTGAGCATAGGCCACATCCGTCCACTCATAGGTGGCGGAGAGATTTTTGAGCTGCTCCATGGTATCGGTATCATTGGGCATATCTTTGAATACGGCGTTGATGGTTTCTACCAGCGCCGGATCCATATCCTTGGGTCCAAAGAGAACATCTTTTCCGCTCCAGTCCATGTCATAACCGTAATCCGACGCGGGCTTGTAGTCCGGGTAATCCGGGTTTGCCTCGCCAAGCCAAGCAAGCAGAGTACTTTCAGCTGGCCTGCTTCGACATACTGCTGGGCCATGGCCGGCGGGACATTGCACAGATCAAGCGTGCCGCCAAGGATGGCAAGGATCTTATCATTGGAGCCGCCTGCATCCAAAAGTTTAAGTTCAATGTCGGCGGCGGCCATCAAACCGCCTGCGATAACATGGGAACCGCCGCCGGTGGAGATCCCGTAAGACACCTTTCCGGGATTGGCTTTGGCATATTCAACCAACTCTGCCAAATCGTTATAGGGGGCATCGGCACTCGCAACGATGGCATTTGCGCCCAGATCCTGAGTGACCGCAATCGCGGTAAATTCCGTCTCCGGATCGTAATCATATGTACCAAGATAGTACATTGAGGGGAAGGTCATATGGTACATGAGAAGGCTGTAGCCATCCGGCTTGGCGGTACGCACCGACTCATAAGCCACCGCGCCGTTCGCGGTGTCGATATTGACCACTACGCAGTTCTGTCCGCTCTTCTTGGCCAAATATGCGGCAATGACGCGGCAGTGAGTATCGATGCTGGTACCGGATTTGCCGGGGCAGTAGATCTGTATCGTCTCTGTCGGCCAGTTTACTTCAGTTTCCGGGGTGGAAGAAACCTCTGCCGAGGACTCCGGGGCTTGGGCCTGGTCTGCCTCAGGAGAGTTTGCTGCCGTGGAACTATTGCAGCCTGCAAGCATAGGAACCAGCAGGACAACCGCAAGGATAACGGATAGTACCTTTCTCATAATCATTCCTCCTAAAATATTTGGTTGTTGGATTTTCTAAAACGCTTGAATAATTCGGCTAAATTTAATATACTATATCCATAACAATAAGTAAAATATTAAAAACTTCTGTCGAGTATAGGAAAAACCTTAATTTTGGAGGGCCTGATATGGATGTAAAAAAGCTGCTTTACTTCATTGCCATCGCCGAGGAAAAAAAGATCTCTCGGGCGGCACGGAGGCTATATCTTTCACAGCCTTCCCTCACACAGTATCTGTCGCAGTTAGAGGCCGAGGTGGGGGCAAAACTCTTCAGGCGGATAGGCGGGGAAATGATATTGACCCAGGAAGGCGAATATTATCTTGAATCCGCAAGACAGGTCGTAATTATCCAGAAAAACCTATACCGCCGCATCCATGAAAACACCCATCACTATACGGGAGAACTCAACGTTGGAATGTCTCCCCACAGGGCTTTGATCGCACTTCCCGAGGTATATTCCCCGTTTCGGCGCAAATACCCCGATATCACGCTGAATCTTATGGAGATCAGCCCAAGTGCCAATATTGAGGAGTGTGTTCGAAACGGAAAGCTGGACCTGGGTTTCGTCACCCCGCGCGAGACGTACAATGATCTCATTTATGAGCGATTCTATGAGGATTTTCTCGTTGCCGCCATGCATAAATCAAATGATGTCTACCGCTCGTTGGAGATATCACCGGGAAGTGCGGTCGATCTCAGTCTGCTCAAAGATGCGCCGTATATCTTATCCCGGCAGGGATCCCTGATCACCGACAATATGGAAAAGTTCTGCCAGAGTAAGGGCATGAAGAGCCAAAGCACGACCGTCTATGGCTTTGCACCGAATTCCATCCAGTTCATGGAAAGCGTGGATGACGATATGGTGTTTCTCATGCCCGCCACCCGGTCGGAGCCCTCCGAAAAGCTGGCTTTCCTGCGTGTAAAGGACAGCCCCACCTGGCACGGCGGCGCGATATATCACAAGTCGGCCTGTGTCAATGCCCCCATGCGGGATTTTATTGAGCTGATGAAGCGGCATTTCTGTTATCGGCTCTCACTGGTAAACTACGTCTAGGCGCAAAGCATCTTTACCGACATGCACGCTTTTTCCAGTCATCAAACCGATAAAAGCTCTAAAATCAGGCAGCCATAATAATTACCGCCCGTGAAATTCACGGGCGGTAATTATTATGGCTGCCTTGGCATACAGCGGTAAATTGAAGCTCTCCTGAAAGGCGAAATTTTATGCGCTCAGTAAACGAAAAAAATTTTTATTGTTCATGATAATGTATTACCATGCTCAGCCGGCATGTCTCCCTACCACGATTTTGATACCGATGGTGACGGTCGGCTCTGAACCGGAACGAATTTCCGGTCTGAACGGAGATCGCTTCGTTTTCAACATAGACGGTCAGCTCGCCGGAAAAAACCGTTATAAACTCCTCTGTTCCGAGGGGATGCGGTTCGGATTTCAGCCCGCCTCCGGCCTCGATTTCAATAGCGTACATCTCAAACCGCCGGCTGTTATCATAGGGGAAAACGGGATAGGCGCGATATCGCTCATCGTCTTCGATCAGCGGACACAGCTGCTTTAATTCCACGATTTCATAATCGGTTTTTGGCCGGCTCACAAGCTCTGTAAAAGATAATTTAAGGCCGTTTGCAATTTTCCATACGGTGGATATGGTCGGACTGACCTCCCCGCGCTCGATTTGCCCAAGCATGCTCTTGCTGACACCCGTCAATTTTGCCACCGCGTCAAGGCTGAGTTTTCTCTGCTCGCGCACCAGCTTCAGGTTCTCCGCCACAACGGAATTAATATTTTCCAAAAAACTTTCCTCCCGCCTGTTGACAATACCCGGCACAATAGGTATTATATAGGATACTCAGTGCAATATATTGTTCGTTATATGCATCATATCACACGACGCAAGAGAGGTAAAGCAGAACTATGAACTTTGCGGCATTTTTTTCATATGTTTTTCTAACGACTTTTACCCCCGGTCCAAACAACATTATGTCCATGTCCCTTGCCAGAAAATATGGTTTTAAAACCGCGCTGCGTTTTGCGGTCGGCGTTTTCTTCGGCCTGCTGATCATCATGACACTGTCCGCAGCCTTTTCATCGCTGCTCTATCGCTGCATGCCGAAAGTGGAACCGGTTATGCTCGTCATCGGTGCCGCTTACATACTATGGCTGGCGTGGGCTGTGTGGCGTGATAAGCCGCACGGGAACAGTCGGGGGCTTGCAGAGGCAAACATCATCATTTCCGGAATTCTGCTTCAGTTTCTGAATGTCAAGGGCATCCTGTATGGGTTAACGGTAATGTCCTCATTTATCCTGCCATACTATCGCAGCTTTGCCGCCATTTCCCTCTTTATATTGCTGATCGCTGTTATTTGCATCGTCAGTGTTTTATGCTGGGCTCTGTTCGGCACCGCGTTTGAGCGGCTCTTTCAAAGACATGGTAAAATCTTAAACGCCGCTATGGCACTTCTCCTTGTCTACTGCGCCGTGACGATGCTGCTCGAGCTTTGATCATTTTTTGCGCAACGTCCAAAAAAACGCCCGCCGGGTTCGGTTTTCTTCCGTTCCCTGCGGGCTTTATATTATTGATGAATTTAAATCAACTCAGCGGGTATAAACCGAGAATCGCTTCTCAAGCTCATCGTTTATCTGCTTTGTCTGCTCACGCAGGCCGCGGTTGGCATTGCGCATGATTAACTGACGCTCCGCCGCCATCTCCAATGCGTTTTCATGGGTAGTCTTATCGAGGTTTGCTTTGATCTTATGGCAGAGCTCCGTCATGTTTCGAGTAATCCGCTGCTCAATAGAATTTTTGACTCTCTCCCACTTCTCTTCCATGGGGAGAGCCATGAGATCCTCATTCTCCAACAGCCACTCCTCATGGCTGGAAATGACGCCGCCGGAATTTGCAATGATTCCGGGGATGGAGTAAATGCCCTTGTCCTGAACGATCTTTCGCAGAGCACGGTCGGCATAGGCAATATTGGCTCCCTCAGTGATGACCTTTACCTGCAGCTTATTCACGTTATCCGCAGTTATGCTGCGGCCTGGGCCCGCCAATACCAGTATATCCGCCTTTTTTTGCAAAAGCGAAGGACTTGATAGGTCATATGCCGCCCCCGGGAACAGCTCTGCCGCTTCACTGAGCGGAATTTTTTTGTCAATGACCTCAGTAAGCGTATCTCCCGCCAGTCCGGCTGGATTATAGACAGCGCCCGTGATATCGCTGACCCCCAGAATCCGCGCACCCTTTTCGAGGAGTATCTTCGCAGCGTTTCCGCCCACTTCACCCATGCCTTCAATAATGACACCTGCGCCGTCAATCGCGAGAGGCAGTCCCAGGTTTTTGATCAGCAATTCTGTACTCAGAACGATTCCGTATGCCGTACTGCCCAGCTCATGGGGAATTCCGCTGCTCTTCCCTGTCGCCGCTATCCGGGATTTACGCCATCCCTTGACGGAGGCGCAGCCCGCGATAAAGGCGTCTACCGCCTTGCAGTTTGTGTTAACGTCCGGAGCCGCACACCATTTATACGGCAAAAAATCAAGTTTTGACAGTTCCCGGCCAAAGGCATACATGGCTCTCTCAACCTGCTCGAGATCTGAAAGACGTATGCCGCCCTTGGCGCCGCCGAACGGCAAACCGGCCAAAATGCACTTTTGCGTCATCTCTCCGGCAAGAGAGGTGATCTCCTCCTCGCTCACACGTTGGTGGACACGGATTCCCCCCTTTGCCGGCGCGGTTTTCTCAACCGTGTCGATGACCAGAATGGCCTCTCCGTCCAGACAATATTTGTCCAAATTAATTTTGATGATCGTCTCAGGCATCGCGTCACTCTCCTCTTATTCTCCCATGATTTGTGCAGCCAAGCCACGTTTATAAAAACTTTCACGGACATCATTGAGCTTTGCATCCGTCGGTGTCTCGAAAGTCTCCTGCTGTAGGCCCATCTGGCGGGCTTTTGAAACGCCCATGCTGTGATAGGGTAAAATTTCGATATGTTCCAGCCCGTTTCGCCTCATCAGGTCGCATATCCGCTCAATATTTTCCGTATCGTCGTTGACCTCATGGATCAGCGGGACCCTCAGAATAAGCTTTTTTCGCATATGCGGCATTTCCGAAAGGCGCTGAAGATTCTGCTGTATCAGCGCACAGCTCACCCCGGTATAGAAACGATGCCTTGCCTCGTCCGTGTGCTTGATATCAAACAGCACCCAATCGCTGAGTTCGGCAAGGGC
>JBFWKZ010000085.1:0-10502 GCA_050252415.1 Oscillospiraceae bacterium | reverse complement strand
TTTTTCAATTTGCGTCTAATATCTTATCAAAGCCGATAACCGGTGGGCCGTGACCACCGATTTGAAAGGAGCGCAAATATGAAAAAACGCATTATTACCGGTGTGCTCAGCCGTATGCTGATGTTTTCCACACTGCTTTCACTTTCCGGTTGCAGTACGACTGCGCAGGCGGCAAACCTTATGGAGGGCGTTACGGCTAATACCGTAAACACCGATGCTGACCTTACCGGAGACGATTCAGAAGCGATAGCGAAGTTTGCCGTATCGCTGTTCCAAAATAACACGACACCTGAAGAAAACACCCTGATTTCTCCGCTCTCCGTGCTGTGTGCACTTGCCATGACCGCCAATGGCGCTAAGGGTGACACCCTCGCGCAGATGGAGGATGTATTTGGGTTGGACATGCCGGAACTCAATAATTTTTTACACACCTATCTAAACAATCTTCCCTCGGGTGACAAATATAAGGTCAATGTTGCCGATTCCATTTGGCTTAATGATGACGATCACCTGACGGTGGAGAAAGACTTCCTCCAGACGAATGCCGATTATTATGGGGCGTCTATTTACAAAGCGCCTTTCGACGATGATACGCTTGAGGATATTAATACTTGGGTCAGCGACAACACAGAAGGCATGATTAAGGCTATCCTCGACAAAATCCCGGACTCGGCCGTCATGTATCTGATAAATGCTCTGGCTTTCGACGCCGAGTGGGAGAATATTTACCGGGAAGATCAGGTGGAAGACGGAACCTTTACCACGGAGTCGGGGGAGACGCGGAACGTGGAGATGATGTATAGCACCGAGAGCCGGTATTTGGACGACGGCAGTGCAACGGGCTTTCTCAAGTATTACGCCGACCGGAAATACGCTTTTGCCGCCCTGCTGCCCAATGAGGGCGTCTCAGTGGGCGATTATATTGCGTCTCTGACCGGCGAAGGGCTTATGAGCACGCTCAATACCGCACAGGAAACCGAAGTAGAAACCGCAATTCCCAAGTTCGAGAGCGAGTATACCGTCGAAATGAGCGACATCCTCAAAGCCATGGGCATGACGGATGCCTTCGATGCGGACAATGCCGATTTCACGGGGCTCGGTCAATCCAAGGATGGCAATATTTTTATCAGTCGGGTACTTCACAAGACTTATATCGCCGTTGATGAAAAGGGAACAAAAGCCGGCGCGGCCACGGCGGTAGAGATGAGTTGTGGATGCGCGGCACCGTCAGACGAGATCAAAACCGTCTACCTCGACCGGCCATTTGTTTACATGCTCATCGACTGTGAAACCAATCTGCCGATCTTCATCGGCACGATGATGGATACAGGAGAATAATCATGTTCTCCGCACAACAGGCCGAATTGCTGCTTTTATAAAAAAATTGACGGTACTTTTGAAAATCCGTCTCTTAAGCGATTGGAAGGCTTTAAAATGGCTGAGCATCGTTCCGGTACTAAAAATCTTTGCGATTAAAAATTTTCAGGAAAAAAACAGATGCGGCGTTTCATGCGCTGCATCTGTTTTTTCTCTTGTAGCCTGCTTATCAGCTGCGCACACCTCCTTTACAAAGGGCCTAAGCATAAAGCAAAAAGATAATCGAACTTTTTTGATTGCTGTCATTACGTTTCGCTTCATTAAGTCTCCCAGCAGCAAAAACAGGCTGGCTGTTACGGCCTGTTTTTGCTTGAAATACAGCGTTAATGTGCTATAATCCAACTAAAGACTAGTGCGGCATTGCCGTTTGTCTACAACTGAAAAGACGTTGAATTGACTGTTCATTACGACTGCAATGCCGTCTCCATTTACGGCACCTGTATGCTGGAATATTAAAAGGCCGGTTGGACGTGAAAACTATTTAAGGAACTCGATCGGGGGTCATCTTGCCTTTGAATATAAAATCACAGATATATGTTGTTTGAATCCGTGATATTGGCGATCAAATGAGGTTTTATTATGCTTTTGATCAATCTCATAAGTTTATACTTATTGTCCGTGACTGTCGCCGTCATTTCTTGTGCAGTTTACATTAGAACCTTGAATGGATCCAACTACACAAAGACGGCCTTGCTGTTATGCGTTGCAGTGTGTTTTTATATACTGGGATATACCATGGAACTGAATTCCTCCACCTCTTCACAGATTTTGTTTTGGAATCGAATAGAGTATATAGGAATTCCATTTGTGTCCGCATTATGGCTGACAACTGGACTAATGTATACCGGCAATTTTACATATCACAAGAAGCTCCTGCTTGCAGTGATCTATGTAATTCCAATTGTGACCTTGATTCTTCGGCTGACAAACAATTACCACCATCTTTATTTTGCGTCGGCAAATTATGTTAAAGAATTTGGAGGATTACTTTTCGTTAAACAGATCGGACCATGGATGTATGTCCAGATGGTCCACTCTACGCTTATGATCCTTATATCCATGGGGCTGTTTATAAGCGACTCCGTAAAAAACACGAAAAAACTAACGGGTAAGATCCTACTTATCGTCGTGGCCTCTGCCTTCGCGGTGGCAGGGTTATTTTTCACACAACTCAAACCGTTCGGCTACCACATTGACTATATGGCTTTATGCCTCCCCATCACATGCGTTTTGGTTATCCTGGCCATATCACGTTATGATCTGCTCGAGACGAAATTTATTGCCCGAAGCAAGGTTTTTGAGGCCAGCGGTGATGGCATTTTGCTAATCAACCGCCAGAGCAGGGTCCTCGACTACAACAAAAGCGCAGAACGGCTTTTTGAACAGGTAGGCATCCATTTGGACAACAGCAACCTGTCCGCCCTGTTTGGGACGATCCCCAATTTATTGGAAGGGCTGGAAAAAATGGAACCGGCTGTTGTAAAATTACGAATTAATAATGAAAAGCGTTATTACGATATTAGTACGGAAAATATTGACGACCATAATATGCTGCGTGGATGGATAAAAACGATTCGCGATGTTACGGCAATATATCGGCTGAATAAGGAATTAAAGAAACAAGCCATGACGGATGAACTCAGTGTTCTCAGCAATCGGAGGGCCTTTATTAATACCGGAAGAGAATGGATATCGAAATCTGAAGAGAGCGACAGTTCCCTGTACCTTCTGATGATGGATCTGGACCACTTTAAGGATGTGAACGACCAGTATGGACACCCCACAGGCGATCTGGTGATCCGGGATTTTGCTCAGATATTGAAGCATCATTTCGATTCAGATTGTCTGATTGCACGGCTTGGCGGCGAAGAATTTGCGGTTCTTCTCGCGGGCTACGACAGAGATGAGTTGCTTCAGATGCTAAAGGCCTTTCGGGCGGACACAGAGCAGCATATCTATCGGTATGCCGGTAATCAGTTTCATGTATCCGTCAGTATCGGTATGACAGAGAAGCAGTACGCTCAGACGCTGGAGAGCATGATGGGGAAGGCGGACAGAGCGCTTTATCAGTCAAAGGACCGGGGACGCAATTGTATTACTGTGCTGTAAACGAAAATGTCCGCCAAAGATTATCATTTTCCGACTGCTTTCTTGCTTTGATGTCGGTTTATACGATATAATGAACTAAGGTCCATTTGAAAAATCAACGCCGGACTGCAATTTTTTGGCAATTGCCAACGGTTTCGGGCCGCTCGGTTGAAGAACAATAAAGAAAAATTGTTAATATTTGTGCTATTTTCTTTTATTAATTACATTTTGGTGTATGATAATTAGTAGAACATAGTTGCGATTTGATCATGAAGGAGCACTGATAAATGGGAAAAAACGCATTGAAAGAGCTGGAAGGCCTGGGACAATCAATATGGCTGGATTATATACGACGCGACTTTGTTGTCGGCGGCGAGTTGGAAAAGTTTATTGAGCAAGACGGCCTGCGGGGTATGACTTCCAATCCGGCAATATTTGAAAAGGCGATCTTGGATGGCGTCGTCTATGAAAAATTCATGCGGACGATGTCGGCAGCCGGGAAAGATCCGGAAGCCATTTACGAAGCGCTCAGCCAGGAGGACGTGCGAAGTGCAGCGGATAAATTCCGGCCCGTATATGAAAAAACCGGTGGCGTTGACGGGTATGTCAGCCTTGAGGTGAACCCACATCTGGCGCATGATACGGAAGGGACGATTGCGGAAGCCCGACGCCTTTGGACTGCGCTTGACCGGCCGAATGTTATGATCAAAATCCCGGCGACCGCTGAGGGCCTGCCCGCCGTCCGCCGGCTTATCGGCGAGGGGATCAACGTCAATGTCACGCTGATTTTCGGTATTTCACGCTATTTACAGGTTGCGGATGAATATATTAAGGGCATACAGGACCGGATTTCCCGGAATGAACCGGTGGATCACGTGGCGTCTGTTGCCAGTTTCTTCCTCAGCCGGATCGACACGATGGTCGATCCTGTATTTGAACAGATTATCAATCAAGACGGCTCCCTGGCCGAGCTTGCCAAAAAAGCTTATGGACAAGTTGCCGTTTCCTGCGCGAAAATGGCCTATCAAAATTATAAAAGACTGTTCGAAGGCGAAATAGCTACAAGTATGATCGGCAGAGGGGCTAAGGTTCAGCGCTTACTGTGGGCGAGCACCAGTGCAAAAAATCCGAAATTTGGCGAGCTGAAATACGTTGAGCCGCTTATCGGACAAAATACCGTCAATACCTTGCCGGTCAAAACGTATCATGCCTATCGGGATGGCGGAAATCCGACTCTCAGCATTGAAAACGATATTGCGCAGGCCGAGGAAGTGCTGAAACGGCTGCCTGCTCTCGGTATCGATATGGACGATGTCGTCCGCCGGCTTGAGGACGAGGGCATCCAAAAATTTATTGAACCTTTTGATAAGCTCATATCAACGCTGAAAAACTTATAACCATTTAAAAAAGGACTTAAAACATTTTGTGTTTTAAGTCCTTTCGTTTTTTATATTTTTTTGTTATAATTTGCATATATGCATGGTTCGATCGGCTATTTAGAGGTGTCGGGCCAAAAGCGTGAACAAAATAGCCGATTTCATATTGAAATAGTTCGGCGGGGAAGCGGGATTTAAAAATGAATAATCGGGAAACGCTCAGTAAGCTGTCGAAGGAAGAGCTCATCACGCTCATTGAGATATATTCAAAAAACTGGCTGGCACATGACGGCGTTTGGTTCCAGTCGATAGAACGCAAATTCGGAATGGACGAAGCCATGTTTCATGATGCGGAAGCCTGGAGACGGTTTACGGTCATAGAGGCAAAGCGCATTAAAAAGTTTTTGAAGCTTGAGGAACATGCCGGACTGGAGGGGCTGGCAAAAGCTCTGGAACTGAGATTCTACGGCAATATCAACACCTATGAGCTTATCTTTAAAGAGAATAAACTGATATTCCGTAATGTGGATTGCCGGGTGCAGACCGCGAGGAAGCGGAAAAAGATGCCCTTTCATCCCTGCAAGCCGGTCGGCATTATTGAATATACCGGGTTCGCGAAGACCATCGATGACAGAATCCGCTGCCGCTGTCTAAGCTGTTATCCGGACATCATTGACGAATCAACCTGTTGTTCCTGGGAATTCAGTTTGAATACATAGGACGCTGCACACGTTTATTTTGGTGCGGCTACTGTTTTCGATCCGTACGCGCTTTGTGTGATTGCTTATAAACGCTTAAGCTCGGGAACATGGTTTTCTCTTGTTTAGATACCCATTGACTATGATAAAGGAGCTATTATCAAATATATGGATATTTCAAATGAACAGATACCTAATTTAATTGACCCCAAAGCCCTGGGGAAAGCTGAAAGGACAAAATCACCATCCTTTTATGAAAAACTTAGCTTTCTAAGCAGTACGTCGGCAATCGGCATCCTGATCACGAATATCGATGGAACAATCATCAGTTTTAATAAGACTGTACAGGATATGTTAGAGATTCAAATTGATGGAAGCATGATTACGAATGTCTCCGATTTGTACGCCGATCCGAATGATCGGCAGCGCTTGCTGAATATGCTTGCCGAGTCGAAAATAGTTCGCGGTTTTGAAGTCGAAGTTAAGTATAAAAATGGAATGTTACGGACCGTTCTGACAAATATCGACCAGATCGAATTAAATGATAACTATATTTTGCTGGCCTCATTGTATGATATTACCGTATATAAGCAGAGACAAAAGAGTCAGGAGAAGCCCGATAAATATTACCGGACGCTTTTCAATAATTTTCCAGTCGGTATTACCCTGGCAAATTTTCAGGGCAACCTTGTCTTCAGCAACAGCGCCATTAAAGCACTTCTGGGATATGGTGCCGGTGAATTGGAAAATATATGCGTACAGGATTTTTACCTTTTTCCGGCCGATAGGCAGCAGTTGCTGAAGTTAACGAAAATGCTCGGTTATGTACGGGACTTCGAGACCATGTGCAGGCACAAAAACGGCAGTGTGGTTACCGTATTGATCAACACCGATATCGTCACGTTCGATGGCCAGGAAGATATGCTTCTTACCTCGATACGCGATATTTCAAGTCTCAAACGCATCGAAGAGGATCTGACAAAAGAGCGGGATTTTTCAAATACCTTATTAAATATTGCCGCAACTTTGATTGTTGTTCTTGACAGCCGGGGAATGATCACCAGATTCAATCGCGCCTGTGAACAGATCAGCGGTTATTCGTTTGCAGAAATCAGTGAAACGCCGCTATGGAACACCAAATTTTTTGACCCTGTTATTACGCGGAAAGAGATCAATAAATTGCTGAGCGATGGTTACACCGGCACATATGAAACGGTCTTGATTTCTAAAAATGGGGACAAGCATCTGATTTCATGGACATTTGCCGCCATGCTTGATGATGACAGCCATCCCGAATACATTATTGCTACGGGCATCGATATCACCAAGCGTCAACATATTGAGGATGAACTTCAAAAGGCAAATCAGGAATTGGCTTCATGGGTTAAGGAACTTCAGAAAAGAACCCAAGAGATGAACCAATTAAATGAAATGGGCGAGCAGCTTCAAAGCTGTCAAACCATAGCGGAGGCCTGTGCCATCAGTACTCAGTATATCAAACAGATATGTCCGGGCAGCCGCGGCGCGTTATATCTTATTAACGATTCCAAGAATTTCGCCGAGGCGGTGGAAATGTGGGGGACACCCTCATTAACCCAAGAGGTGTTTGAGCCTTTAAGCTGCTGGGCCATACGGCGCGGACGGCAGCATCTCGTGGATGAGCGCCATCCGGGCCTGCTTTGCGGCCATGTTACCGGCCCGGATTCCGGACAATATTTATGCGTGCCGCTTGTGGTAAACGGACAGGCCATAGGTATTCTCCATCTGAATCATGTCGATATACCCGGACAGGATCGCCAGGAATCGGCGGGCCTGTCTTATACCGACCATAAAGCGCAGATCGTAACGACAATTGCGGAACATATCGCGCTTGCGCTATCCAATCTGAAATTAAAGGAAACCCTTCGCCAGATGTCTATCCGGGACGCGCTTACCGGGCTTTATAACAGACGATATATGGAAGAATCGCTTGAAAGAGAGCTGATTTTGGCGGGGCGGGAAGATAAACCGGTCGGCGTCATTATGATCGATATCGACCACTTCAAGGAATTTAACGATTTTTCCGGACATGACGGAGGAGATGCCCTGCTCCGTGAGTTGGGAGGCTTCCTCAATCAGTCGACGCGCGGCGGAGATGTTGTCTGCCGATATGGCGGGGAAGAATTTCTGGTGGTGCTGCCAGGTGCAAATCGTGAAAATGCCGGACAACGCGCCGAAAAATTGCGTCAGGGCGTGAAGGGACTTACGGTATATCATCTTGGAAAACCTTTGGCAAGATGTACGCTTTCCCTTGGCGTTGCCGCCTTTCCGGAAAATGGGACGACAAGCGAAACGCTTCTGAAAGCCGCCGATAATGCGCTTTACCGCGCAAAAGATGAGGGAAGAGACAGGGTCGTACTGGCATAGGCCATACCTTCGGAACCGGCATACACGTATTTATTATAACGATTAATAAACTTTTGGGTTTACCCGACTGCAGCGCAGCCCGGTCATCCCGACAAATTATCAAAGGCCGTCGACAAGATTGACGGCCTTTTGCCGCTCAGCTTTGATATGTGCTTGAAGCGGCGGACAAAAAATCATCAAAAAACGGTGGGTTGATCAGTGGAGAGAGCAGATTTAGAAATAAACGATTTTCAGGATATTGTGAAGCCGCTGCTGGCTTGGTATGATTCCAATGCCAGGGTATTGCCATGGCGTGAAAATACCGTTCCCTACCGCGTATGGGTGTCCGAGATCATGCTCCAGCAGACGCAGGTCGAAACCGTCATTCCCTATTATGACCGTTTCATGCGGCAGCTCCCCGATATCAGCAGTCTGGCCAACGTCTCGGAAGGCGAGCTTCTGAAACTTTGGGAAGGATTGGGCTACTACAGCCGCGCACGTAACCTGCAAAAGGCTGCGCGGACAATCATGGCCGAGTATGGCGGGCATTTTCCCGAGGCTTACAGCGATATCCTCTCGCTGCCGGGAATCGGGCAATATACAGCGGGTGCGATCGCTTCAATCTGTTTTGGGCAGCCCACTCCGGCTGTGGACGGAAACGTTCTGCGGGTAGTCACAAGGTTTACCGGATATTATGAGGATATATCCACTCCGGAAGTGAAACATAAAGTCACTGATCTGCTGTATAAGGTCTATCCCAAGGAACGCAGCGGTGACTTTACGCAGAGCCTGATGGAACTGGGCGCAATGGTTTGCCTGCCGAAGGCGCTGCCGAAGTGCAGCGTTTGTCCGGCCGCATTTTTGTGCCGGGCGTATCGAACCGGCACACAGATGGACCTTCCGGTCAAGGCCAAGAAAAAGCCCCGGAAAAAAGAGAAAAAAACAGTTTTTTTGCTCCGCTGCGGCGAAAAAATTGCCGTCAGGCGACGGGAAGCGAATATTTTACTCGGGCGGCTTTGGGAGTTCCCAAACACGCCGGGAGATCTTACCTCTGTGCAGGCTGAAGATGTGCTGGCACAATGGGGTATATCCGTTTTAGCGGCAGTGAAGGGTATCCGGAAAAAGCATGTTTTTTCCCATGTCGAATGGGATATGGAAAGTTATGTCGTCACCTGCGAAAACATGCCCGCCGGATTTAAATGGGTGACAAAGGAAAAACTGACGGCGGAGATGGCCCTGCCGTCCGCTTTTCAGGCTTTCCTCAGCCTTCTTTAAAAGAAAAGACGCCGTCTGCTTAAGACGGCGTTAGGCTGAAAACAGAAGCTTTGCCCTTGCCTTCAAGAGGGCGATGCAAGCCTGCTTGCCGCTTTCCTTGCATGAGCCGTGTCGTCGCAGCGGCAAAACTCTGCGAGGCATCCGGTCGGAGATTATCTACGCGCTGGATTGACATTACAATCAAACGGCGTTTATGGCTATCTGAAATGAATCGGCGGCAGGTGCAAAGCGGCCGTCAACGCATGAACAAGGGCACAGGAAATAAAAACGCTCAACGTGCCGAGCAGCATAAGTTCATACCCAATGCTGCTGCGCGGACCGACGGACCTCTCGGGCTGTTTGGAAAAACGGGCCTTTAGACTTCTAAACGGGATCTTATAGGTGTTGCCAAGCATAATTATACGGATTGCACCCAGAATCGCCAGGCTAATGCTGCACAAAAGTATTATATAGGCTTCGCATGCGGAATAAAGTTAGCGTCCGGACCTGAATTTTTTTCATATGGCGCTAGGAAATACCCAAATGGTAGTATCGACAGGGTTCAGTTGATTACGCCTGCCATTTGGCTGAATTTGCTTATAAAAATTTCTGTAAGGCATTTGCGTCGGCATAGCCTTTGTGGTACATCGCATCGAGGCTTTTTTTATTTTTGGTAAGCGTACTCATGCCGCAGCAATCGTCCGGCGCAATAATATACGCACTCCCTCGCTTGACATATTCCTTAGCCAACGCTACGCCGTCGTTATATTTCTTATAACGCAGTGCGAGATTATCGGCTGCGTTTTGATATCTGTGCCGTAGCAATCTCGCCGCGCGGGCGTCTTTTTTCGGTACCCGAATAAAATTCTTAGGCCTTGTCAATATGACGACGACTTTGTCGCAGCCGTCCTCAAAAGCTTTTTTTATCGGTACGGGATCGGCCAAACCGCCGTCATAACACGGAATGTCATTAACATAATAGGGTTTGCAGACAAGAGGAATGCAGGACGAAGCTTTGAGGATACGGTAATCGTCCTGGACCATGTCGCTTTTATCGAAATAGAGGGTTTCCCCGGTCAGCGCATTGAGGGCCACCACTTTCATCAGTATGGGGGAGCTTTTAATTTTTTCATAGTCCAATGGATTTTCACCATTTTTTTTGGAGAGCTCACCGTAGGCATAGTCCATATCAATATAGGAACCGGTATGGATCAGATTCTGAAGGCTCATATATTGCCGACGAAAGGCGTACTCCATGTAAAAACGATAATTCCGTCCTCTTTGCCCGGCAATATAGGAGGCGATATTCGCGCTTCCCGCAGAT
>JBFWKZ010000084.1:0-10538 GCA_050252415.1 Oscillospiraceae bacterium | reverse complement strand
GTTTTGGATTGTTTTCGGCGGCAGGACGAGCTTAGGGCCGAGGCCCAGCAGATACACGCATACATAGCAGACCTTAATGATCAGCGGCGGCGGCTTCAAAAGAAAGTACGTTCTATGCAGGACGTTGATACACGACTTAAACCATTGGTTGATGCTGTTGTTGCTTTGATTGAGGTAAAATGATATGATTGATTTGGTTTTTAAGGTCTTTTGTGTATATACGTTTTTGGTGCTTATATTTGCATTTTATCTTTATATAAAATCTCTTGATGATCGGGATTAGTAAAAGCGGCCTCCATCGAATTGAACAAAATTTTTATTTTGTTCAATTATTTTGCTATCTCCTCTGGACAAGCCCTATGCTTCTCTGCTACAATAGCAAATACTGGAGGTGTTTCTATGGATTACCGTACTGAAGCTCCTGAGATACTCAAAAGCTTCTTAGTCTATCACGAGACTATTAAAGGCCATTCCAAAGCGACTGTTGATGAATATTTTTTAGACCTGCGGACATTTTTTCGTTTTTTGAAGCTATCACGCGGCATGGTTAAGCGCGATACGGATATGGATGAAATATCTATTATGGACGTTGACGAGAAGTTTGTCGCCATGGTCACCCTCTCCGAAATCTACGGCTATTTGGCTTACCTCTCGCGTGACCGGATAAAAAACGCGCGCTCTCACGATATTGAATATGGTCTGACGGCAACGACACGAGCCAGAAAGATTGCGACGATCCGCAGCTACTACAAATATTTGACGCAAAAAGCTAAAATCCTGACGGAAAATCCCGTTCAGGATCTTGATTCCCCAAAAGTGAAAAAGTCCCTCCCCCGCTATCTAAGCCTTGAAGAAAGCGTACGGCTTTTAAATGCCGTCGATGGAAAAAACAAGGAGCGCGATTATTGTATACTGACGATATTTCTCAACTGTGGACTGCGTATTTCTGAAATCATCGGGCTCAACATAAGCGACATAAGTACGGATCATCTCCGCGTACTCGGTAAAGGCAACAAAGAGCGCATTGTTTTTTTGAACGACAGCTGTATCTCAGCTTTAAACGATTATCTCTTGATTCGCAAAGGTATTGCGGCGAGGGATAAAAACGCACTGTTTCTCTCAAACCGCCGCAGGCGTATGAGCCGTGAGACCGTACACAGTATGGTCAAGAATACCTTGCTAAAGGCCGGCCTCGACTCAGAGAAGTATTCTTCACACAAACTGCGCCACACTGCGGCGACGCTTATGCTGCAAAACGGCGTCGACGTACGGACGCTTCAGGAAATCCTGGGACATGAGCATCTCAATACAACGCAAATCTATACACACGTCGATAATGCCGAACTCCGTATGGCTGCGCAGGCCACCCCCCTTGCAAAATTTAAGGCAAAAAAATCGTAATTTTGCGCTAAAACATTGATATTTGCCGATATATAAAGTAAAATAAACTGGATTTTATTCAGGAGTTGTCTGTATGGTCTTTTCGAGCATTCCATTTTTGTTTAAGTATCTGCCGGTCGTCCTGGCAGTTTATTATATCGTACCGGTAAAATGGCGGAATCTCTGGCTTTTTATCGTTAATCTCATCTTTTACGGTTGGGGTGAGCCGGTCTATATCATTCTCATGCTCGTCTCCATCACCGTGAACTATGTCAGCGGAATTTTCATAGACAAATACCGTGCCGACGACAGGAAGGCAAAGACTTTTCTCATCATCAATACCGTTATAACCCTTGGCATACTGGTATTCTTTAAGTATTTTGATCTTATCATTGAGACGTTAAAGATCATTCCAATTTTCTCCGGCTTGGAGCCTTTGGGAATAGCGCTTCCCATAGGAATTTCCTTTTACACCTTCCAGACGATGTCCTATCCCATCGACGTCTATCGCGGCGACGCCTCCGTGCAGAAAAATTATATCAGTTTCGGCACATTCGTTGCGCTCTTCCCTCAGCTCATTGCCGGTCCTATCGTCCGCTATAAGGATATCTCCGATCAACTCGATTTCCGCGCTTCGAGCGCTGAACAATTTGCCTCCGGTGTTCGCCGATTTACAATTGGTCTTGCCAAAAAGGCTTTAATCGCCAATAACATCGGCTCACTCTGGGACATTTATGGCGCTTCGGGGGCCGGAGAACTGACGGTCTTGGGCTCATGGCTTGGTATTATTGCTTTTACGCTGCAGATATATTTCGATTTTTCAGGGTATTCCGACATGGCCATTGGGCTTGGCCGCATGTTGGGCTTTGAATTTCATGAGAACTTCAACTACCCCTATATCTCCAAAAGCGTAACAGAGTTTTGGCGCAGATGGCACATGAGCCTGGGTACGTGGTTTCGCGACTATGTGTATATTCCATTGGGCGGCAACCGGCGCGGCCTCAAGCGCCAGCTGCTGAATATTCTCATCGTATGGGCCCTGACCGGTATCTGGCATGGCGCGAACTGGACTTTCCTGCTTTGGGGGCTGTACTATGCGGCGTTTCTGATGATCGAAAAGGTATTCTTACTTAAAAGGCTTGAAAAGGCTCCGGCATGGCTGACGCATGGCTATACGCTACTGATCGTTGCTGTCGGCTGGGTCATTTTTCAGCTTGATACGCTTGATAAGTGCGGCATATATATTTCATCCATGTTTGGCCTTGGCAAAGCCGGACTGTCAGCCCCGCGTGATTTTTATTATCTGGGTACCTACGCCGTTACATTTATTATTGCTATGCTCTCCGCCACGCCACTCGGAGCCAGGCTGTTTCACAAGCTGCCGGACAAAATACAGAGCATTGCCGCCCCGGTTCTCATCGTGGCCGTGTTCCTGCTTTCCACCGCTTATATCGTCGACGGGACCTACAATCCTTTCCTTTATTTCAAGTTCTGAGGTAGTCACATGGGTAAAAAAACAAATTGGATACAGATAATTATATTTACTGCGTTTATCGGTATCATATTTATACTGAATCTCATACTGCCGGACCGGGAATTCTCCGAAGTGGAGAATCGCTATCTGACGCAGATGCCGAAATTTACTTTTGAAAATTTTGTCTTTGGCAGCTTTACGACCGATTTTGAGAAATATGCCAGCGACCAGTTCGTCATGCGAGACGGCTGGATCACTGTCAAAGCGGCTACGGAGCTGGCTGCCGGGAAAGGCGAAAACAACGACGTTTATTACTGCGGGAACGGCACCCTGATCGAACGGTTTATATATCCGGAGGAGTCCAGACTCGAAAAAGATGCAGATTATATCAATTCACTTGTTGAGAATGTCAATGTGCCCGTGTATCTTGCCATTATTCCCGGTGCCGCCGAAATATGGAAAGGCAAACTGCCGGTGAACGCGCCAAACGACAGTGAGAAGCAGCTCATTGATAAAGTATATTCGGAAACCAAAGCCATCCCCGTAGACATGTACAGCGCGCTGAACGCCCACAAAGATGACTATATCTTTTATCATACCGATCATCACTGGACCAGCCTCGGCGCGTATTACGGCTATACGGCCGTCATGGATGCGATGGGTTGCACTCCGGACCCCATTGAGCACTATAACAGGACTGTTATGAGCACAAGCTTTCTGGGTACGGTATACTCGGCCTCCGGCTTTACCTGGGTCAAGCCGGATACGATTGAGACATTTGTTCAGGCCTATGACGGACTGAAGATCACAAATTATTCAAGCGGAAAACCTGAGGATGGTACCCTCTATGATTTGTCATTCCTGAACAAAAAGGATAAATATTCCATGTTTTATGGTGGTATAACCCCTCTGCTGGAGATCGATACCGGTCATGAGGACCTCCCCTCCCTGCTGATCATACGCGATTCTTACACCGACTCCCTTTCCCCTTTCCTGCTGGAGCATTTTTCTAAAATTCATATTCTCGATTTAAGATATTACAATACGAAAATCTCCCAGTATATCGCGTCAAACGCGATTGATACGGTCCTGATATGCTACAGCGCGGGCAACTTTTCAACCGATACCAACCTGTATAAGCTGGCTAAATGAGTTTTGCATTAATTAATAATGATCCCCTTCCGTATTATGCGGAAGGGGATTAATTTAGGCTAGTAATATTTGTCAACCATTTTCGTTGCCATGTCGCACCACCACCAGAGACGTGCGGGATCATCGTGCAGATCAATGATAGTTTTCATATTTATGACAAGATTATTGTCATATTTTATTGCCATTCTGATGGCATTTTCAAGTTCCTTGGTTAAATATTCTTTTGATTCTTCAAAATTATCCAGGACCAGAATATTAGAATTGGGTTTAAAACATGCGACATAATCTTTTCCTAACTGTTCAAAACAGGATTCCATATTGCTGAAGGGCGACACGGATACCTTTCTGAGATTTGGAAATGCAGCTTTCAGATCATCCAGTTTTTTATCAAGCCGCTCGCAGCAGCCATAGCCATATAGGCCAAACAGCTGTGAGAATTCCTGCTCATAATCGAATGCATATTCCTTCGTCAGCGCCGGACTCACGGAGGTGAGGATTTGATCCGACGTTGCGCCCCAAATATCCTTAAGTTTGCATCCGATTCCGCTTTCGGTGGGCAGCGGGAGCTGCGAAGTATAACCGGGGTCATTATTGAGAACATTCTCAAAATCATTATTTGAAGAAAGAAGGCCTAAAGCTTCATATTGTTTGACCCAGGATATCGCGGCCTTCATATACCGGTCAATACAAGCGTGCATCATTTCAGGCTCGGTATAGAAATACAGCATGGCATCTCCCATGCCAAGCCAGTTCATTATGTCGTCCCATGGTGCCACCCGGAAATATTGCTTTCCAAAAAGCTTTACTTCAAGGATTCCGTCAAAAATATCCTTCAGCAGATGGTATCGCTCCATCGTTGATTTTTCATCATGACTAACCTGCGGGGTAAGTATCTTTTCCACATCCTCTATACTTTTTATTGAAGCGGTAAAATGGAAGGTTTTTTGCTTTCTGAGATCTTCCGTTGCTATATTGCCCTGGACTCCCCTGTATTGTGCAATATTCCCCCATTCGGTATCCTGTATCACACATTGGCATTTTACTTTATTTGAGACGACATAGTTCAGAGGCATGTGTTTCCAATTATATATGCGGAGTAATAAGTCAAGCTCAATGTTTTTCAAAAATGGATCCTCGATTTGTGGGGTGAGTTCATTATTATAATTGAGTATGGCTACCGAAGTATCACGATGATGCAGCAGAGGCCGCTCCATATTAAGGTCGTTTACTTTACGCCAAAGCGCGATATTTTTTTGCATTACGGGAAGCTCCGACAGCTCTTTGACTTGTTTCCCAAGTGAGCGCAGCCTTTCCTTATCCTTCGTATTGCATATAATCATTTCTTTCCTCCATATTTATGTATGAACTTTGCGGGTTCTCCTATGCTGTCTGCTTTTTAGAAGCTGATATACGATCAATACTGCGAACAGAAAATAGCCGACAATATCCGTATTGTTCCCTGTATGAATCATACATAGCGCCCCGGAAAGCATAAGTACGCGTGTTATTACATTCATCTGTTCGGCAAACCAGCCTGTCAGCGCAATTGCCAGGGCACAGCACCCTATTATCGCGGAAAGACAGGCGAAAATAATTGCTTCGGTGCTTCCTTCAATCAGAATTGCAGGAGAAAATGCGAAGGCGTAGGGTACAATAAATGCAGCCAATCCCAGCTTAAATGCTTTGGAACCGATTTTCATGGCATTTCCATCGGCTATAGGTGCAGCGGTATAGGCGGCAAGCGCGACCGGAGGCGTAATACACGCCATGCATGCAAAGTAGAAGACAAAGAGGTGCGCCTGAATTGGTAAAAGGCCCATTGTTATGAGTGCGGGCGCAACTAAAGTCGCTTGTATGACATAGGAAGCCGTTGTGGGCAATCCCATGCCGAGCAGTAACGATGAAAGCATGGCGAGAATCAGAGCAAGGAGAAGACTGCCCGAAGACAGGCTGACGATTGCACTGCTGAATTTAAGGCCTATTCCCGTCTGTTTAAGAACGCATATGACAATACCGGCGCACGCGCATGCGCTGCAAACGCCTATAGCGCTTTTTGCGGCTGAAGTCATTGCTTTCAATATCTTTTTCGGTAGGTTTTCTCTTGTCTTTTTCTTAAAGCAGGCGACGAATACGGTTCCAAGAACACCCCAAAAAGCAGCGCGCATCGGTGAATATCCCCGGACAAGCATGATAATGATCATTATAAGAGGCAAAACCATGTAGCCGCTGTCCCTGATGACCAACATAGGCTTTTTTATTTCTTCGGCAGGGACACCGGGAATGGACCGCTTTCGTGCCTCCAGATAGACCTGAAGAAAGACGCACAGAAAATATAACGCAGCCGGAATAATAGCCGCTTTGAGGATTTCGGAATAGCTGCACCCAAGATATTCAGCCATCAAAAATGCACCGGCACCCATGACGGGAGGCATGATCTGTCCGCCTGAGGAGGAAACTGCCTCAACGGCGCCTGCATAGTTTTTGTCATAGCCAATGCGCTTCATGAGCGGAATGGTAAAAACGCCTGTTGTGGCGACATTGGCGACCGCACTGCCCGAGATGGTCCCCATGAGGGCACTTGAAAAAACGGACATCAGCGCAGGTCCGCCCCGATATTTCCCGACAAGGCTTTTTGAAATGCTCATGAGGAACTCACCGGTCCCCATACTATCCAGACAGCAGCCAAAAAAGATAAACATAAAGACGTATGTTGCCGATACGGTCATTGGCTCGCCGAACAGGCCGGCAAAGGTCAGATAAAGCTGCTCGACCAGCCTGTCAAAGCGAATGCCCTTATGAAAAAGGATACCGTCCATGTATTGACCAAGGAAAGAATAGGCGATAAAGATACAGGCAATCACGGGGAGAGCCCATCCGATGGTCCTACGGCAGAGTATCAGGACAAGAACGGTAGCCAACGTGCCCAGTATAAGCTGAATATTTTCAACTTTTGTAACCATTGCTACCCTATATAAAATACTTCTGTTGTTAATGACGACGTATAACATAGAAGCCATTATAAGGACGGCAAATATATAGTTCAATACCACGCCTGCCGTTGTTTTTTCCTTAAAAGGCTGAGTTGAGAAAAAACCGATGGCAGCAACAAATCCAAGGTGCATAGCATTTTGCTGAAGCCCCTGCAAAACGCCAAAATATGCCGTATATATCTCAAATAAGCATAGGAGAATCGAAAGAATGATAATAATCTTCTTTGTCAGGGAATCCAGAGGCGTCGATTGTGTTTCCTCATCCCCGATTATCAATTTCTCGGTTATTTGATCAATCCGGACTGCCGGCTCGGAATGATTGTGAAAATCTGTCATTTGGCCAATCCTCCAGTATTGATGGGAGCCACAACAGAAAGCTGTGGCTCCGGTTACATATCAAATCAGTCGAGCGCCGCGCCAATCTCCTTGTAGTATTTTAGAGCACCTGGGTGGAGCTCAACGCCCATGCCCTTGGCCACGTTGTCAAGACTGAGGGATTTCAACAGCGCATGCGTGTTTCCAAGTATATCCCTATTTTCCCAAAGCGCTTTGGCAAGCGCATATGCAAGATCATTATCCATATCATCAAGTACGCACAGGAAGTTTGGCGTACCTATGGTGATGACGTCTTCCGGTTGATTTTTATAGGTACCGGCGGGAATTGTAACAGAGATCCAGCCACCATAAGTATCCATAAATTTGTCAAGCATGTTGGTATCTACCTGTAAAAGGCGCAGATCGCGTGTCGTCTCGGCCTCGACAATTTTTGCAGCCGGATAGCTTGTTGTCCATATGACTGCGTCAAGAAGCCCGTCCTGGAGCTTCGAGACGGCTGTTCCCCAATCCAGATACTCAATCGTACCGCCTGCCGCTTTAACGTCATCCTCCGAAAAGCCGTAAAGCGCCATCATATTCAGGGTCGGTTGGAATGGGCCGCTGCCAGGTGCCGCGAAGGTAAACTTTTTGTCAATTAGGTCACCAAAATCCTGAATATCCGAATCTGCCTGTACCCAAATCTGAAGGGTATTGGGATACAGCGCAAAAAGTCCTTTGACATTCGTATACTTCTGGTCATATGGAGATACCCCGTTTATGGCGGAAACAGCGCTGTCGCCGGTACAAACACCAACCTGAGCCTCGCCGCTGTTCAGCAGAGGGATATTTGCGGAAGTTCCGCTGGATGGAATAGATGAAAAATTAATACCAGGTATATTATTCTTCCATATCTCGGCAGCCGCCGCC
Organism: Oscillospiraceae bacterium; assembly: GCA_050252415.1. Taxonomy (GTDB): domain Bacteria; phylum Bacillota; class Clostridia; order Oscillospirales; family Oscillospiraceae; genus Heteroscillospira. The sequence continues at coordinate 2,300 of JBFWKZ010000084.1, read as the reverse complement.
CCTACAATTTCATGTGTACCGCCTGAGGGGCCCGTGGTGATCGTAACGGAGGAAATATCCCATTTGCCATCGAAGCCGTTGTCTGCGGATGTCGGTGAAGACGATTCGGGAGATACTGATGTTGTCTCGGGTACGGAGGACGATGTGTCGGAACCGTTTGAGCATGCTGAGACACCAATAATGAGCAGGGTTGCCAGCAGTAGAGAGAGCAGTTTTTTCATGAGATTTAGTCCTTCCTTAAAATTAATTATGTATTTTAATTAAAATAAAATTTACAGGCCTTAGCGGCAATGACGTTCTTGTTTGCAACCACCCGTGTGGAAATTATGTTATGGTTAAAGGCTTTGTCCAGAATCTCTGCGGTCATACTGATCTGATTCTTTTTAGCCGCTTCGCCGTAAAAACCGCTGTGAGGCGTTAAAATGACATTATCCATTGCGATTAAGGGATTTTGCCTGTCAAGCGGCTCATACTCAAAGACATCGAGTCCGGCATAACGGATTTCACCCTCTTTGAGCGCGCGTATCAGGTCACCTTCATGAATAATTCCTCCACGGGAGACATTTATGATCATGGCCGTATTTTTCATTTTTTTGAATATATCATAATTAAAAACATATTTTGTTTCCTTTGTCAGCGGAACATGGATGGAAATGATGTCGCTTTCTGTAATAAGCGTTTCAAACGATACCATGTGAACGCCATACTTATCGGCAGCTTCTTGGGTGACATAGGGATCAAAAGAGATGATTCTTGCGCCGAAGCCTCTGCCAAATACCGCAGCCATCGGCCTTGCGGCAGCACCAAATCCCATTAGGCCAACGGTGCAGTTGCGAATATTCTGCGGAACAAAATATTTTCCCTTCGGCCACTCGCCGGCTCTGATGTGACGATCGTAATAAGCCGTGTTGCGCATCAGGCCGAGTATCATGGCTGTGGCGTGCGCTGTGAGCTCCTCTGCACAAAAACCGGGCAGGAATGTCACGGGTATCCCCTTCTCTGCCGCAGCGTCCAAATCAATGGAGTTAACGCCAATACCAAATCTTGAAATCATTTTTAGATGCGGCAAAGCTCCTATGACTTTTGCCGTTATGAGAGGGTTACCGGTGCCCATGATAACATCCGCCTCCGAGCACGCTGTAATAATTTCATCCTCACTCAGACAGTGTATCATGGAAATCTCGATGCCTTTACCGGCCAGCATATCGCGGAGCTCCTCCTGCTGGAGGAGGGATACACTGCCATAGTCTCTGTCTACAACGATTGCTTTTACCATTTCCACGCGCCCTCTTTCTTTAAATCTCACGACTGCGCTTCTGAACAGAAAGTCATAGCCTTCTGCTGCTTTTCTCACATTGACCGGATAGTCTGCCCGATACCTTTAAATCCGTTTGTCAATACGTCTGTGTCAGTCGAGCACATGGCAAGATTGATGTCGTCTTTAAATTTTTCCAGCAGTGCGGGTCCTGCGTGGAGTCCGAAAGCCTTATGACATTTTTTGCAGGCCGCAGCAACCTTGGAAATCGCCTCAAGCTCGATCGGGTTCATGAGATCTCCGGCAATTCCTAACGCAATGGATAGGTCGTTTGGGCCGATAAGCAGTGCGTCGATGCCTTCAACGGAGGCAATTTCTTCGGCATTTGCCACGCCGTCTTTTGTCTCAATCTGTGCGATGGCGATGACTCTGCTGTTTTGCTCTGCCATCACGTCTGTGTGTTTTCCGGCAATATATCCCGAATAAGCAATTCCACCGGAATAGCCTCTTCCGCCAATGGGCTGATATTTTGAATATTTCACAAGTATTTCGGCCTGCTTGCGATTTTCAACCATCGGGACCATAATTCCGTTGGCGCCGGCATCGAGGACACGGGAGATCCATTCTTTGTTTCCGGCGGGAACCCGCACAAAAGCCCCTATGCCAAGAGCATTTGCGAGCAAAAAAGTGTCGTGCAGAGTCTCGATATCGAGCATGGCGTGTTCACAGTCATACATGAAATAGTCAAGACCTGAATTTTTGATTAGTTGTGCAACGGCAGGGTTGCGGAGCAGGCGAATCATAATTCCACCAAGTTTTTCGCCTTTTAGTAGCTTTGTTTTTAGTTCAGACATCATTAATACACCTCTCAAGTTTATTTTAATTTATTTTTTCAGGTATTTTCAAAGATGGATTACTATGTTTTCCATAGTTAGACATATATTTACCGTTTTTTTGCTTTACTCAGTTTTATCAATTATCTTTATCGAAATTTGTCATTAGATAAAGACTATCTTTTTTTGCTCCTTTCCATGACACTTAAAAT
>JBFWKZ010000083.1:0-10599 GCA_050252415.1 Oscillospiraceae bacterium | reverse complement strand
TTCCGGCTCATCAACGTCATCGACGACTGCATGAAGTACGCCCACACCCGCGACGAGTTCATCGCGCTGATGAAGTCTGAGGGCTACGGCGTCCGCTGGGAGGATTCCAGGCAGAGCATCACCTACACCATTCCGTCAGGCATGAAGTGCCGCGATGACCGTTTACACGACGGACGCTATTTGAAGGAGGCTATGGAGCATGAGTTCAGAATCAGGCAGAGACTTGTCGATGGAGGATTTGAAGAACCGAAATATGCCGGAGAAATTACAGACACAGAATGTACTGATCGATACGCTGCCGACGCCGGCGACGCACCCGACAGAGCGGGAGTGGGTGGCGATGCTGTCAGCCCTCGACGCGCTGAATCGCCGCACGGCGGCGCTGGCGGACCTTGTGCGGGAGCTGTACCGGCAGGCCGGTACACATCCGACAAGGGATCAAGTCACGGCGCTGACGCGGGATGTGGCGGCGATCCGAACACAGCTCGAACAGGCTGGGAGGCCGAGAGAGCGGCGCTTTTCGCTCCGCCTGCCCAAGCTGCATCTGCCGCGCCTGTCTCCGGCGCTGCTGCTCATCCCGGTAATAGCGATGGTGTTGTGGGCAGCGTGGTCGAGCTGGGGCGCGCTCTGGAGCGCGATCAGCTCACTTCTCCCGTAAAGGACGCCACCACCATGCCGCAGCATATGGACAGCAAGGCACTCAAAAAAGAGCGGCGGCAAAAAATCGCCGCCGGACACAAATCCGACGACCATGAGGACGAACAAACCTGGCAGCAGACCATGTAACGGTCTGCTATTTTTTATATCCCTATACAAGGAGGAAAAACCAATATGCAAAAACGAAGAAAAGAAGCGGAGATTAACAGCGTCATGTTTTCCTACGTAGGAACCAGCGATGATTTCACAAAATTTCTTCAATCGTTGGTGCACAACTATCTGACATTGGTAAATGAATGCGGCTGCGACCCGCAGAAAAATGTTGATAAGGTAGAATCGGTCACGGCATAAGTTGTTCTGATAGCTATTCGGATTTTTGTAGAGTATGGTGTGTCGTGAGGTAGCGGCACACCATACCCGCAAGTCTGTCAACAAGAAAGGAGGAGAGAAGCATGAGAGTTTGGCTATACGCTCGTCTTTCCAGAGACGAGGATGAAGAACTGAATTCCCTGACCAACCAGCGAAAAATTGTTTATGAATATGCGGTTGCCAAGGAATACGAAATTATTGGGGAATCGTTCGATGACAATATCAGCGGCATGCATTTTAACCGCCCCGGCATTGACAAAATATACGATGTGGTGGAGTCAGGAGCTGTCGATGCCATTTTGGTAAAAGACCTGTCCCGTATCGGTCGCCATAGAACCCAAACAGCTTTGTTCATCGATTATCTGCGAGAGCATCATGTCAGGGTGCTCTCTGTGACGGAAAACATTGACACCTCTGATGAAAACGACGACCTGATCGTTGGATTCAAAGGGTTAGTCAATGATTTTTATGCAAGAGACATCGGGCGGAAAATCACATCGGGTTATCGACAGAAGCAAAAAAGCGGAATCGTGATCGTAGCTCCATTTGGATACTTCAAAGATCGAAACACCAACAAGGTGACGATTGTTCCTGAGGCCGCGGAGACGGTGAGGCTTATCTTCTCTCTGTATGTTGGAGGCAATGGGTTAAAAGCTATTGCACGAAAGCTTAATGAACTGGGGGCCAAAACACCGGCAAAAATGCAGCTGGAGGTGATGGGAAAGAGCATCCCCAACACCTGCCCTGAGATCAGCCGAAAATATATCTGGATCAATACGACCGTCAAAAATATCCTGATCAATGAGATTTATACGGGGACTCTGGTAAACCACAAGAGCGAAACCAGCAGCATCAACAAGACCTTTCGCTTCACGCAGCCGGAAGAACAATACCGTCACGAAAATTATGTGCCTGCTATCATAACAAGAGAGTTATGGGAGCAGGCACAGCTACTTTTATCGGAACGAAACGAGCGGGCTGTGCGCGCAGGACACAACCAACGTATTCACCGATATTCCGGACTGATCCTTTGCCAGCAGTGCGGCAGGAAATTCGTGGCGATCAAGCGCACCTGGCAGGGGAAGGAACGGGTCGAATATGCCTGCAATTCCAACCACCGCTACGGAGCGGAATACTGTACGCCCCATCGCGTTTCGGAGGAGCTTATTGACCGGCTGATAATAGAGGAATTGAAATCGTTGAAGAAAGCTGCTGAAGAAAACTGGAATGCGATTGCAAAATCAGTCCAAAATTGGGCGTCGAAACAGAGCAATGTGGATGTGCAAATCAAGCGGCTACAGGAGCGCCTTGCCCGCCTCGAGGAAGATGTGGAAGGAATCCTTTTGGAGCGGATCCGCGATAAAGGCAACGCGACGCGCTACGACCGCATGCTGGAAAAACACGAAAAGGAGATTCTGCTGGTCAAGGAGCAAATCGCCGGATATCGAAATATGGAGATCGTCCTTAACAAAAAGCGTGTGGAGATGAAAACCAGCATTGACCTGATCGACGATATTCTGGATAGCGGGAATCTGAGTGAGGCAAACCTGCGGATGCTGCTGCAGGAGATCTGCGTCAACGAAAACAGCGATGGAAAGCTGGACATTGAATTCTGTATGAAGGCGGCGTTCCGGACTCACTGCGATTGGTACAACGAGGTCATGGAGGTTATTGATAGCGCAGCGGAGCTAATCGTGGGAAGTATTGACGAGGAATCTGCATGATGCAACTTCTCATTCCAAAAAATTTGGCAGACACGAAGCAACTATTTCACTGATAAAATGGAACAGTGACAAGAAGGAACGCCGGGATATCAGGGCTGCAAAGCCTTGATATCTCGGCGTTTTTTTATTGGTGCGGGTATGGGGACTCGAACCCCAACGTCTCTCGGCAATGGAACCTAAATCCATCCTGTCTACCAATTCCAGCATACCCGCATATTCGGTTTTTGCCCATGGAAGGGCGGCGTTCAGATTTGCACTGAGGTGTAGCGAGCTAAATCTTGCATGTCTACCAATTCCATCATGCCCGCATGCCGTGTTATTATAGCACGCCGCTATGGCGGTGTCAATTAGTCCTGTATTGACAAGCCAAAACGATGAGGGTATTATTATCATATTATCCGATAACAGGAGGACTTTTTGTGGAACTTTCCGGTTATGAACCCTTGGTTGATTTGGCAAGGAATCTTCCCGAGAGGGGCGTTGTGGCAGTGGCGGGAGCGGCCGACAGCCATGTTGTCGAGGCGGCTTTGCAGGCAAAGGACAGCGGAGTGGCCGAACCGTATCTCGTAGGGGAGCCCAATATCATAAGAGAGATTCTGAGAAGATTCGACCGTAAGCCAACGGACTTTTTGATAACCGGCACAGTACCCGGCATGAATGAAGCGGAGACGGCTGTCGCGCTCGTCAAGGCAGGTGAGGCGAGCTTCCTGATGAAGGGCATTATGGAGACAAGCGACGTGCTGCGTTCGGTGGTAAAAAAAGAAAACGGACTGCGGACGGGGCGGGGAATGTCTCATCTCAGCTTCAACAGCTTTTCAGACTATCCTAAGCTGCTTTGCTGCACGGACGGCGGAATGGTACCACATCCTGATCTTCAGCAAAAAAAGGCCATTCTTCAGAATGCCGTTGACGCCTTTCGTAAGCTTGGTTATGAGAGCCCAAAGGTCGCGTGCGTTTGCTGCAAGGAGACGTTGGACCCGAAGATACCGGAGACATCGGAGGCGCGTGAGCTGCGGGATGCCGCCGAACGCGGAGAGTTCGGTCCGTGCTTTGTCGAAGGGCCGATATCGTATGACATTGCCATGAGTGCCGAAATTGCAAAGATCAAACGCTTCGACTGCGAACACTGCGGCAATTTCGATATCATTTTGGTACCGGATATACACAGCGGCAATATTTTAGGCAAGAGCTGGATTTTGCACTGCGGTGCGACTATGGCGGGAATCGTTGCCGGCGCAAGAATCCCGATTGTGATTACATCCAGAGGTTCGACGTCCGAGGAAAAGTTCCTTTCCCTTGCGCTTGCCTCAGTCATGGCGGCCGGGGAGTGAGAATTTCGATGAATAAGTATTCTTTGGCGATCATCGGCGGCGGAGCGTTATGGGGCTTTATGGGCGTCTTTACCCGTGAACTGACGGCAAGAGGGTTCAGCTCACCCAATACGGTCTTTATCCGCTGCGCGATAGCCAGCCTGTTTTTTGGGCTTACGATTCTGTTTCAGGACAAATCAAAATTTAAAATGCGTTTGCGGGATTTTTGGTGTTTTTTTGGCTCAGGCATCTGCAGTCTGCTGTTTTTTACGGTGTGCTATTTTCGTGCGATTGAGATAACCAGCCTGTCTACGGCGGCTATACTCCTGTATACGGCGCCGTCGTTTGTCATGCTGATGTCTTTCCCGCTGTTCGGTGAGAAGCTGACAAGACGAAAGGTGACGGCTCTGCTGATGGCGTTTTTGGGCTGCTGTCTGGTCTCCGGCATCGGCGGCGGGACCGATCTCACGACGATGGGGCTCGTCTATGGCCTCTGTGCCGGCTTCGGCTATGCGTTGTACAGCATATTTGCCCGATTCGCCATGCTTCGGGGATATGACAGCCTGACCATAAATTTTTACTCCTGTTTTCTGACTGCGGTCGGTGCCGGTATGATATGGGGCTTTGGCACGCCGCTGCAGCTCACGTTCGCTTCAACAGATACGCTGCTGCTTTGCCTGACTTTCGGCTTCGTGGTGTCGTACCTACCCTATCTGATGTATACCTACGGCCTGACGAAAACAGAAAACGGCAAGGCCTCGGTTATGGCCTCCGTTGAACCCGTTGTCGCCACATTGCTGGGAACGATTGTTTTTCATGAAAAACTGAGTATACTAGGCGCAGCGGGGGCTGTGCTGGTTTTGGGTGCCATTGCCGTTTTAAATACCGGAAAGGTGAGGGCATGATATGCGAAAGATTTGTTATATCGTTGGCGCCGGCGATGGCGCAAATATCACAATTAATTTAGGCGAGGGGGACATGGTCATCGCTGCCGACGGCGGATATAAGACGCTTATGGCGATCGGCATTACCCCGGATCTTGTGGTGGGCGACTTTGACTCGCTGGGCTATATACCGGAGGGGGTTGAGCTTGTCCGCCATCCGCCGGAAAAAGACGATACGGATATGATGCTCGCCATCCTTTTGGGCATGGAGCGGGGATATCGGAATTTTTTGATCTACGGCGGTCTGGGCGGCCGGCTGGACCATACTCTGGCCAACCTCCAAAGCCTTTGCTATATTGCCGGACATGGCTGCCGTGGATGGCTTTGGGGAGACGGCACCGCGATCACGGCGGTCAAGGACGGCGCTGTCACATTTCCCGGGAAATGCAGCGGGATGCTGTCTGTATTCGCTCAGGGCGGAGCAGCGAGAGGCGTCTACGAGACAGGACTAAAATATAAACTTGACGACGCGACCCTCCATTTTGACTATCCGCTTGGGATCAGCAATGAGTTCCTCGGATGCGATGCCGGAGTATCGGTGAGGGAGGGGATGCTTGCGCTGCTTTGGCACTGCCATAGCGCCGAGATTGAACAAATGATCAGGGAAGGACTGTGCTGATGGCGATAAAGGCCGCAATTTTTGATCTGGACGGGACGGTTTTGGACTCGATGGCGGTTTGGAATGCGCTGGATTCCAATTTTCTGCGCAGTCTGGGACTTGCGCCGAAGCCGGGACTGCAGGAAGCCGTCATGGCCTTGACACTGCGCCAGTCGGCGGCATATTTTCGCAAAGAATACGGCGTACCGCTCACAGAGCATGAGATTATCAATCGGATACATGACGAAATTCGGAAGGCTTATGAGAATGATATTCCTTTAAAGCCCGGAGCCGACAGGGCGCTGAAGTATTTGCAGCATATCGGTTTGCCCATGGCGGTTGCGACGGCAACGGAGAAACACCTTGCCGAGGCGGCTTTGCGCAGACTGGGCATACTGAGCTTTTTTTCCGGCATCTTTACCTGTGAGATGGTTGGGAAGGGAAAATCGGATCCGGATGTCTATCTGGCGGCCAGTGCATTTCTTGGATTCAGCCGCCACGAGACGCTGGTTTTTGAAGATGCGCCGTTTGCGGCAAAAACAGCGTTTGACGCGGGGTTTAAAGTTGCCGTCGTACACGACGACGTGTCGGCCGGTTTTGGCGATACCTCGTTTGCCCATATCCGGCTGACCGATTTCTCCGAACTCAAAAAATATATCGAAGCTGAATAAACTATTCAAGATTTCAATGAGAAAATGGCCGGCTGAGCATTTCGTCTCGGCCGGCCATTTTGAGAGGACGTCAATTCCAATAATTCAGTATGCGGTCGATCAGTTCCTGTTCCGGCCTGTTGATGATCCAATTTTTTCGCCGGATAAAAACATTATAGCGATAAAGCTTGGGTTTGAGTGAATAATAAGTGATAAGTTCGCGGTCCAGGGCACAGGATTCGGCGATTAAGGCGATGCCGATAGCCATAGCTACCATACTTCGGGTTGCCTGAATGCTGTTTGTCTCGCATACCGTGCTCGGAGAAAAATCCTGTTTACTGAATATACCGTCCGTCAAATGGCGGAGCGTGGAGTGGTTTCGGGAGAGCAGCCAGTTATCATGGGCAAAGCATTTTGAAAGATCGCTTATGGGTATCGTCCCGGATGAATTTTGCCCGCAGCACGGGTGATTTGAAGGCACGGCTAAGAGCACCTCTTCACGGCGAATGACGTCGACGTGTTCCGAGGAAAAATCATGCGGATCGTTCAGTGAGGCGATCGCGCAGTCGATTCCGTCAGCCTCGAACATTTTTTTGAGATCCGGCAGATCAAACTCGGATATTTCGATTGCCACGCCGGGAAACAGCCCCTTATAGGTCGGAATGATTCCGGTCAGCATATCAAGACCGATCTGCGACGTGATCCCAATCGTAATATGTCCCTTCTGATCCAGAGAATGAATGCTTCGGTACAACTCTTTTTGAATCTTGACGACCTTCTGCGCCGCTTCGATATACATCTCCCCGGCAGGCGTGGGTACGAGTTCCCCCTTGGCGCGGATGAAAAGCTGAGAGCCGAGTTCCTGTTCCAGCTTGGAGAGATACTGGCTCAGTGTGGACTGCGACACATACAATACCTCAGCGGCTTTCGTCATATTTCTGGTTTTTGCGATGGTCAGAATATAATTAAGATAGCGTACGTCCACTGCAATTCTCCTGTCACGATTTATCGGTATTAGCAAATATGATTGTCATAATCGGAAATATATATTTTCAATTTCGACAAACTTTATTTATTATTATAAGAGAAAGCTGCAAAAATTGCAATGCACGTTTTGACATCAAGGAGACGAAAGACTATGGAAAAAGGTACGCCAACTGTTGTAGAGATGAAGGTCATACCCGTTGCGGGATATGACAGTATGCTGATGACCCTGAGCGGAGCGCACGGCCCCTGGTTTACAAGAAATATTGTGATACTCAAAGACAGTTCCGGAAACACCGGGATCGGTGAGATACATGGCGGCGATTACACCTGCGCCGCGCTCAAATCCTATATTCCGTTGGTTGTCGGAAAACCCGTCGGCTTGTACCGGCACATCCTGAGCGACATCCATCGGAAAGCCGTGAGCCCGAAAGAGGATGACGGCGAGGGAATACAGACGCTGGATATCAGCAAGCTCAAATTTGTCGTCAGAGCCGAGTGGGCGATCGAGTGCGCGCTGCTGGATCTGCTGGGTCAGCACATGGCGCTGCCGATGTGCGAGTTGCTGGGCGAGGGCAAACAGCGCGACAAGGTCGAGACCCTGGGCTATCTGTTCTATGTGGAAGATAAGAAGAAGGCCGGGCCGGAACTGCCGTATCTTGATGAGAGCGACAGCCGCGATCCCTGGTTTGCCATGCGCCGCCGTGAGATGCTCACGCCATCGGCGATTGTTGAGCAGGCGGATTGCCTGCATCAGAAATATGGGTTCAAGAATTTTAAGCTGAAGGGCGGCGTCCTTGAGGGCGCAGAAGAGATGGCGACCGTTACGGCGCTGAAAAAAGTGTTTCCGGACGGCAGAATCAATATCGACCCCAACGGCGCGTGGAGCCTGAGCGAGGCAATAGCGCTGTGCAAGCCGATGGAAGGGGTGCTGACGTATATTGAAGACCCCTGTGGACCGGAGGCGGGTTTTTCCGGTCGGGAGATCATGGCTGAATTCAAAAACGCCGTCAATCTGCCGGTCGCGACCAATATGATTGCAACCAACTGGAGACAGTTTTATCACGCCGCCGCATTGAAATCGGTCGATATTGTTTTGGCCGACCCGCATTTTTGGGGATTTGAGGGCAGCGTGCGGATGGCGCAGCTGCTGAACGATTGGGGGCTGACATGGGGGGCGCACTCCAACAATCATTTCGACATCACGCTTGCGGCCTTTGCCCAGGTTGCGGCGGCGGCACCGGGTACCCCCACGGCGCTGGACACGCACTGGATATGGCAGGACGGACAAAACCTTTTGAAGGATACGCCCAAAATCATTGACGGGTACCTTCAGGTACCTGAAAAGCCGGGCCTTGGCGTCACGATCGATATGGACAAGGTGATGGCGGCAAATGACCGGTATAATAAGCTTCCGACCCATGAACGCTGCGACGCGACGGCAATGCAGTGTCTGATACCCAATTGGAAATATGACTGCAAAAGGCCGGCGCTTGTCAGATAACTTAGAAAAAAAGAGGTTGTACAGGATACAACCTCTTTTTTACGTTTATTTTTTAAAGCCGTCTTTTAAAGCGACGGAGCGGTTGAATACCAGAGCGCCCGGGTGGGAATCTTTGCCGTCCACACAGAAGTAGCCTAGGCGCAGGAACTGGAACCCTGCCGGCGCCTCAGCGGATTCGAGGCTCTTTTCCACCTTGCAGCCCTTTAGTGTTTCAAGCGAATCGGGATTCAGGCACTCGAGATAATCCTTGTCGGCGGCATCGGGGTCCGGGTCGGAGAAGAGATTGGAATACAGCCTCACCTCGGCTTCGGCGCAGTTATTGGCATCGACCCAGTGGACCGTGCCGCGCACCTTGCGGCCGTCCGGCGTGTTTCCGCCGCGCGTTGCCGGATCATATTCGCAGAGGACCTCGGTCACATTGCCGCCGCCGTCCTTGACGCAGCCGGTGCAGCGGACGATATATGCGCTTTTGAGCCGGACTTCGTTGCCGGGGTAGAGGCGGTTATATTTCTTGAAGGGAACCTCCAAAAAGTCCTCGCCCTCGATCCAGAGGTCGCGGCTGAAGGTGACCATGCGCGTCCCGTCCTCGGGCTTTTCCGGATTGTTTTCGACCTCAAACGCCTCGGACTTGCCGGCCGGATAGTTGGTGACGGTGAGCTTGACGGGACGGATAACAGCCATGGTGCGTTGCGCATTTTGATTCAAGTCCTCACGGAGGCAGTGTTCCAGAAAACTGTACTCAACGGTGCTGCTGACCTTGGATACCCCGATGCGCTCGCAGAAATTTCTGATCGATGCGGGGGTATATCCGCGGCGGCGAAGGCCTGAGAGCGTGGGCATGCGGGGATCGTCCCATCCGGAGACAAGTCCGCCTTCCACCAGGCGGCGCAGTTTGCGCTTACTCATTACGGTATAATTGATGCCAAGGCGGGCAAACTCGATTTGGCGCGGTTTTGCGGGCAGGTCGCAGTTTGCGATGACCCACTCGTAAAGGGGACGGTGATCCTCAAACTCGAGAGAACAAAGACTGTGGGTGATGCCCTCGATCGCATCCTCGAGGGGATGTGCAAAGTCGTACATCGGGTAAATGCACCACTTGTCGCCCTGCCTGTGATGATGGGCGCGGTTTATGCGGTATATGACGGGGTCGCGCATGTTGAAGTTGCCGGAGCAGGGGGATATTTTGGCCCTTAAGGTCATGGCCCCGTCGGGAAATTCACCCGCCCGCATGCGCGTAAAGAGATCAAGGCTTTCCGCAACAGGCCTGTCACGGTATGGGCATTGTGCGGGACAGCTCACATCGCCGCGCATTTCACGCATCTGGTCCGGAGTCAGTTCGCAGACATAGGCCAGGCCCTTCTTGATAAGGCCCACGGCGCACGCATACATCTGCTCAAAATAATCCGACGCATAGTAAAACCGGTCGTCCCAGTCAAAGCCCAGCCACTTGATATCCGTCTTTATCGCCTCGACATACTCGACGTCCTCTTTTGTCGGATTCGTGTCGTCCATGCGGAGGTTGCAGAGTCCATGATATTTTTCGGCGGTGCCGAAGTCGATGGTCAGCGCTTTGCAGTGACCGATGTGCAGGTAACCGTTCGGCTCGGGCGGGAAGCGGGTATGAACAGTCATGCCCTCGTACCGGCCGCCCTCCGCAATATCCTCATCAATCATTGCGTGAATAAAATTTTTGGAGATCTCTTCCATGATATCAGCTCCGATTAGTAAATAAAATAATAGCAATATTATACACTATAATTCAATTTTTACAATACGCGACAAGTACCGGCGCGGCTATTTCGCCGATAAATATAAGAAAAAGGCCGATTTTTCAAAAAAAATAGCCTTTTTGCCTGTTT
>JBFWKZ010000082.1:0-10630 GCA_050252415.1 Oscillospiraceae bacterium | reverse complement strand
TGATAGCGCCATTGAGGCTGCCAAGGAGGTAGGCGATAATGGCTATAACGATAAGGACAACCGGTATCATTCTTTCTCTCCTTTCTGGCGGATGACCATCCTGATAGGTGTTCCTTCCAACCCAAACACATTGCGAATCTGATTTTCAAGATATCTTTGATACGAAAAATGAAACAGTTCACGGCTGTTCGCGAACACCACAAAATTCGGCGGCTTGATGCCCGTTTGGGTCATATAGTATATTTTCAGCCGCTTGCCCTTGTCTGTCGGCGGCTGCATTCTGGCCTGAGCGTCCGCCAGTACATTATTCAGCATACCGGTCGTAATTCGCATAGCGCTCTGGTTGTTCACATAGTTCACCAGTTCAAAGATACGCTCGGTGCGCTGACCGGTCATTGCCGAGATAAACAGGACCGGCGCATAGCTCATGAAGCTGAGGTCGCGCAGGATATCCTTGCGCATTCTGTCCATAGTCTTGTCATCTTTTTCGACAAGATCCCACTTATTGACAACAACGATACTGGCCTTACCTGCCTCGTGAGCGAGCCCCGCGATCTTTGTATCCTGATCGGTGACACCGTCGCGTGCATCGATCATAACGAGACAGACATCGGCGCGCTCTATCGCCATTTGAGCCCGCATGACGGAGAACTTTTCGATTCGGTTGTCCACTCTGGATTTTCGCCGGATACCCGCGGTATCAATAAACAGATATTTCCCATATTTATTTTCGAAATAACTGTCAACCGCATCACGTGTCGTACCCGCCACATCACTGACGATGACACGGTTCTCGCCGAGGATGAGATTGATAAGCGATGATTTGCCGACGTTTGGTTTTCCGATCACAGCGACCTTAATGATGTCATCATCGTCCTCATCCTCGCTCACCGGCGGAAAATGCCGGGTACATGCATCCAGCAAGTCGCCGGTACCATGGCCGTGCACAGCCGAGACGGCAACCGGGTCGCCAAGTCCCAATGAATAAAACTCATAGATTTCAGGATCGACCGCACCGGTGGCATCCATCTTATTGACACAAAGGATGACGGGTTTTTTTGAGCGCAGCAACAGATCCGCCACATCCTTGTCCGCGGCGGTGACACCGGTGCCGATTTCTGTTACAAAAACAATAACGGTTGCCGCGTCGATGGCAATCTGCGCTTGCTCGCGCATAAATAATAGTATTTCATTGTCGGCAGACGGCTCGATACCGCCCGTATCGACGATGTCGAATTTTCTGCCGTTCCACTCGCACTCGGCATACAGCCTGTCGCGGGTGACGCCGGGCGTATCCTCCACTATGGACAGACGTTTTCCGGCAAGGCGGTTAAAGAGCATGGACTTGCCCACATTGGGCCTGCCCACTATGGCAACAAGAGGTCGTGACATGATTTGACCCTCCTTTATTTCGATTCAGGCTCTGTTCCAAACAAGGCCTTAATTCCCCAGCATGGCATATAAAAGATCTGCGCCGTCCTGCATCACGGGGCGAACGGGCACACCGAGGGTACTTTCAAGCTCCGTCAGTGTGACATCGTCCAGAAAGACGCGTTCGCCATGGCGCATCATATTCTGAGGAATAAGCAGCCTGGCGCCGAGGTTTTTGCCCTGCAGCTGGGCAATAAGGTCTTTCCCCGTGACGAGGCCCGCCACATTGATAGTGTGGCCGAAAAAATCATTTACAATCGGATAAACCCTGCCTTTTATTTTACCACACTTATTTGCGGCTGTCAGCATCAGACTTTCTAAAAATGGCGCGGCGGAAACACCGGTGGCGATGGAAAATTCTGCTTTTTTCCCTTCCCCCGGTTCTGTGAAGTCAAGTTCATCCATAAACTCATACGCCAGAAGCCGGAGCATCCCCACACCGTTTTCAAGCTGGGAAAAATCTTCATACGCCTCATACGGCGGGATCTCGCGCTTTGCCTTAAGATAGAACTCGTCCGCACAAAAGAAAATACGGCTGCCTCTTTTATTCAGGCATGTTTCACCAAAGGTTTCGACAAGATCAATGGTCTCGCCTGCCGTATGCGCATCAAACGGTGTGAGCTTGAAGAGCCGCTCACGGTGCTTCGTCAGCCCCACTGGGACAATGGATACGCTGTACACATTGGGATATAATACCGAAAGCGCTTCCATACTGCGCTGCAGCTCAGCACCGTCGTTTATTCCCGGGCAGCAGACAATCTGGCAGTTCATGGTGATGCCGGCTTTTGCAAAGCGCCGGATAATTGTCATGCCCTCGGCCCCAAGCGGATTACCGAGAAGTCTTGCGCGCAGAGCCGGGTCCACTGCATGGACGGAGATGTTGATTGGGCTGATGCGCATATCACATATCCGCCGGATCTCCCGCTCGGAGAGATTTGTCAGCGTAATATAGTTTCCGGTCAGGAAACTGAGGCGCGCATCGTCATCTTTAAAATAGAGCGTTCTGCGCATTCCGCGAGGAAGCTGGTCCACAAAACAGAACAGGCAGTGGTTTGAACAGCTTCTGGCCTTGTCCATGAGATAAGTTTCAAACGACAACCCCAAATCTTCGCCTTCATCCTTTTGAACGCTGACGGAATATTCCTCACCGTTTTTACGCCTCAGCTTCAGATGCAAATTGCTTTCATAGGAATAGAACTTATAATCCAAAACGTCGGTGAGCTCCCTGCCGTTTATGGAGAGCAGGGCATCGCCGACCGAGACCTTTTTATAGAGAGGACCGTCCCGCTCAATGTTCGTGATCACGCTGCTCATAAAGCACCCCCAAAGGCAAAAGAAGAGAAGGCGCGTGCCTCCTCTTCTCAAGCTACATTACTTTTCTTCTCCAACGTTTAGCACTGCACGGCCTTTATACATGCCGCAGGCCTTGCAGGCACGATGGGGCAGGTGATACGCGCCGCAGTTGGGGCACGCAACAATTCCAGGAGTTTCGAGTTTCCAGTGGGAACTGCGTCTCTTATCTCTTCTTGCCTTAGATACTTTCCTTTTTGGAACCGCCATGGTGACACCTCCTCCTAGTACCAGCTGATGTGACAGCTCTTATTTATTCGTCCATATCCAAAAGCTGTCCTAATACAGCTAATCTTGGATCCGTTTCCGCCCGGCAACCGCACTTCCCAAGGTTGAGGTTTGCGCCGCAGGTTTGACACAATCCGGCACAGTCGGGCTTGCAGAGGCTTTTTGCCTCCATGTCCAGTATGAAGCAGGTCTCCAGTACATCGCTGAGATTCAGCCATCCGTCCGCATCAACCGGAAAGATATCGGGATTCTCCTCGTCCTGGAGTTCGGTGGCAAGCTGAGCCTCTACGGGAAGGACCTTTTTCTGATGATACTCGCATGTGCATCTGTCGCAGATACGAACCATCTCGGCAGAAATGTCACCCACGAGCGTCAGCGCTCCGGCAGTATTTTTGACAAAGCCTTCTGCCTTCGGCGGATGCACGAAACTCTTTACAGACGGCAAAAACAGCCGTCCGGTATCCAACTCGCAGCCGAATGGGACCTGACTTCCGGGTATTTCGATGATCTCATTTAAATTAAGGCGCATAATACCACCTTCATACATTGACACAATCGCCCGATTATTATAACTAAAAAGGCCCTCCTTGTCAATACGTTTTTCCCGGAGGCACAATGTTTTCCCTTTTTTCGCTGCCTTCTTTACAAAAACAGTGCTTTACATTATAATTAATCCGGTGATTGTATGAGAGAATTGACAATAAATAAAAACGATGCCGGTCAGCGCCTTGACCGCTTTGTCGGCAAAGCGGTTCCCCTTTTGCCCGAGTCCCTGCTGCAAAAATATATTCGTCTTAAACGGATAAAGCTCAACGGTCGCAGCGCGAAGCGGGACACTCGGCTGAGTACCGGAGATCAGCTTCAATTATATATCAACGACGAGTTTTTTGAAAGGCCTACTGAGAAAAATTCTTATTTAAAAGTAAGCACGCCACGGCTTGACATCGTCTATGAGGATGAAAACATTTTGCTTGTGGACAAAAAGCCCGGCGTGCTCTGCCATTCGGCCGGTAAATGGGACTACAATACGCTGGTGGCCAATATCCAGGCCTATACCTATCAGAAGGGCGAATGGCGCCCGCGGGAAGAAAACGCCTTTGCCCCCGCGCTGTGCAACCGCATAGATCAAAACACCGGCGGCATCGTCATCGCGGCGAAAAATGCCGAGACTCTGCGCATAATGAATAAGAAGATCCGGGAACGGGAGATCGATAAATATTACCTCTGCGTGGTTCACGGAAAACCGAATCCCGTCTCAGGCAGGCTGGAGGGCTATATTTTTAAGGACGCCGTGAAAAACCAGGTCTATATCTCTGATAAGCCAAAACCCGGAGCAAAATCCGCCGCCACGGAATACCGGACGATTACCACAAAAAACGGACTTTCACTCGTTGAGTGCCGGCTTTTCACCGGCAGGACCCACCAGATACGCGCGCAAATGGCCCATGCGGGAACCCCTCTGCTCGGTGACGGGAAATATGGCTCGCTCAGGCAGAACAAGCCCTACGGTGAGACGTATCAGCTGCTTTATTCCTACCGGCTGGATTTTGTATTTGAGACGGACGCCGGCATGCTATCATACTTGCGCGGAAAGAAATTTCACGTCTCAGAAATCCCGTTTGTGGAGAAATATTTCGGGCAAATTACATTTTAGCCGCACTTTCTAATCCGGTCCCGTTTGATTGATGTCTTACATCTGAACCGATTGGAAAAATCTCCTATCATTTTTCGGCAAGATTATTGACAATTCGACACAAGTCCGATATATTTAGTTTGCCTGTTTTTCCAGTGGAAAACCGCTCAGGAAAAGCAGGTAACTTTCTATATATTAGGCCTTATTTGGAAAATCAAAAGCGCCTTAGTATGAAGCAAAAACTGAAAAAGCATCGAAATGGGGGAGGATAAATGTCAAAAGAGCTCATTCGCCTGGTTAACTGTCAGATGGCGTTTGACAATGAGATCGTTTTAGATTCGATCAACCTTTATTTTAACGATAAGGAATTTCTCACACTTCTGGGCCCCTCCGGCTGTGGAAAGACGACTACGCTGAGAATAATCGGCGGATTCTTACAGCCGACTTCCGGGGACGTCCTGTTTGACGGTGTGAGAATTAATGATGTTCCGCCCCATAAGCGGAAGGTAAACACTGTTTTCCAAAAATATGCTCTGTTCCCCCATCTGGATGTCTATGACAATATTGCCTTCGGCCTGCGTATCGCCAAGCTGTCCGAAGACGAAATTGATAAGCGCGTGACGGAAATGCTTGAAATCGTCAGTCTCCGAGGTTTTGAAGACCGCAAGATCGGATCGCTTTCCGGCGGGCAGCAGCAGCGCGTCGCCATCGCCCGCGCATTGGTAAACCGCCCGAAGGTGCTGCTTCTGGACGAACCTCTGGGCGCTCTTGACCTCAGGCTGCGCAAAGATATGCAAAATGAGCTGAAACGCATCCAGCAGGCTATGGGTATCACATTTATATATGTCACGCACGACCAGGAAGAGGCGCTGTCGATGTCCGACACGATCGTCGTTATGGATAAAGGCAGAATCCAGCAGATCGGCACACCCGAGTCGATCTATAACGAGCCGAAAAATGCCTTTGTCGCAGACTTTATCGGAGAGTCGAATATATTGGACGGTATCATGCGCAGGGACCGTCTTGTGGAATTTTTCGGCCGCAGATTTGCCTGTGTCGACGAAGGCTTTGATCAGGATGAACCTGTCGACGTCGTCATCCGCCCCGAGGATATTGACATCGTCGAGCCGGACAGCGCGCATCTTTGCGGCACCGTCACCAGCGTGACCTTCAAGGGCGTCCACTACGATATCATCGTGGACTTCAAGGGCTTCAAATGGCTTATCCAGACAACGGACTTCCAGCCGGTCGGCACCTATATCGGGATACGGCTCAACCCCGAGGATATTCATATCATGAAAAAGAGTGAATACTCCGGGATGTTCGGCGATTACAGCTCTTACAGCGCAGAGTACGACGAGATAGCGGACCCTGAGCCCCCGGATACGGAGGAAGAGACTTTTGAGGAGGGCGAAGGTCATGAAGAATAGGTACCTCGCTGCGCCTTATATTATATGGATGCTTATTTTTTCCATCATTCCCCTCGGCGTCGTCATCTACTTCGCGTTTACAGATTTTAGTACAGGGGCGCTTACTTTCGGCAACATCATGCGCCTCGGCGCATATCTGCCCATCTTTGCCAAGTCCTTATGGCTTGCCCTGCTATCCGCCGTAATCTGCCTTGCTTTGGGCTACCCTGTTGCGTATTTTATTGCGGGCCGCTCCCCGTTTCAGCAGCGGTTTCTCTATATGCTTGTCATGCTGCCTATGTGCATGAGCTTTCTCCTTCGCACAATCGCTTGGGTCGCCATGCTGGAGGATACGGGTATCATCAACGCATTCCTGGGCCGGTTCGGCATTTCCCCCCTGCCACTCATCAGGAACGACGGCGCAGTCATACTCGGCATGGTGTATAACTATTTGCCATACATGATCATGCCGCTCTATACAGTCATCATGAAGATCGATGCAAGCCTCATCGAGGCGGCGCAGGACTTAGGCTGCAGCCAGGGACAGGTTTTTCGCCGTGTTGTCCTGCCGCTCTCGGTCCCCGGCATCATCTCCGGTTTTACCATGGTGTTTGTCCCCGCGGTCAGCACCTTCTACATCTCACAAAAACTGGGCAGCAGCGGTACGACGCTCATCGGCGACGTTATCGAGAGCCAGTTTAAAACCGCGTATAACCCAAACCTCGGCGCCGCGATGTCCCTCGCTCTAATGGTCATCGTATTCATATGTATCACCATTATGAACCGCTTCTCGGCGGATGACGACGAGGGAGGTGTAATCACAATATGAAACAGTTTAACCGAATTTTCACGATTGTGATCATGATCTTCCTGTATATTCCCATGATCGTTCTCGCGGTGGCATCATTTAATACCGGTTCGGACGTCGCCGTTTTCAAAAGTTTTACCCTCGGCAACTACACCGAGCTCTTTCGCGACAGTGTGCTCCTGCCGCTGCTCGCAAACTCGCTTATTCTCTCCGTCCTGAGCGCAATTTTGGCAACCGTTCTCGGCACGATGGCGGCTATTGGAATTCATTCCATGGGCAAGCGTATGCGCTCAATGACCATGGGCCTGACAAATATCCCGCTGACAAACCCCGAGATCGTAACCGGTGTCTCGCTCGCCCTGCTCTTTGCTTTTGTTGGAACGATCATGAAAATCAATGCCGTACTGGGTTTTACAACTTTGCTCATCGCGCACATTACCTTTAACCTTCCCTATGTTATTCTCTCCGTGATGCCGAAGCTTTCACAGATGGATCCCCATCTGGCCGAGGCGGCTCTGGACCTTGGCTGTACGCCGGTACAGGCATTCTTCAAGGTGGTGCTTCACGAAATCCTGCCGGGTATCATTTCCGGCGCGCTTATGTCGTTTACCATGTCTCTGGACGACTTTGTCATCAGCTACTTTGTCTACGGCCCAAAATTCATTACGCTTCCGGTGGAGATATACAATTATACAAAAAAGCCCATCCACCCGAAATTATATGCTCTGTTCACGTTGCTTTTCATCTCCATTCTGCTTGTTATGAGCGCGATGAATATTCTCCAGGCCCACGATGAAAAGCGCGGCAAAGCAGCCAAACGCGCGCTCAATCATTTCAAAAGGAGAGAGATTTAATGAAGAAACTATTATCCCTTGCGCTCATTACCGTCATGCTGCTCGGTGCGCTGCCCATCACGGCCGCCGCCGATGACGTGACCATCAATGTCTATAACTGGGGCCAATATATATCCGACGGTACCGACGGATATATCGATGTCAACAAGGCATTTACCGAGGCCACCGGCATCAAGGTAAACTATATGACCTATGATACCAACGAAAGCCTTTACACCAAACTTAAAACCGGCGGCTCAACCTATGACGTCATCATCCCTTCCGATTATATGATCGCCCGTCTCATTGATGAAGGCATGCTTGAGACGATTGACTTTGACAAGATCCCAAATTATCAGTACATCGACAGCGCCTATAAAAGCACGGCTTACGACCCCGATAACCAATACAGCGTCCCCTATACCTGGGGTACTGTCGGCGTTATCTATAACAAGAATTACGTAGACGAGGCCGATATCGGCAGTTGGGATCTGCTGTGGAACGAAAAATATTCAGGTAAGATCCTGATGTTTGATAACCCGCGCGACGCCTTTGCCATTGCGGAATCCCTGCTGGGCTATGATATGAACACCGAGAACGAGGACGAGTTAAAGGCTGCCGCCGAGAAGCTGAAAGAGCAAAAACCGCTTGTGCAGAGCTATGTTATGGACCAGATCTACGATAAAATGATCCGCGGTGAGGCCTATATCGCCCCGTATTACGCTGGGGACTACCTCTGGATGCTGGATGAAAATCCGGACCTTGGCTTTTATTTCCCAAAAGAGGGCTTCAACATCTTCATCGACGCCATGTGCATCCCGACGAGCTGTCAAAACAAGGAAGCCGCCGAGACCTATATCAATTTTCTCTGCTCTCCCGAGATCAGCGGCCAGAATTTAGACTACCTCGGCTACTCTACGCCGATCTCAGAAGCAAAACAGTATATGGATGAGTCCATGGCGGCAAGCGACATCGCCTATCCTGACAGTACCACGCTTGCGCGCGCCACGAACTTTTTGAATCTCCAGCCCGAGACCAGCCAGCTTATGGACAGCCTGTGGCTGGAGGTTAAAACCCAGAGCTCGGAAAATCATAGCAGCACCGTCGTTATTGCCGCAGTCGCCGGAATCCTCGCCTTTCTCATCACGCTGCTTCTCGTGCGTAAAACCAGACGCGGCAAGAGACACGGCAGAGGCAAAAACAAATAACAAAAACGGAGAACATATTTGTGTTCTCCGTTTTAATTTGACGTACCCGCCAAAAAGTGGTATCTTTATGCTATTAAATTCCCGGAGGAAAAAATGAAAAACCAGCTTCGTGAAAACTGGATAATGGTAATTGTCCTCATTGCCGGGCTCGTTTGTTCGCTCATACTCTGCGGCGTACGCGCCGGAATGGAGTCCGGCGACACGGGTGTTTCGCTTATCATGTCGCACGAGGATGTCGCCGCCCTCGCCTCGGCAGAGGGCATCTCGTATGACGACTATGCAGAAAAACTGCTGAGTTCCGGGTTGACAGCCATATTCACACCGGGCAAAGTCTGCGACGAGCTGAACCTCTTTATTGGCGACAGCTATAACGGCGAGGACGCCGTTGTCGGCATGCCGGAGGACAATAATCAGTATAGTTATATCCCCATAAACGGCTTTGAATATTCCGAGGACGCCCATGTCGTCCGCGTTTTTAAGCTCATTCCGGAGTATGCCGCACGGTACAATGTGCTCGGCTACTCAGGTCCCGAGGAAATTGAAAATCTCACCTATCGCACCGTTACCGATCGGAATATACGCGTTATCTGGCTGTGCCCATTCACCGATGCCTCAACCGGCAAAATGATCTCGCATCCGGAAGATTACATCTCTGTGATCCAGGGCGTCGGCACACGAATACAGCCGCACGGATTGCACCTGGGTCAGTTCTCGGTGCTTGCGGGTTATACCCCGAATCTTTGGCTCATTCTCGGCGTCATCGCCGGCACGGTATCGGCAGGCATCCTCATCCTCGGCTCCGCCATTCGGCTGCGCCGCAGCTTTAAGCTGATCCTGCTCGTCACAGGATTCTTGGCGGGCAGCTTTCTCTGGAACGTCTGCCCTTGGCTGATGCCGCTTGCCGCAGCGGTCATCTACCCCTGCCTCGGCATATGGCTCATCGCCGAGCTGCTCGCCCGGGTACATCCGGGGACATCCGGCCTGACCTTACTGACCTATTGCATCATACTCGCGGCCGGTTTTGCCGTTGCGCTCATTGGGGCCAACGCCATTGCCGCCATGCAAAGCTCCCGCGCCTATCTTTTGGCCGTAAATAATTTCCGCGGTGTTAAGCTAAGCCAGCTTCTGCCGCTCATTTATGCCGTGTTTATTTGTACCAAAAAGCTTTACCGTGGCAAAACCGGCCACGAAGTCCTGGGTGAATATCGAAACAGTTGGCGTATCGCCGCTGCCGCCCTTCTCGTCATGCTGCTTGCCGCCGTCCTGTACATTCTCCGCACCGGAGACGGCTTTCTCTCCGCCAGTACGCTTGAGCAGCGCTTCCGTGATTTCCTTGAGCATATCCTTATCGTCCGTCCCAGAACAAAGGAATTTCTTGTCGCGTGGCCCTCTCTCGCCGCAGCCGTCGTGCTGATCGTTCGGGGAAGCCGGCGCTATGCACTGCCCTTTGCGATATTCTCCTCGGTGGGGCTTGCCTCGGTTGTGAATACCTTCTGTCACTCTCGCTCTCCCCTGTGGCTCTCGCTCTCCCGCGTCGGCATCGGCCTTTTGGCAGGAGCCGTTATCGGCACGATCGTTATTTTAATATTTGCGCCAAGAAAACAGCCGTCACAAAAGTAACGGCTAAGACTGTCAAAAAAGCCTCGCAGAGTTTTCGCCGCGCACGGCGAAAATAAAATTAAAGCATTTTTGGGTGCGGCGTGTACGTGCCCGAAAATACTTCTCAGGCT
>JBFWKZ010000081.1:0-11527 GCA_050252415.1 Oscillospiraceae bacterium | reverse complement strand
AATTAAATTTAAGAATTTTGACAAATAGAAATATTATAATACAGCTGTTACCAACCTTAACGCATATTCGTGCACGCTTGCTAATTATGCGGTATGAATAATATGTAAGCTGAAAATGGTGGAAAGCGAAAAATTAAGGATCTCGAATTATTTATGCTGACCAACGAAAAAGTGTTGGCGGTTTTTGCTAATTATCTTTTGCAACTATGGGCAAGCGGTTTATGTCATATTCTCTTCGCAAAAATAAAGGAAATCCCGCGGTCATCACGATTGCGGAATTTCCTTTTGTACTTATCAATGGTCTCGCCTTTCGCTTTCCTGTAAGCTGGCAACACTTATTAAATATTTAAATATTTATTTGAATTTACCGTTAGTGCGATTCGGTAGCTTTCTTTAGATGGGTTTTGTCTACACGCTGAAAGGCATACCGTGGTATGCCTTTCATGATTTGAGCGATATTAAAAAATCTTAGAATTTTATCGGAACATATTCCGAGCATGCCGCCATTTTGTTTTCCTGTCCGATCTCGGCAAGGAGCTCTTCACGAATGACTCTGATATGCTTGGGAGCATCAATACCGATTCTGACTTTATCCCCATCAATACCGACAACCGTAATAATAATATCCTTCCCTATCAGAATACCCTCGCTTTGTTTCCTGGTCAATACAAGCATCTCTATACACCATCCTTTACCGACTTACCAAGAAAGTCGGAAATTGGCATTCGGACCCGATACTTCCGGTCATCCAAAATGATCTGACAGCCCTTGTTGTTGCGGACATTTATGATGATCGGAGCCGCTAAATTGACCGTCATGAGGCTTGCTTTTCTTGGTATAACAAGAATGCTCAGCACAAATACATCTTTAACATCCGCGATCTTCAACGTGGTAATCTCCTCCTGAGGGATATCGAATGAATAGTCGGGACACAGTTTAAAGGGATCTATCACAGGAAGAGAAACCGCTCTGCTCTCTAAGGACTGAAGCCAACTCACCGGCCGGCTTTCCTCATTTGAAAGTAGGATAAACCGTTTATTGTCTTCAAGTCCCGGTAAACCGTTTTTAAAATAAAGTATTCGGCTGTCGTCAATTACAACCTCGCCGAAATGTGCGGTTTGTATTCTCATTATTCTTCACCATTCAATCACAAATTGCCGGAAGTCATCACCGGCGCTAAAACTGCCGCGGCACACTGCCCTATGCCCTGGCATCAATCTCCCTGCCGCTTTCGGCAGGTATCGTCTGTTCAATAACCGTGTATTCAATTAAAGGTTCACGCGCTACGTAAACGTCCACCGAGGCTTTTGGCTCAACAATTATCTTTGGCGTCTGGTAATCGTCCCATTGGATTTTCACATCGTGACTCGTCCAGTCTATGTTAAAAGAGCCCGGGTCACCCTTCATTTTAATCGCGCCATATGGTACGTCTCCGGAATTCATTTGTGGGGCATGACTTTCGAGCATCCTGTTTTTTGCAAGCTCCGCAATTTTATTGCCTTTGCTGGGCAGCGCGCCCATAAAGTCGCCGTCCGATGCGAGGCGCCGTATACTGCGGCTGACATGCTCAAACGCCTTCGTCGTATATTCCTCGGAAAACGCTTCGATATCTTTAATCCCGTTATTGTTGCGAAAGTCCTGCATGTCAAGCGAAATGTCCGGCGATTGCCGGTTGATATCCATTTCCGCATCCTGACGTGAAATCTTCATGCGTCTTGTTGGAATACTGATGGATAGGGCGGCAAACTGCGAATCGACTCCGATCTGTATGAATTGCTGTTCAATTTGAAGTCTTTGTATTTTCATACAAATCTCCTAACGAAAAAGTCAAAAAATTAACTCAAAAAATCAATTAATGAGGTTTGAATCAGTTCGGCACCTGCCGCAAGTGCAGCACTATAGACTGTCTGTGCCGTTGTAAAATTAGTTATCGCTTCTGCCATATCGACATCCTCTGCATCGGATTTCATCTCGGTGTAATTTATTTCGCTGTTGTCATACCGGGCATCGATCAGACTGAGCCGGTTTTGCGTCGCGCCGATTTTCGTTTGGAAGGTCAACACATCGCTCTGTTTATCCTGAATCGTCGTAATCATTGCGCTTAATCCGCTTGAATCCATGTCGCCGTTCAGCATGGCTACGCATTTATCCAGGATGTGATAGATATTGTCGCTACCTGAGCCAAGAATGTCGATTCCGGTATATGCGAATTCTACAGTCTGACTTGTGCCGATCTGCAATTCCGACTGCTTCTCCATTTCATCCTGAAGTGCCGACTGCTCATCGGCAGGTATGGTCATGACATCGGCAAGCTGCTGTATCGTATTGCCAATATCCGAACCCAGAGGATTTCCGAACGCATCATATTGCTCTTCCAGCAGAGCGGACATATCCGTTAAAATGGTCTGACAGCGGGTCTGACTGAAGCAGTTATCATATTCCTCATCGGTCATCACCGAAATATTGTTCTCGGCGTAATAATCGTAATCAACTTCACCGTCTCCGGTAAGCTTAATCGCGGGGTCACTCGTGAGAATATAGTCGCCAGCAAGGGACTTTGAACACTCCAGCTCCAACTCGTCATGCAAATCGGAAAAATTCTCGCAAAAATCCGAAAAAGCCTGATATTCCGCGGAACCCGAATCAATTCCGAACCTTTCGGCTGCATACATTGCCGTGTCCCCGCTTGATAGAAGACTGGACGAACTATTCAGGGCTTCTTCCGCATAATTCAACGCGTTGACATCGGTCAAAGAACCGGAAAAGTTTGCTGACGCAGCAAGAATTGAAGCGCCAAAATCCGTCATCAGATCAGCACTACTTGAAAATTCTTCTTGCCAGGCAAAACGGGAGACATTTATGCCGTTATATTCGAGATCTCCCGTCACATCCTGCACAGAAAACGGCGAAGTCTTGGTGAGACCGTCGGTACTGCCGGTATAATTGTAGCCGCCAAAAATATAACTGGATCCAACACTGGTGTTCCCAATTGAAAGGACCTCATCCCTGAGATTGGTTACCTCTTGAGCAATAACCGCCATCTCTTCGTCGGACTTTGAACCGCTCTGTGCGGAAACGATCTGCTCATAGGCACTTTGAAGGATATCATCCAGCTCACCGGCTGCGGACTCAGTTTCGGAAAGATAGCTGTTCGCCGTGTCGATATTACTTTGATACAACGAAAGATTACTCAGTCTGTTCCTGGCTTTCAGTGCCGTAATCGTTGCCTGCGGGTCATCCGAAATACGTGTGATTTTTTTTGTCGAGTCAACTTGATTTTGATATTTGCTCACCCTGTTAAGACTCGAATTCGCATCCGACAGGAATTGGCTGACCATCATAGAATTTGTAATTCTCATGTTGTAATCCCTTCTCGTTCTCCGATTTTAAATCGTTTACCTGCCAACTATTCCGGTATTATTGACTAATGTATCCATCATTTCGTCAATCGTCGTCACCATTCTGGCGCAGGCGTTATAGGACTGCTGGTAGACAATCAGATTAGCCGTTTCCTCATCAACAGAGACGCCTGATATGGATGTGCGCTGACTGTCTACGCTGTTCAGCAGCGATTGCTGAGTGTCAAGTATGCTCTCATTCGTATCCACTGCAATGGCCAATTGTCCGACAATACTGTTCAGGCTGCCATAGTAGTCGCTGTTATTGAGATCGTTAAACATCAGCAGCGCCGTGGCGTTATTGCCAGTCTCCGTGGCATCTGCAGAAGTATCGACGGCTTCTGAGGAGCCGGCAATATTAAAAACGCTGCTCATCACATCGTCACTCAAGGTAAAATTTCCGGCGGTTATCTGGGAATAATCTTCGTCAAAGCCTCCGGCCCCGTCCGAAACGACAGGGACATCAAAGAAATTAATACCCGTCTGACTGGTCTGGCTTCCATCGGGATAAGTATATCCGTCTGAATGAATCTCATTGATATTCTGCGCAATTTCCCTGGCAAGCGAATTGAGCTGCACCATATAGCTTGGGATACCGGAATTATCTGAACCTGTCTCGGTAATCATTTCCATATGGGCGCAAAGCTCTCCGCCCGTTACATTACCGGCGCTGGTACTCAGCGCTTCGCCATTCAGCGAGAGATTATTCCGGTATAGTTCTATCCAGGCATTTATATCCACTGATGAGGCCTCTTCAATCGCTGTTGGAGTGGAGCCGCTCACCAATGAAACCCCACTGAAGGTCACATCCGTAATACCGTCCGCATCTTGTGAAAATGAGGTTGAAACATACTGGTCAAGCTCATCAAGATAACCCGAAATTTCGTCGATATAATCTGCCGTCGGATCACCGTTTGCTACCGCCAGGGCGATATTTGCATTGGCATCCGCGATTTGAGACGTTAGTGCATTGATTTCTGTCAAGTGATCTGAAGGTGAGTCGACCTGAATTTGTTCGGCAGTATTGCCGATAACGAGGTCAACTCCGCCAATTTGAACGTCAACCATGCTGGAATTGTCTTCGTTATTGCAATAGGTCACATTCACGAGACCGGAGAGCTCGTCGAGCAGGAGGTTCCGCTCATCCCGCAAATCATTTGCCGTATCGCCGGTTCTTTCATATTGCGCGATGGCGCTGTTGAGCTCGGCCATTTTTGTCGCCATGGAATTGATGCTATCAGCTGTTGTACTTATGCTGTCATTCTGATCGTTCCAGAGGTCGGTCATCTCGCCGTACACGATATTAAAGCTCTCGGTTAAGCTCAGCGCCTGCTGCTGCACATTTGTCCGGTATTCCTGACTCGACGTATCGTTTGAAAAGGTGTTGAGCGCTGAAAAAAAATTTTTAATTGCAGTCGTCAGCCCGCTATCGTCATCTAATTCGTTATAGAGGCCTTCCAGATACGTCAGGGCCTGCGCCCGGCTTTCCGTATAGGAATAATCTGAATTGAGATTGCGAAACTGCGTATCAAGATAGGAGCTTCGGATCTGTTCGATTCCCAGGACCTCCACCCCTCTGCCTGCCGAATCCGTACCGTCCTGAGCAATGAGGTACGTCGATGTTGCGGGGTCAATGGCCGAGGTATTAAGGCGTTGGCGTGTATAGCCCACAGTATCGGTATTCGAGAGATTATGGCCGGTGATATTCAGGTTCTGCCGTGCCACCGACAGGCCGGATTTTGCCGTTTCCAATATTCCGAACGTTGAAGCCATCCTGATACCTCTTTCTTTTTAGGTTATGCTTTATAATCCAGCAAGCTGAAATTTCCGATGTCCTCCTCCATATTGCCGAGAATATTATAGGCACGAATATGTTTCTGTGGAGAATGGAGGAGATTAAGCATAAAATCGGCATAGCCGATCCGCTGTTCAAGCAATGCC
Organism: Oscillospiraceae bacterium; assembly: GCA_050252415.1. Taxonomy (GTDB): domain Bacteria; phylum Bacillota; class Clostridia; order Oscillospirales; family Oscillospiraceae; genus Heteroscillospira. The sequence continues at coordinate 6,188 of JBFWKZ010000081.1, read as the reverse complement.
TTGATCTTAACGTTTTTATGTTTAAGGCGCTCTATTGCCTCAATAATATCATAGCCATAAGCACTCAGGCGGCCACGGCAGGTGTCATCGCCGATCTCACGGCAAAGCCTTGTCAATGTCACATTATCGCGGTGGATTCCCCATACCCGGCAAAGGGTGGAAACCTTATCCATCATTTCCTTTTCCAATTGTTTGATGACGCCGGATAATTCGCTTTCTTCAGCGAGAAGCGCTTTAAGCGCTTCAAAATCATTTTCAATGATCAGGGCTTCTTTTTTCTGCGCTGAGACAAGCAGCAGCTCCAATTGGTCTATGATCTGCCGCATCGTTTCAAGTACGTCGTCAGAGGCAGCGTAGATAGTCTCCATTTAATGATTCTCCTTGCCTCAGATGTTTTTCGGAATCCCGCCAAGAATGTTATCCACCAGATCGTCGTCGGAGACGCTGTAAGTGTTACTGTTCATACGGGAGACAATGTCCGCTACTTTTACCGCCTCATCCGTTTCAGAAGATGCCATATTTTCCTTTGCTTGTTTAACCAGTTCCGCATATTTTTGAGCACTTTCTGAGAGCTCGACACTGTCGCTGATATCGACAGATATTTTTTTCCCGGAGTAGCTGTTTCTGTTGATATTCATAATTTTTGAAACGGCTTCACTCTGACTCAAAGGATTGATTTTCATAAAATTCCTCATTCCTTTATAACTCGATTAGTTTTTGGGCTTTTTTTTCAATGGCAGGACCCCTGCCATTTCCCTTTTCACGTCCTCCCTTTCGGGCTTATCCTGGGATGCCAGGATATGTTGAGAAATCAGTTTTGCTCTGCATGCTTCACAGATCACGCCATCTGAAACACTTCTGCCACAGATTCGGCATTTAAGGCCGTTATCCATTTTGCTCCCGATAATGATTCTCTTATGACTGATCAGATAGCTGAGCGCCTTTTCGGATACTTCGGTGTTTTCAACGATTGTCTTAAAATTTGAATCTTCAGGGTTCTGATAGATATATTTTTTTGCTTTCGCATACGCCTCATCCAATAGTTTTCCGCATTCGGGGCACTCCGTGGAGCCATAACTGTTAAATGCCTTTCCACAGTAAGTACATACACATAATGCCACGTTATTCTCCTCCTAACTACGGTAGACAGCATTTATCTCATATTATTGGCAAGTCCTTCCATATCATCCGCCGTCTGCAAAGCCCGACTGGCCAGCGAATATGCCCTCTGTGAACGTATGAGCAGGGTCATCTCCTGAGCCAAACTGACATTCGAATTTTCAAGACTTCCCTGGACGACGGTTGGCTCGGCAGCGGCGGCAGGTTCTCCGGACGTCTCTGAGACCGTATAACAGGTATCCCCCACAGCTAATAGGCCTTCAGGGTTTTTGAATTCGGCAATACCCAGCGCTGCAAATTCGCCGTCTGCCGTACTGAGTACACCGCTTCCGGATACACTCAGCTCGGCGAGATCATCCGGCAACGCGATTGGCTTTCCCTCCGAGTCCGTCACGTAATAGCCCTGCGCGGTAACAAGGAAATTTTCGTCCCCCTCCGGAGAAACGGAAAAACTGCCGTCTCTTGTATAAAGGGGCTCACCTCCGGAATTTTGCACTGTAAAAAACCCATCTCCCTCAATGGCGAAATCCAGGACATTGCCGGTGGAATTAAGGGCGCCGTCTGAAAAATCCGTTGTGGACGCGTTCAGCAAAACGCCGCTGCCCGTCAAGAGGTTTGAGCCCTCACTGTCTGCAACCGGACTGTCCATCTTTGTATAGAGGGCATCTTTAAAGTCCACTCGGGTCGCTTTATAGCCCGCTGTATTTGCGTTAGCAATATTGGCCGCAATATTGTCCAGTCTTGCCTGCTGGCTTTTTAAGCCCAATCCCGCTGTGTATATTGACTGCATATGGCATTCAGCCTCCCAGCTTTCCGAGATTGACGGCAAGTCCCAAAGAGTCATCCGTCATTGAAACCATTTTTTGACTGGCTTCATACTTTCTGTAAACCGTGATCATATCGACCATTTCCTGAGAGATATCGACATTTGAACTCTCCTGGAAGCCCTGCCTGACCATGGCATTTTGCGCATCGACGGGCGCTGCGTTTCCATAGGTGTAATAAAGATTGTTTCCCTGCTTGCGCAAAACGCTCAGATCATTAAAAGAAACCAGTTTGAGCTTATTCACATCCCCAAACGGGCCCGTAATTGTTCCGTCCTCAGCAACCGAAAAATCGGTTGAGCCGATATAGATTCGACCGTTTTGCCCAAGCACATAGTCTCCGTCTTCCGTAATCAAATAGCCCTCCTGGCTGACTGCAAGGTTTCCGGACCTTGTATAGCGTTCCCCGTCTGCCGTTTCGACAGCGAAAAAGCCTTCCCCTTCAATGGCCAGGTCTGTGGATTTACCGGTTTCCTCCAGGCTGCCGCTTGAGAAATCTGTCGTCAGCTCGTCGACGTGGGTTCCGAAACTGTATGGCCCAACATCATTCCCACCGAAGATTTTGACGTTCGGGTCATTGATCCGCTGAAGCATAACTGCATCAAAGCTGGAGGTGATAAGCGAGTCCTTCTTAAAGCCGGTGGTCTCGGCATTGACAATATTATTTGTCAAAACTTCCATTTTGTTGCGCTGAACCGCCATACCGGTCGCAGCGGTATATAAACCTCGAACCATATTATGCTCCTTCCGGTATGCATAGAGGGCTAGACAGAGACGGATTAAATGCAATTTTAGCCCATATCATACCTATCGTCAATTATTTGCCTGAGATTAGAAAAAATAAATGCATATCGTTACGAATCCAGCGAGACTCTCATTTCCATAAGAATCTTTGAATGGATCTGCGAAACTCTTGATTCAGAGATATTTAAAATCTTAGCAATGCTCTTCATGGCCATTCCTTCAAAATAGTGCAGCGTAATGATCTTTTTTTCTCTGTCCGGAAGAGAGGCGACCAGTTTATGAAGCGCCTCGGACATGGATTCTTTTTCAATATGACTGTATGGCTCCTCATGAACGGCCACATCGATCTCCTCAATCTCCCTTTCATAGAGCAGCGACTCAAAATTAACAAGGTTGAACATGTGCGATTTTTGAAGGACCTTCTGTATCGCCGATACCTTCATGCCCAGATGGTCGGCGATTTCCTGCTCTGTCGGTCTGCGGTTATACCGACTCTCAAGTTCTTCATATGCCGCCTGAATGTCACTGATCCGCTTGCGAAGGCTTGTCGGCGCCCAATCCTGCTTCCGCAAATAATCGATGATCTCGCCGCGAATGCGGACAGCCGCGTACGTTTGAAACTGGACGCCATATGATCTATCAAATTTATTAATGGCATCTATAAGCCCAATTACGCCGCAGCTCATCAGTTCGTCCTTTTCGCAGTAATCCTTGTATTGCGGCATAAGCCGCTTTACGACTATCGTGACGATATATAAATAATGCGTAATGATCTGATTCTTAATCAGCAAGTCACCGGTGTTAAAGTATTTCTCCCACAAATCGTCGATAGCATAAAGTTCTTTATTCATCGTTTCGGTACCTCTTCAAATCCGAATCCTTGAGTGCGCTCCTTTGGCTTAAAACGACAAAGCGCAATATTTCATTTCTCGACTTCTCCGGCAGGTCTTCGAACTGAATACCGAGCAAAAAATCAAAGGATTTACTGCATGACTTCTCACATCTGACAACTCTGCCTTCGACAGTTGGCAAAATAACGTCCATACCCAGCCGGTCAATATGAATAACAAGTTTAAGGATCTGACCTATCCGGCATTTTTTAGCATATTTGAGACGCAGTCCGGTTTCGCTGATGTCCGCCGTGGTCGCGTCAGCCCATTCCGGTGTGGTCGTATTTGACAGCTCGAGAACTTTCACAGGCAAACTTTCTTTAACGCGAAAGGTCGAACGTCTCTGTAATCTTATGCAGTCGCCTATAGCCTCGAGCAGGATTGACGGAGGTTTCCTGCATAAACCCAATACCTCCGTTTTGAAAAGATATATTCCCCGGTCGGAAACACATGTAACCGAATATTTGTCCCCCGCGGACGGCGGTGCAATATCGGGAGGCAATAAAATCAAAAAGGATGCCTCGCCCGATATTTCAAATATTTTTGTAATAAAGTTGTTCTTTCCAATACCGATGCGAATTTCATCGCCGCTCCGTAACAGCTTTGCAATATCCAAATTTGACACTCCTGTTTGATCTCTTATGCTGATGTAATTTACTGCGGTTGCCGCGCAAGCGGTGAACAGCAGCGCCATTAAATTCTGCACGACAGCAACGGAACTTTTCTCGTATACAAGTTTCGTCACTATAGTTTCACGATGTTTTCAATATGCAGCTCCATATTCGGTTCCACCTCGGCATATGACAGCACGACAAGGTCTGGAGCTACCGGCTCGATCAGCCGCTTAAATCTCGGCCGGACGGCCGGGGCGGTCAACGCAACGGATTTTTTCCCCTGCATCGCCATTTTTTCGATGATCTCTTTGATACTGCGGAAAATAGACTGCATTTGCGTCGGTTCAAGAATGGTAACGATGCCTGTTTCGGTACGCTTTGATTTTTCAATGATCAGCTGTTCAATCTTAGCGTCCAACGCCATGACGGCCGTGTCATCACCTGACAGGAACCGGTGTGTAATGACCCGGCTGAGATTTTGCCTGACGTATTCCGTCAGATCATCTGCATTTTTTGTGGTATTGCCATATTCTGCAAGCGTTTCCAGTATCGTTCCCAGGTCTTTTACCGGAATATTTTCTTTCAGCAGCCGGACCAGGATTTTTTGTATATCGCCGTATGAAAACATTTTCGGAACAACTTCTTCAACCAGCGCCGGCTGCTGCTGCGCCAGATTTTCAATCAGGGCTTTAACCTGCTGGCGATTCATCAGTTCGCTGCAGTTTTTCTTGATGACCTCCATCAGGTGGGTCGTAATCACAGACGGGGGATCGATCGTCGTATAGCCCAGAAGTTCCGCCTTTTCACGTTGTTTTTTCGTGATCCAGAGTGCCGGAAGACCAAATGTCGGCTCAACGGTTTCAATGCCGGTGATCGTCTCGTCGACACCCTCTGAATTGATCGCGAGATAGTGGTCGGTCATGATCTCGCCGCGCGCGGCCTCTATTCCTTTGATAAGGACTCGATATTCGTTGCTGCCGAGCCGAACATTGTCCCGCATTCTGATGGATGGAATAATAATACCGAGGTCAATGGCACATTGGTGCCGGATCATAATAATACGGTCGAGCAAATCACCGCCGAGGCTTTTATCGACGAGGGGGACGATGCCATAGCCGAACTCCAGCTCGAGCGGCTCAATTTGCAGCAGGTTAAGCACATACTCCGGCTTCCGCTTTTCATCTGCAACGTCTTTTGAACGCTCCTCCTGTTCCGGCTTGGCGGCATGTTTCACCTTGGAACGCATATATGATCCGGTTCCCAGAAGAACACTGGACACAAAAATTATCTGAGGTTTCGGAAATCCCGGCACCAGACACAGCATCAGAAGAATGGCGCCGCAAATGAGCATGATATTCGGGTTTTGAAGCAGTTGCTTTGTAAGATCGGATCCAAAACTTCCGTCAGACGCCGATCGTGTGACAATGATACCGGTCGATGTTGAGATGAGAAGCGCAGGAATCTGGCTCACCAATCCGTCTCCCACCGTCGCCAGCGTATAGACGGAAACTGCCTGACCGATCGGCATTTTCTCCATGGTCAAACCGATGATAAGACCACCGACGATATTGACGATCGTGATAATAATGCTGATAATGGCGTCGCCCTTGATAAACTTGCTTGCGCCGTCCATCGCACCGTAAAAATCCGCTTCTTTTTGAATTTCCGCACGGCGTTCTCTGGCGGCAATTTCGTCGATTGCGCCGGTATTGAGGTCCGCATCAATCGACATTTGTTTGCCCGGCATGGCATCCAGCGTAAATCTGGCGGCAACTTCTGAGACGCGCTCCGCACCCTTTGTGATGACGACAAATTGAATAGCGACGATGATCAGAAACGCGACGATTCCAACGACCAGATTGCCGCTGATTACAAACGAGCCGAACGTCGAAATGACTTCGCCCGCATCACCGCCGTTGCCAAGGATGAGTTTTGTCGAAGATAGGTTTAAAGACAGGCGAAAAAGCGTCGTTATTAAAAGTAAGGTCGGCAGAACG
>JBFWKZ010000080.1:0-11627 GCA_050252415.1 Oscillospiraceae bacterium | reverse complement strand
TTCAGTTTTGCTACAAAGCAATGCCATTCTTCCTGAACATGGTGGGCGATTATTTTAAATCCGGCATTTTCTATTGACGACGCGACCTCGTCCTGACGGCCGTCAATGATACCCGAGGTAATCCATACGCCATCCGGCTTAATAAAATCCGGCACCATGGATGCCAGCGGTATGATAACATCTGAGACGATATTGGCCAATACGATATCATAACCACGGCCGAGTTCACGGCGGAGAGCCTTATCCGAGATGACATCGCCGGCGTATATTTTGAAATCTTCGCCGGTTATCCCATTGAGAGCCGCGTTGGAAAGTGCAACATCGGGTGCTTTTGGGTCGATGTCGCAGCCGCAGACATAGCCGCAGCCGAGCACTCTGGCGCCGATGCCCAGAATTCCGCTTCCGCAGCCGAGGTCCAGAACACGTATACCGGGTACGGCATAACTTTCAAGCGCCGTAAGACACATGCGTGTCGTCGCATGAGAACCGGTACCGAATATGAGTCCGGGATCCAGCCGAAGCGCAAGCCTTCCGTCCAAATCGCAGTCCTCCCATTCGGGTATGACAAGCAGCTTTTTACCTGTTTTGATAGGTCTGTAAAACTCCCGCCAGTTGTTTTCCCAGTCGCTGTCTTCAATATAACTTATAGAAGGCTTTAGGCCAAGCCCGTGAACACGTGAGAGCACCTCCTGCCCTTCCTTGTCGTCCGATAGATAAAACTTAATCCGGCTGACGCCTGCAAAACGCGACTCAAGTTCTTCATCGACATAGTCCCAGTACTGGCGATTGTTTTCCAGAAAGGTCTTAAAATCGTTTTCATCCTCAATCACCATACCCGGAACGCCGACTTCAGCGAGTCTGCCGCACAACATTTCAATAAGCTCGCTTTTTGTTTCAACGGATGCCTCCATCCAACGCATTGTGATTTCCTCCAAAAATAACTATTTAATATTTATTGTCAAACCCTATATATTTCATGCATATAGGCTATTTTAGCATAATTTACTGTTATAATCTACAAAATATAATTGACATTAAAATAGAATTGTGTAATTATATATAATAACAGAAGGGCGCAATACAGTGCCGGAAATATGAAAGGAATACATAATTATGAGCAGAGTTATCACGTTCATCTATGCGGTTCTCGCAGGTCTTTCCATCGCCATAGGCGGTACGGTTTTTCTTGCAATAGACAATAAAGTTATAGGCGCTGTATTTTTTACGGTAGGACTGTTTATTATCGTCACGCTGGGGTGTAACCTTTTTACCGGAAAAGTGTGTTATATCTTTGAAAAGGATAGGGAGTTTCTTATCGGTGTCCCCATTATATGGCTCGGTAATTTCGTCGGTGCCTGGGGAGGCGCCGCACTGATTCGACTGACGCGCGTGGCTCCCCCTCTGATCGAAAAAGCAGCGTCACTCTGTCAGGCAAAGCTTAACGACAATTTACTCAGCATCTTTATCCTTGCCATATTTTGTAATATTCTAATTTACATAGCGGTTGAGAATTTCAACGCCAATGACCATGAAGTGGGCAAATATATTGCCCTTTTCCTTGGCGTACCGGTTTTTATCCTCTGCGGTTTTGAGCACTGTGTTGCAAATATGTTTTATTTCTCCATGGCGGGCATGATCACCGGCAAGTCCCTTTTATACCTGGTCGTTATGTCTTTGGGCAACTCGGTAGGCGGTTGGGTTTTCCCTGTTGCCAGACTTTATAAAAATAAGATGTTAAAGAATACCGTTAAAGCTTAACTTTTTAGCGCGCTGGATGTCGTCTTCACGCTGACTCGGCTTTGAGGCGGGTGCTTCAGACTGTCAAAAAAGCCTCGCAGAGTTTCACCGCCGCAGCGGCGAAATAAAATCAAAGTATTTTCGGGCGCGGCGTGTACGTGCCCGAAAATACTTTTCAGACTGCAAGCGTCGAATCGCCCACTGCAAGCGTCGAATCGCCCACTACGAGCGGAGGATGAGGCGCACAGCAACCTGCAAATCTGTTTGTCAAAGAAGTCAGATCGACTTCTTTGACAAGCTCCGCACCTGCCTTTTAGGCGGGTGCTTTTTATGTGCGAGTGCCCAGACGCCATAGATGACCGCCCAAATCACAAAAAGCGATGGGAAATAGCCAAGAGCATACCAGGGGAGTATGGTGCCGAACCATTCGAGCGGTGACCCCTTTACGGGATTTATCAGGAAAAGGTAGTTCACATCAAACAGCCGATCGACGAAATAAATGATAACGGCATAAATGATAAGGAACAAGAAGCATCTCGGCAGGCGGCGCGCATCCGGAGAAAAGCTTCCGGAAGAGAGCATTGCCGTACCATAGGCACAAAGGAGCGTGTGTACGCCGAAAGAGCTGAGAAAAATGATGCTCGTCGGAGAGTAAGACAGCCAATCCGGGAAAAGGAGTGCGCATACAGATCCGGGCATCAGGGTTGAGAATATGAGTTCGCCTATCATCTCATTTTCGGTGATGGCATGCAGAGCAGACAGGTATATGGCCACGCCGCACAGGTGCAGGGGCAGAAAACCGCGGTCGAGCATGCCGCCAAAATACAACGCGGTTACCCTGGAGAGTTCAATGATCATGAGGCTGAGCCCAATAGCTCTCAGCGCATAGTCATGTCGGCGGGCAGCGAGGGCGACCCAGACGATAAGGCCCAGTGCGGAGACCAGCCAAAGCCGATGGCAAAGCGAAAAAAGCACTACGCCTCCGCCCCGCGAGAAATTAAATAATTCCACCATTTGAAGCCCTCCTGACCTCCTAGATTATACGCCTTGAGTGGCTGGAAAATCAATTGTAAATTGTCCTGTTCAGTAAAACAGTGTTTTGATAAAGTTTACCGTTTTACGATAGGCTGTTGCACTATTTTGACAAGTTTATCTTGACAAAATGTTTTTTAATTATATAATAAATGCAAATGCAGAGCTTTATTGATAGAGGCGCGGTTGCCATTAGTAGCATCCAAAAGCGACGGACGACAGGATGTGAAAGGGGCTACCGCCGAAGTGAGCGGCAGCGCTGTCCGGCGTGCCGGTCGCTGGGCCGCCGGAGAATATCTGACGGACTGTCACGCGAGTGGAGAGCTGTCAGGCTGGCGAACATGAGCGCCCTGGAAGGCGCTTTACCGGTCATGAGACGGTGTTTAGCTGTCCATGGCTATTTTTTTGTCTTGGGGAAGCAAAAAATAGCCGTGATCTCACCTCCGCGAAGGTTTCCTCTATCATGGGCTTTGAGAGATTCTGTGTATAAAGGAAAATAGGAGGAAAGAAAATGCAAAAACGTTACCGAAATCTACTTGCCATATCAATGATGATTATGCTGGCCTGTGTGCTCACCGTCCCGGCTTTTGCGCAGGGCGACGAGACCGAAACCTATGTCAGCAACATGTATGGCACATTCTGGGCGCTTGTGCCGCCCCTGATCGCTATTATTCTCGCACTTGTTACGAAAGAGGTTTTTTCATCTCTCTTTGTCGGCATCCTGGCCGGCGCACTTTTTTATTCAAACTTCCGACCGGTTATGACTTTAAATACCATAATTAATGATGGCTTTATAGGCGGAGTCGCCGACAGAGGGAATGTGGGAATTTTTATGTTCCTTATCCTTTTAGGCGTTTTGGTTGCTTTGATGAACCAGTCCGGCGGCTCTGCCGCATTTGGGCGATGGGCGGAAACACATGTCAAGACCCGTTCGGGCGCCATGCTGGCAACCTTTGTCCTCGGCATACTGATCTTTGTCGACGACTATTTTAACTGCCTGACGGTGGGTTCCGTTATGCGGCCTTTCTGCGATACACACCGAATTTCGAGAGCAAAGCTGGCATATCTCATCGATGCCACGGCGGCACCGGTGTGTATGATTGCGCCGATCTCCTCTTGGGCCGCCGCCGTCAGCGGTATGGTTCCCGCTGATGCGATGAACAGTATGGAGCTCTTCGTCCGCGCCATTCCCTATAATTTTTATTCCCTGCTCACCTTCGCGTTTATTCTTGCGATCATACTTATGAATGTTGACTACGGCCCCATGAAGCTGCGTGAGATGAATGCCAAGCTCAATGGCCAGCTTGGCGGTATCGACAGCGGGGAGAAAATTGTTATACATCCCAGAGGCAGGGTCATTGACCTTATTCTTCCCGTTTTATTCCTCATCATCAGCTGCGTCATAGGGATGATTTATGTCGGCGGCTTTTTCGAGGGGGAGAGCTTTATTAATGCGTTTGCGAATACCAATCCTTCCGTCGGACTGCCATGGGGCTCTCTTATTGCACTGGTCCTGACGATCATCTACCTTGTGGCCCGCCGTGTTATCAGCTTTAAAGACGCCATGCAGTGTCTGCCTAAGGGCTTTATCGCTATGGTGCCCGCCATCCTGATTCTCACTTTTGCCATTACTCTGAAAACGATGACCGGAATGCTCGGCGCCGGCGATTATGTTGCGGAACTGATGGACAGTGCCGCTGCCAGACTTGCAAACTTCCTGCCGGCCGTCATCTTTATCGTGGCGTGTTTCCTGTCCTTTTCCACCGGCACCAGCTGGGGTACCTTTGGTATCCTTATCCCCATTGTTGTTGACATATTTCCCGTCGGCAGCGAACTGCTCATCGTCGGCGTTTCCGCATGCCTCGCAGGCGCCGTCTGCGGCGACCATTGCTCGCCAATTTCGGACACGACGATTATGTCCTCCGCAGGAGCCCAATGCAACCATGTTGAGCATGTTTCAACCCAGCTTCCTTATGCCGTAACCGTTGCTGCCATCAGCTTTATTTGTTATATTGTCGCCGGATTTATTCAGAATGCCTTGATCTGTCTTGCCCTTGGTATGATTCTTACCGTTGGTACGATAGCTATCATCCGCTCAATACAGAATAGATAAAAATGCTTTGAATAATGCACGAATAGCATTACTCGTCCAAAACCAACAGAAATAATCATCAGCAAGAGGATAGGAGACGCGGGTTATTGCGTCTCCTATCCTCTTGCAATTATAAAATTGAGTGATTATCTTCATTGTTTATGCGGCTGCCGCTATGGGTTCAGTCTGCATGACCTCGAGCATGTTGTAGACCAGTTTGGCGATCTCACAGCGCCTGGCTGTTCCGAGCGGCTTAAATGTGCCGTCCGGATAGCCGTCGATCCCTCCGGCCATGTACATACTCCTGACAGCCTGGAGATAGTCGGGATCGATATTATTTTCATCGGTAAACGGGGTGTAATCACGAATGGGCGTAAATTCAAATTGCCCTGAGATCTGATTGTGCAGAACGATGTAACCAACAGTGCAGATTTCCTCACGGGTGATGTCACCCTCCAGCTCGTCAGCCGTCCAACCTATTCCGAGGTCGTCAGCCAACTGCGTACCGGGAGCCTTCCAGCTGTCGCCGGTGGTCACGGCGTCCTCATAGAAACCAAAGCTTTCGCCGATTCGATACATGAGGGTCATGAACTGGATTCGGGTCATTTGAGTATCCGGGGAAAAAACGGTGTCGCTTAGGCCGACAATATAGCCGTTATCAAGGTTATAGGCAACCGACTCCTGATACCACGCGCCTGCCTTGAGGTCGGGATAGCGCTGATAAGCGCTTTCGATGACAGTGATACGGCCCTGAGGCTCGGCATAGCGTTTGTCGATCACACCATCTAAAACGGTCTGGGTGTAACTGATAAGCGCGTCCTCAAGCGATACACCGGTATCATATCTGTAGGAGCCCTGAGTAAAAGCGTAGTAAGTGTCACCGCCGTCGGCGCTGTAATTGTTCGTGGCGATGGTGTAGGCGGCGTCGGCATCGAATGCTTCACCGCCTATAGAGGTGATTGTCACACGGCTGCCTGGCGAGCCGGGCGCATAATATGTGGAGTTTGGGTAAAGATCACCGGCGGTGTAATCAATGGCGGCGTTGATGGTAAACACAATGCCGGAGACCTGCGGGAACGCGCCGATTGAGGTGGGCGTGCACCAGGTGGCTGCCTCAAGCGCCTCCAGGATCTGCTGACCGGTCAGCGTCAGGACCGTCACCTCATTGCCGAAGGGATAAACGGTGATGAGATCATTCTTGGTAATGTCGCCTTTGGCAATGGTCTCGCGAATGCCGCCGCCGTTTGTGATTGCGGCGGAGACCCCGTCTCCGACCGTCTGGCGTGCCTGCCAGAGAATGGCATCGGCCGCATAATCGCCCATGTTGGTCTCGGCTGTACGCACACCCTCGCCAGCCGGGGGAAGGAGGCAACGACCTCACCGGCGTCGTTTGTGACGTCACCGCCGGTACGGGTGCCGTTTAAATCGACTTCTGTTGTGGCAAAGACCTCACTGTACTGCGCATCGACTGCGTCGGCATAGGTCTTTATCATAGCGGTGATCGAAGCGTCCGGGGTTATGTCGGCACTATTGCCGGAGATGAGAGAGGCGTCTAAATCGCCGGTTTCCGGATCATAGACGACCATACCGACATTTTCAAAGTATTCGCCGGTGCTGACAAGAAGCGTATTGTCCACCATCTTGCCGCTGTCCAGCCTGGTGTGGCTGTGTCCGTCGATAAACAGGTCAATGCCGGCAACATTGTCGATGACGTCGGTGGAGCGATAGGGCATGCTGGAATCGTCGGTACCCAGGTGGCCAAGGCAGACGATCATGTCGCAGCTTTTGGCTTTAAGCGCGTCTACCTGAGCTTGAGCAATTGCGTATAAATCCTGCGCGTCCCTGCCGAAGCTGATCAAAGCGGTATTTGCCGGACTCGCCTTGGTCATCGTCTCCGGGGTGTCCAGGCCGAAGACGCCGATTTTCAAGCCGCTCTCGGTGGTCAAAACGGTATTGTCCTCAAGAACTAAACTGCCGTCGGCCTTATAAGTGAGGTTGGCGGCGAGCATGGGGAAGTCCGCCTTATCCTGCATCTCCAGCAGGTTGTCGAAGGTGTAGTCGAACTCGTGGTTGCCAATTGCGGCGGCATCGTATCCGGCGGCGTTCATGAATTCGATGACATCTTGCCCTTTATAGACGTTGACGACGGGTTTGCCCTGGGTTGCATCGCCGGCATCCATGACAAGAACATCGGCGCCAAGGCTCTCATATTTAGCCTTCAGAGCGGCGAGACCGTCAAACCCGACTATGCCGGCTTCCTTGTTGTAAGCGACTCTGCCGTGGGTATCGTTCGTGTGCAGAATGACGACCTTGCCCGCATAGCTGTTGGACGCTATGAGCTGATCGTCCGCAAATGCGCTGACACCAAAACTAAACACCAAAGTGACGACAAGCAGCAGAGCCAATACCTTCCGAATTGATTTCACGTTTTATCCTCCTTTTTGGGAAAATCCCCCTTATGATACCTCTATTATATATGCTGTTTTGTTAAATTTAAAGGTGAAAATACATTAAAACCCCGTTAATAAATTGATTTAAAAAGCGACTATCCAGAATTTATATGGTATGCTATAATTCTAATAAGGCGGGTGATCCCAATGAAAAAACTTATCATCGGCGGGCTCGTAGTCTCGGCAACCAAGATGCGCCGCGCAGATATTCTCATAGACGGCGAGCAAATAACAGCCGTTGGGACAAAGCTATCTGCAGAGGACGCGGAGGTAATCGATGCGAATGGCCGCATTATCTTTCCCGGTTTTATCGATGCGCACACGCATTTTGATCTGGGTGTGTGCGATACGACGACGGCGGATGATTTTTTGTCCGGAAGCCGGGCGGCTCTGCGCGGCGGTACGACGACGGTTATCGACTTTGCCTGTCCGAATAAAGGTGAGAGCCTCCGCCGGGGACTTGAGCTTTGGCATGAAAAAGCATATGGAAGGGCAATGTGCGATTACGGCTTCCATATGACCATAGACGACTGGAACGCCGAAATTTCCGAAGAGCTGTCCGGAATGGAAAATGAGGGAATCACCTCATTTAAAATGTATATGACCTATCCCGCCATGATGCTCGGCGATGGAGACATGCTGCGTGCGTTGATGCGCGTTCGCGAGATGGGCGGGATCGTCGGCGTCCACTGTGAAAACAGCGGAATGATCGATGCGTTGACGGAAAAAATAAAAAGCTCAGGCCTTTCCGGCGCGGCCTGCCACCCGATATCCCGCCCTGATCTTGCCGAGGCGGAGGCAATAAACAGGCTGAGTTATCTTGCCCAATGTGCGGATGTGCCGGTCGTCATCGTGCACCTCAGTTCCGCCTTGGGCTTTGAGGAGGCGCGCAGGGCGCGTGAACGCGGGGCAAAAATTTATATCGAAACCTGTCCGCAATATCTTTTTTTAGATGACTCGGTTTATGCCCAAAGGGGCATTGATGGGGCAAAATTCGTGTGTTCACCGCCGATACGCAAAAAAGCGGACTGTGATGTGCTGTGGAATGCTCTCGTGAGCGGGGGAATCGACACCATATCGACAGACCACTGCAGCTTTACGCTGCGGCAGAAAAGCGTGGGGTTATCGGACTTTACGAAGATACCCGGGGGACTTCCGGGAGTGGAGACGCGCGTGGTGCTGATGTTTGGCAAAGGCGTTGCGAATAATCGCTTGACTGCCGAACGGATGTGTGCGCTTCTGGCGGAAAACCCGGCTCGGCTCTATGGCCTGTATCCGCAAAAGGGGACCGTTATGCCCGGAAGCGATGCCGACCTCGTCATTATCGATCCGCACGGCGAGACGCGGATAAGCGCTGAGGACAGCGCTGGAAATGCTGATTATACGCCATATGAGGGAATGCGCCTGCCCGGTAGGATCGTCCGCGTGATGCTGCGCGGCAAAACAGCCGTATTAGACGGCAGAGTTTGTATGGCTCCGGGTGAAGGAAAATTTCTCCGCAGAGGACGAAATACATTATTATATTAATTTAGGAGGGAAAGTATGATTCAGTTTTATCATTTCAATTTTAACGTACTTGATCTGGAACGCAGCCTCAAGTTTTATGACAAGGCACTTGGACTGAAACCGATTCGTGAAAAAAATGCAGGCGACGGCTCGTTTAAGTTGGTGTTCCTTGGTGACGGCAGGACAGATTTCAGCCTGGAGCTGACCTGGCTTCGTGATCGGGATAAGCCGTATGATCTGGGTGAATGTGAGTTCCACCTTGCATTCCTCACGGATGAATATGATGCCTGGCACAAAAAGCACGAGGAGATGGGCATAATTTGTTTTGAAAATCCGGAGATGGGCATATATTTCATATCCGATCCCGACGGTTACTGGATCGAGATCGTGCCGGTCAGGGAGTAATTCATAAAAATTTTGCACACCGTAATAAAAGTTGCCCCGGCAGGATATCCTGTCGGGGCAATTTTCAAATCTATCGTTTGTTGAGTACCGAAAAACATTTGAGCTATAAACGCAATCAAAAATCGGTTTGGCGGTACATAATATTGCCGTCCTTTATGGTCATGATCGGGACGAGCAACTGATTTCCGATGTATTTTTTAAGAGCGCTGTCTAAAAATACCGGGGAGGCCTCCATGCGCCGGCACACGACCAGGTCGCCGTAAGCGCCTGATTTTAGGGTGCCTGCTTTTCCATCAAGGCCCAACTGGTGTGCAGGCGTATCGGTTACGGCCCTTATCACATCGTTTATTGTCATTCCAAAGGACAGATATTTCGACATGACGAAAGGCAAATTTTTGGCATGACCGTCCTGATTGGCTATCATAGCGCACATGTCGGTAGAGATTATTTCCGGGAGAAACCCGTCGTTCAAAGCTTTCCTGGCGACATCATGGCTGCAGTTGGTTATGCCGTTGCAGCAGTCAAAAATAACACCCCGTTCCCTGGCTCGCCAGATTTCCGCCTGGACATGACCGTTTCCATCCAAAATATTAAAGCCCTTTCCATGAAAACAGTGGCAGAACACATCTCCAGCGTCCAGAAGAGCGGCCAGCTCCGATTCGGGCGTAGGTGGATTTGAGGCGTGGACAACCACCGGACAACCGATTTTTGCGGCCATCTCCTTGGCTTTTACCAGAGGAGTCAGCCCACGGCCGCCAAGCACATCCGTGTCCATCCTGATTTTAAGACCTACGATATGTCCGGGAAATTCATCAAAAAGCCGGCATATTTTATCTTCACAAAACATGTCTGGGTTAAAGTCCTCCGGAAAGCCGTCACCCGGTTGGCCGTAGGAACAGACGTTAATGTAGCTGTTTATCCGGATGGCACTGTGCGCCACGACGCTGCCGTAGAATGCACGAAAGTTGGAACAGCCGGTGGTGCCGGCGTCGACAGCCGTGGTGACGCCCATTGATGGGAATACATCCGGATTGACGCCCAAGCTGCTGCCGCCTGTATAGATATGCGTATGAAAATCGATAAGGCCAGGAAAAACATAGCAGCCAGCGGCGTCAATTTCAATTTCTGCGCCTGAGTTATCGCCGACAAAACCCAGCGATTTCCCGTTGTTTATGCCGATGTTGCCTATTTTATCCATCCCGTCTGCCGGATCGATCACGTGACCATTTTTTACAATAATATCTATCTGTGGTTCCATATATCAATCAACCTTTTGAATCAAATCTTTTTTGTCACGCCGCTATATCAACCCAAGGATTTTGGGTAGCCACATGGTGATACCGGGAATAAACGTTACAATGAGCAATGCAACGGTAAGCGCCCCGAGCCATGGAAGCAATACAACTGAGAGCCGGCCGACAGGGACATTGCTTATTTTTGATAAGACAAAAAGCACGAGGCCAAAGGGCGGCGTCAGTAGACCGATCATCAGGTTCAGAACCATAATGACACCAAAATGGACTTCGTTGACGCCGAAAGCCTGGAGCATCGGAAGGATAAGCGGTACCAGTATGGTGATCGCAGAGGCCGTTTCCAGGAAACAGCCAATGATCAGCAGAAATGCATTGAGGATAATAAGCAGCAGCCATTTACTGCTTACAATAGCGGTCATCATATGTAAGAGCTTCTGGGGGAGCTGAAGCCTGACGGCAACATATCCAAACAGCGTAGCACCGGCTATCAGCATGGCTATGGTACAAGAGTCACGTACCGTTTCCCGCATGATTCGGATAAGGTCTTTCAACGTCAGCTCCCGGTAAACTAACCCGGACAGAATCAGGGAATAGATGACGACTATGGCAGCGGATTCCGTGGGGGTAAATCTGCCGGAGTAAATGCCATACAGCAGAATGACCGGAGCCATCAGCGGTAAGAAACCCTGCCGCAGCGCCCTAAAAAAGCTTTTTACAGTGGGAAACGTGCCTCGGGGATAATCTCTCTTGACAGAATAGATCGCAACGACGACCATCATGATCAGGGCCATAACGAGCCCCGCAAATATTCCCGCTGCGAAGAGAGCACCTACGGAAGCGCCGGCCACGGTCGCATAGATGACCATGGGTATGCTGGGCGGTACGATCGGACCTAGAGTGGACGAGGCGGCGGTAACGGCAACGGAAAACTCCTTGTCAAAGCCGTGGTCGACCATAGCTTCGATCTCAATAGAGCCAAGGCCTCCGGCATCGGATACCGCAGTGCCGGACATTCCGGCAAAAACCACGGAGGCAAGAACATTGACATGTCCCAAACCACCCGGCAGCCAGCCGACAATTGAATTGCAAAACGCAAATAATCTTCTGGTTATCCCGCCGGTGTTCATGATTTTGGCAGCCATTAAAAACATG
>JBFWKZ010000079.1:0-11786 GCA_050252415.1 Oscillospiraceae bacterium | reverse complement strand
AATATTTCCGCTGATGCGGATACATCCATTATGGAGGATTGATTCAAATTAAGGGTGGCCGCTGAGCTTCCGCATTGCGGCCGCTACGCGGCGCATTTGTGGCCGCTGACGCTCGCAATATGCAGATTATAGTATATGTTAAAAAAAAGATTAATAATCAAGGTAAATTTGTAAAAAATATATCAAAGTTATTTATAATCAAAAATTCAGATATAAAATTTATGATTATAAATTAACAATAAAAACAGCAGATCAACAGAATGCTTTTATATTGTAAAAAAGATAGGCTATATCTTGAAATGCTTTATAAATATGTTATAATTGTATACATTATACGATCCGAGGTGCAGCTACTTTGAATACGGCGTGTCTTATTCGTCATACTTCCCGGGGCAAGGTCGAGGGGCTTTTGCCGCTGACCGGTGAGACCCTGAAATGGCTTGGGATACCCTATGCCGCCCCGCCGGTTAGGAAGAAACGTTGGCGGGCACCGCAGCCTTATGCGCCTTGGGAAGGTGTACGCACAGCAAAAAAACTTTCTCCGGTGAGTCTGCAGAGACAGGGTGATGCGGTGATCGGCAGTGAGGACTGCTTATACTTGAATATCTACCGGCCGAATACGGAAGAAAACGGTTTGCCGGTACTCTTTTTTATTCATGGCGGAAACAACCAAACAGGGGCCGGTGAGATGATGGACGGAGACGCGATGGCTATAGCACTGAATGCTGTCGTCGTCACAATTAACCTGCGCCTGAATGCCCTTGGCTGGTTAACCCTCCCGGTACTAAAGCGTGGGGATTCCTATGGGGACTCCGGGAATTTCGGGCTTTTGGATATTCTTTCAGCACTTAATTGGACAGCTGAAAACATTGCCGCTTTTGGCGGAGACCCCGGAAATATTACCGCCTGCGGTTTTTCCTCCGGCGCGCGGGACCTGCTGTGCATGCTCATATCGCCCGCGTTCCGGGGTAAATTTGCCCGAGCGCTGACATTTAGCGGCGGCTTCACGGCGACAGATCCGGAGTATGGTGCAAATATCGCCGCCCGCGCCATAGCGCCGCTGGCTGTTGCAGACGGCATGGCCTGCTCTGACGAAGAGGCGGCACAATGGCTCCGGACCGACGATGCTGCCGTACGCGACTGGCTATATTCGATCTCCGGAAAACGCCTGGCGCTGTTAATGCCGAATGCCGCAATACGCATGTCCGTTTTCCCGCACCTCTTTGCCGACGGCAGACTGATTCCAAAAGAGGGCTTTGCCGTTTTGAGCGATGGCAAAGAGGGGACGATTCCCATGATGTGTCTGAGCGGCGGACGTGAGTTCAGTGCACACCTCAATAACGATCTCTTATTTCTCAAAGCGGATTTTTCAGATCCCGAAGTTGCACGTGAGTACCGCTTTGCAGCAAAATACGGTGGATACCTGTTCGGCTATATCAACGCCGAACAGAATGCAAAGGCTTTTTCAGCGGTGCCCGGTCATGCCCCGGTCTATGCGGGCAGATGCCTGTGGGGGATGGACCCCTTGGTGACGGACGAGTATGCGGCAATGCGTATGGGCGGCACGCATGGATTAGACTTATACCTCATTATGGGTCAAGAATGTGAAGATTATGCCTTTTCAAAAAACGTCTGGTGTGACAAAAATCGAAAAGGCCGAGAGGAGCTGGCTGAAATTTACCGCACCTACATCCGGTCCTTTATGCGTACCGGCGATCCAAACTCCCCCGGGCTGCCCGTCTGGGAGAGATGGAGCGGCAAGGGATGCCTGATGCGTTTTGATGCGGGCTGTCAACATGCCCGCGTCGCTATGACGCAAGAGACAATATGCGAGAAGGCAGTTTTTGAAGAGCTGCTGCAGGATACCTCTCTCACATCGGATCGCAAGCGGTACCTCCTTGCGAATGTGTTAAGCGGACGATTTTTCAGTGAGAATCTGGATAAATTTTATAGAGAACACTTCTGAGAGATGTGAAAAGAGCCGGCTGGAACAGTTCTTGTTTCTCCGGCCCATATGGATAGTTATCCGGAAAGAGAGAAAAATGAATCTTAAAATTCCCTATGGGCATGGCTATCTTGAAGCAGATAGACCAATGGCGAGCTGTGAAACGCTCACCACGCGCCTAGGTGAGCTCGCTTCGGGCCTGTCCGGTTCAGAGCTGGTTAAAAATGCGATGGAAAATCCAATCGGCAGTCCCGGTTTAAGCGAATTGGCCTGCGGCAAAGAAAGTGCCGTAATTCTTATCAGCGATCATACGCGCCCGGTACCGAGCCGTGAAATTTTACCCGCAATGCTTGCAGAGCTGCGGGAGGGATCGCCCAATATCGATGTGACGCTGTTGGTTGCCACCGGTTGTCACCGCCTTACGAGCTGCGACGAGCTGCGTTCCAAACTTGGCGACGAGATTTTTTATCGGGAGAATATTGTTGTTCATGACAGCCGAAGCAAGAGAAATGTCGAAATAGGGACCTTGCCCTCCGGTGCACCGCTGGTCATTGACCGGACGGCGACGGAATGCGATCTTCTGGTTGCAGAGGGATTTATCGAGCCGCACTTTTTTGCCGGATTTTCCGGCGGGCGCAAGAGCGTCCTGCCCGGCATCTGTGACCAAAAAACCGTTATGGGAAACCACTGCAGCGCTTTTCTGGCAGATCCCTATGCGAGGACCGGTGTGCTGGATGGCAATCCCATACACCGCGACATGATTGTGGCGGCCCAGATGGCAAAGTTAAAATTTATTGTCAATGTCATACTTAATTCAGAGCACCGCACAGTTGCCGCTTTTGTCGGCGACGCGATTAGGGCCCACTATGCCGGCTGTGAAAAACTTATGGATTACTGCGGCGTAAAACCCCAAAAAAGAGGAGATATCGTCATCACCTCCAATGGTGGGGCCCCATTGGACCAGAACCTGTATCAGGCGGTCAAAGGCATGGTTACCGCAGCGCGCTTTGCCACG
Organism: Oscillospiraceae bacterium; assembly: GCA_050252415.1. GTDB lineage: Bacteria > Bacillota > Clostridia > Oscillospirales > Oscillospiraceae > Heteroscillospira. The sequence goes on along the minus strand of JBFWKZ010000079.1, from coordinate 8,826 downwards.
GAAAACGGTGTTATCATTATGTGTGCCGAATGTGCCGATGGCAGCGGGAGTGACGATTTTTACATGGCGATGCGGGGCTGTGAGAGTGCGCAAAAGCTCTATGAGCACATACTGACAATACCGCAGGATAAGACGCAGATGGACCAGTGGCAATACCAAATGTTGGCGCGCGTGCTTATAAAACACCGCGTCATCGTAGTGACCCGCCCGGAGCTGAAAGACATGGTGCATGAGATGAAGATGGAATTTGCACCGAACCTTGAAAAGGCTATGTTGGCCGCTGATTCGATAGCCGGTACGTGTCCGCACTATGTTATCGTTCCGGATGGTATTTCCGTCATACCCATGCTTTAGATTGCTCTCCAAAATATTACCAATGCGTTTGCCTGAGAACTGTGGGATCTTTGGCTTTAAAAGGGCATAGAAATCTTATAACAGTATAGAATAGTACGCTGCCGGCGGACACTTATGCTGTTTGACGATAGGGATGAGGAAATTGAATTTTTTTGAAAAACTTAACATAAATAATCCGGAAATTATAAACTCCACTATTCAGGAACAGGTCTATCAGATCATCCGGCGTGACGTGATAAACCGCGTTTTCCGCGAGGGGGAACAGCTCAAGGAGGCGGAGCTCGCCAAACGCTTTAATGTCAGCCGTTCCCCGGTGCGCGAGGCACTGCACCGCCTCGCCGGAGACGGCATACTCACCATCATTCCAAACCGTGGTATCTTTGTCAGGGAACTCACGGAAAAGTATGTTGTCGATGCGCTCGATCTGCGCTGTATGCTGGAAGAGAGAGGACTGAGCCGCGCAAACGAGATGATGACGCCTGATACCCGCGCTGTACTCATACGTATGCGGGATGAAATGGAGAAACTCATCAAGGTCAAGGAGGCCGATCTCACAAAATATGCCGCGCTGGATACCGCTTTTCATAACCTCATCATAGGCCTCAACAACAACATCTTTGTCGGGGAGATTGCCGAGAAGACATCCGCCCTGAATGCCATGCTGAACGAGCTCTTTTTTCAAAGTCCCGAGCGCGCAATGAGATCCCAGCGCGAGAATATGAACATCATCGACAGTATGTTGGCCGGCGACACAAAAAAGGCGATTGATGCCTATAAAGCGCATATTTCCGGTACCGCAAAATGTGTTGTCGGCAGTTTTAACCGCAGGTGCCATGAAGAAAAATAAAACCGATGTTCTTTTATTAAAAACCTCCTGATGCAGTTTTGTCTGCATCAGGAGGTTTTTTGCCGGACTGTTATTACAGGTTTATGGGATACTTTCCAAATTCACGGGTAGCGTCTATCATCATCTGCACGTTTTCAGGCTTTGCCGAAGAGGGGATAGTATTGCTGGAGGCAAGCACATAACCGCCGCCGGGACCTGCCAAACGGATGCAGTTTTTGACCGCTTCGCGGACATCCTCCGGTTTGCCGAAAGACAAAAGGTTGCCGCAGTCCACGTTGCCGAACAATGTGATCTTGTCGCCGTACTTTGCTTTGACGTCGGCAATATTCATACCTGCCATGGGGTCAATGCTGTGATAGGCGTCAACGCCGCAGGAGACGATCTGTCCCAGAATTTTATTGACGTTGCCGTCCGTATGCTTTATAAGCTTTCCGCCGGCCTTGTGCACCTCTTCGGTGAAGCGGGTCAGGCGGGGAACGATCATATCTTCAAACATATCGGGAGACATAAGAGGACCCGTGTTGAAGGCATAGTCGTCGGTGTCGTCGATAATGTCGGCGCCCATCTTGAGGGCATTTTTTACAACGGCGATCTGGTTTTCGAGAATTTTATCCAGAAGGTCTTCAACAAACTCGGGCTCTGTAAACATAAGCATCATGAGATTATCCATGCCGCAGAGCTCTGCCGCCCACAGGAACATTGCACGGGTAGAGAAACAGATGGCGCGCTCGCCCTTAAAGTCTTTTACCGCCTGCTCAAGATAAAAGAAGCGGTAAGGATCATCGGGCGGCGGCAGGATGAGCTTGCCCATATCCTCAGGTCCCTGTATAGGATGTACGGTGGCGTGACCGGTGGCCTCCTCATTGCGCTTAAAGCCGATACCCCATTCGTCCGTATAGTGGACGCCGTCGTCTTCAATCGGCTTATACTTGATGCGGACGTTAATGAGATCATAACCCGCCTGCTGCTGGAACGCATACAAACTGTTTGCCCCCAGTGCCCGCCAGATCTTTTCATTGACGCCAAACTCGGTCAGGGGGACCATATCTGCCTCTTCGTGGCGGAATGCCGCCATGATGCGCTCATAAGAATTCATAAGTCTCCTCCTATAATAACAATTAGAATAAACGAATGATAATCCACTTTCAGTATAGCACTCGCGCCAAATCACTGTCAACAATGGCGATTGCCATACCCTATGCAAAAGGTGCACACCCTTTTAACCGCTTTTAAGCACAGGCGCGGCTCTTTACAATCACCGGTGGCTATGATAATATAGCCATGTTCAATTTAATATTGCAGCGGGAACAGAGGAAAGGAGTATACCTCCCGTCGGCATATTGTGCCGACGCTGTGTCTCGGCAGCCGTGAGACCATACGAAAGGTCCATTTTGCCACTGGAAGAGATGCCTCAACGATTGAAGCAAGGCATTCCGGGAAGGCGGACCGATTAGGCGATAAAGGTCAAGTTGGCATATTCTGCCCCCGCTTTGTGCCGGTTTTCTGAGGCAAAGTCGGTCTGCGCCCATTCGGAGTATGCTTATTTCCGAGCGGTGCGGATTTTGTATTTTAGGCGTCGGCGTTCGACGCCTTTTTTATTATGAGGTGGGCGTATGCGCGATACTTTTTCCGGCTATCATCCTCTTGTGAATTTTCTGTACTTTTTACTTGTACTGCTTTTTTCGGTTTTTGTCATGCATCCGGTGCTTCTTGGCGTTACGCTTATAGGCTCTCTCACGTATTCGATCTATCTGCGGGGACGGAAGGCGGTACGCTTTGCACTGATTTATATGCTGCCGCTGCTCATTATTACGGCGCTGTTAAACCCCGCGTTTAATCATGAGGGGGCAACGATGCTCTATTATCTCCCGGACGGAAACCCTTTGACGCTTGAAAGCATCGTCTACGGTATTGCGGCGGCGACCATGATGATCAGTGTCATGTGCTGGTTCTCCTGTTACAACGAAGTTTTTACCTCGGATAAGTTTATCTACCTTTTCGGCCGGATTATCCCGGCGATGAGCCTCATCCTCTCGATGTCTTTGCGGTTCGTCCCTCGGTTCAAGGCACAGCTGAATGTTGTGATGCAGGCGCAGCGCTGCCTTGGCAGAGATATCCATACAGGCAGTGTCATGAGCCGGATACGTACGGCGGTGACAATACTTTCCGTTATGGTCACATGGGCGCTGGAAAACTCTATTGAGACCGCGGACAGTATGAAAAGCCGTGGATACGGGCTGCCGGGAAGAACGGCGTATTCGATTTATCGCTTTGAAAAGCGAGACGGTTACGCTTTAGTATGGCTTTCCGCGTGCGGCGCGATTCTGGCGGCCGGAATTTTCGGCGGAGGGTTCGCATGGCGCTATTTCCCGACGGTGCGCTTTACGATTTCCGGCCCTGTTCCGTTTGCGCTCTTCTGCATTTATGCCGCCATGTGCCTGACGCCTGTTGCTATTAATGTAAGGGAGGACATGAAGTGGAATGCTTTGAACTCAAAAATTTGAGCTTTGCCTATCCCGAGGAGCGGGAAAATGTCTTCGAAAATATCAGCCTTACGATAACCGATGGTGAATTTGTAACGCTGTGCGGGCCATCCGGCTGTGGAAAATCGACTTTGCTTCGGCACCTCAAGCCGGTTTTAACACCGCATGGAAACCGGAGCGGGGAGATTTTGTTTAAAGGGATACCGCTCTCTGACCTCTCTGCTCGGACGCAGAGTGAGCGTATTGGATTTGTACAGCAATCGCCTGAAAATCAGATTGTCACAGATAAGGTCTGGCATGAGCTCGCCTTTGGGCTGGAGAGTCTGGGGTGCGACACGCAGACGATTCGCCGCAGGGTCTCCGAAATGGCAAGCTTTTTCGGTATTCAGTCCTGGTTTTACAAAAACGTCACGGAGCTCTCCGGTGGGCAGAAGCAGCTGCTCAATCTCGCGTCCGTTATGGCGATGCAGCCGTCTGTTCTCATCCTGGATGAACCGACGAGTCAATTAGATCCCATAGCGGCGAGCGATTTTCTTGCCACCGTCGGCAGAATCAATCGAGAGCTGGGTACGACGATCATCATGACGGAGCACCGACTGGAGGATACCTTTCCGCTCAGCACGCGCGTACTGGTCATGGACAAAAACCATATCATCTGCGACGGCAGGCCGGAACAGGTGGGGGAAAAGCTAAAGGCGTCGGGCCACAGTATGTTCCTCGCCATGCCTGCGCCAATGCGTGTCTACGCGGCAGTCGAGAGCAAGGGGGTGTGTCCTGTAACCGTGCGCGACGGCAGAAGCTGGCTTGATTTTTTTGCCAAAGAACATACGCTTCTGCCACTTCCTGAGGAGCCGGGATACGACTACGCGGGTAAAACGCCGGCAATTGAGCTGAAAGAAGCGTGGTTCAAGTATGAAAAAAATGCGCCGGATATTGTCAAGGGTGTCACTTTAGCCGCTTACCCTGGCGAATTTCTTGCCATACTCGGCGGCAACGGTACAGGTAAGACAACCACGCTGTCGCTTCTCTCCGGCCTCAACCGCCCTTATCGCGGCGAAGTGCGAATAAATGGTGTTCAAGGCTCCGGAACGAAAGACCTATATCAAAATCTTCTCGGCGTTTTGCCACAGAATCCCCAGTCGCTTTTTGTTAAAAATACCGTATGGGAGGACCTGACGGAAATGCTCGCCCGTTCAGCGCTTACAAAGCCGGCGCGCGAGCTCAGAATTCATTCCGTCGCGGCGCTTTGCCGTCTCATAGGACTTTTGGACCGTCACCCCTACGATCTCTCCGGCGGTGAGCAGCAGCGCTTAGCGCTTGCCAAAATTTTGCTTTTAAATCCTAAAATCCTTCTGCTGGACGAGCCGACCAAGGGACTGGACGGTGAATTTAAGCAGGTACTTGCGGCAATACTGAACGACTTGCTCTCTCACGGCGTCACGGTCGTCATGGTGAGCCATGATGTTGAGTTTTGTGCAAGGTATGCGCACCGCTGCGCATTTTTCTTTGACGGAACGGTTGTAAGCGATGCGCCCCCGCGAGAATTTTTTGCCTGCAACAGCTTCTATACCACGGCCTGTAATCGAATGGCCCGGCACCTTGTGCCCGGCGCCGTGACGGTGGAGGATCTCATTGCTGTCTGCGGCGGGGTTCAGCCGGACGAAGCGATTATTGACCTCGGCTTTGGCGGAGACAGCACCGGTAAAGAGGCCTATTTTGAAGAGCGGGAAAAGTCCGATGTTTCCCCGGTTCGCCAAAAGAGAGGGCTTCCGCTTTGGCGCAGGATCGTTGCGATAATCTCCGCTATTGTTGCCGCCGTATGTTTTGTTCTGGCGCTGCGAATCACGGACCTTTCGGCAGTCATTTCGGCTGAGACGATGTCCGTCACGTCCCCGACTCCGGCAAGGATAGCGCTGCCGCTTATGCTGTCCCTGTTTGTTATGGCTCTGGCCCTCTGGCAAAAGAGCGATGCGCCGATGGCAATGGAGCAGATGCCGGTTGAGAAGCGAAAACTCTCCAAACGTACGCTTGCTGCGTCCGCACTCATTCTGGTTGCCATACCGCTTACCATCTACATCGGCGTATATTTTCTCGGTGACAGGAAATATTACTTTATCTCTCTGCTTATCCTGCTGGAGACCATGCTGCCCTTCGCCATGGTATTCGAGAGCCGGAAACCACAGGCTCGAGAACTTGTCATAATCGCGACGCTGTGTGCGATCGCAGTGGCGGGCAGGGCGGCATTTTTTATGCTGCCGCAGTTTAAACCGGTTATCGCACTGGTTATTATCTCCGGAGTGGCCTTTGGCGGAGAGGCGGGATTTTTAGTTGGCGCAATGACAATGCTGCTCTCAAATATGCTTTTTACACAGGGACCATGGACGCCTTGGCAGATGTTTGCCGCGGGAATCATCGGGTTCCTGGCGGGGGTTTTGTTTCAAAAAGGGTTTCTGCGGCGAAATACCGTCTCCCTGTGCATCTTCGGCGCGATCACCACGCTTATCGTCTACGGCGTCATCATGGACACCTCTTCCGTTATCATATGGCAGCCGACCGTAACGCTGCCCATGTTTATCGCTTCCTATGTTTCGGGTTTTGCGATGAACCTGGTACATACCGTTGCTACGGTTATCTTCCTTATGCTTTTTGCCCGGCCGATGCTGGAAAAACTGGACAGAATAAAAGTTAAATACGGACTGATGTAAAAGGAGAAAAAGCTTTAGCTTTTTCTCCTTTTATCTGTGGACAGGGCTTACTCGCTGATGGGGCTTTAGTCATGACATTGACATTTTCGCAAGTTGGGATATAATATTTCTATTATGTTGTAATTCCAACAAAAGAGAGAGGGGACGGTCTGATGCCTGTACAGGACTATCTATCGGCGCTCACCGGAACTGAGATTTTTAAGGATATTTCGTCTGTGGATATTTGTGAGATGCTCTCGTGTGTTTCGGCCAGAGTCAAACGTTTTGACAAAGAGGCGTATATTATCAGCGAGGGTGAAATGACAGACGCAATAGGTATTGTGCTCTCAGGCTATGTGCATGTTATAAAGGAAGACTTTTGGGGCGCGCGGGCAATTCTTTCCATTGCCGGACCGGGCGAGATCTTTGCGGCCAGCTTTGTCTGCTCGGAAAAAAGGAGCATGAGCGTCAGCATCATTGCCGCGGAAGCCAGTGAAGTCATGTTCCTTGATTACCACAGAATGGTAACCGGATGTAAAAATGCCTGCCCGAGACATGCGCGGATGATTGAGAACCTGTTAAAATGCGTCTCTCGGGAAAATCTTGAACTCACCGAGAAGCTGGAGCACCTTACCCGGCGCACAACGCGTGAAAAGCTGCTGTCTTATCTCTCCGCGCGTGCCAGGGATGCCGGTAAGAGCCGTTTTTCCATCCCGTTTGATCGGCAGGCACTTGCCGACTACCTTGCGGTAGACCGCAGCGCCATGTCTGCCGAATTAAGCCGATTAAAACGCGAGGGGATAATCGACTTTAAAAAAAACAGGTTCATTATACTTGGAAAACACTAACTGGACGATAAAAGGGCCTGCCTTTGGCAGGCCCTTTTAGGCTGCAGACAAAAGGCAAAGCCTTTTGTCTGCAAGGGAATAGCATGCAAGTCCATTCACCACGGACTTGTATGAGAAGTGTCACTGCGGCGGCACATGTCCGCCTCCGTGACGGATTATAAATTTAAATTTGCCATTTCCGGGGGCGTGTACACTCGCCGCGAGTGTGGCTGGGTCCGAAGCAAAGCAAAGGATTTTCAGGGTTTAATGTGTTTTTTCGGCGACATGTGCCCACCGCAAGTGCGGCGTCAATCCGAAACGAAGTGAAGATTTCGAGCAGGCGGGATTTATTCCCGCCGTCGCGGATAAAATCATACGAGGGTCCCCACTGCACTTTGTGCAGTGGGGAAAAACTCTCCGAACCGCGCACGTCGGTACGCGAAACCGGGGGTATTGGGCCAACGGCCCGTATATAGGAAAGTTCACTTCTCATGCAGGTAAGCGGTGAGCGTCCTGCATGGGTTCCTTTGTTGGAAAGGCAAAAGGCAGTCCCTTTTATTTTTATTCAACGACGATTTGCGTCAGCCTGTACAGCATAGTGACGAGTTCTGCGCGGGTTGCGGTGCCGGTGGGGTCAAGCGTTCCGTCGTCCCTGCCGTTCATGAGCCCGTTGTTTACCGCCCAAGAGAGGGCGCCTGTTGCCCAATCGGCGGCATTGTTGCTGTCAGGGAAGCTGTCAAGCCCGTTGCCTGGCGTCGTATCAAGATCCAAAACAGAGGCGTAACGATACAGCATGACGGCAAGCTCCTGTCGGGTGATGCTCTCTCCCGTACCAAAGCCCGTGTCATTGCCGCGTACGATGCCGGCGCCATATGCCCAGCCGACGGAGCTGGCAAACCAGCTGCTGTCAGGCACATCCTCAAAGCCTGCACTGTCGGAATCCGGACTGTTCTGGAATCGGTACAGTACGGTGACCGCCATCTCGCGCGTTACCTCGGCGTCCGGGGCAAACAGATCGTCCGACATGCCGAGCACCAGCTGTCTCGCTGCGGCAAAGCCGACTTCGTTATAATACCAACTGCTCTCCGGCACGTCTGAAAAGGTTATCGAAGGCTCTGTGAGGACAATATCCGCCCCCTCCTGAAGGATAAAACAGAGCTTGCCGTCTCGGTATACGGATTTTTCGATGATATCGATTCCATCCTCCGTGACGATTGCGGGGATCTGTCCGGCGTTTGCCGTCAGTTCAACGACGACGCCATTTTCAACAAAAGTATCACGCCCATTTTTTTGCATGCTCACGGTAAAACTGCCGTCGGCGTTCTCTTTGACGGAGGGTTCGGTATCGCTGTTGCCGCTCCAGGAGGAAGAACTTTTTTCCTTGGTGTAATCTGTTGTGTAGAACCAGACCAGCTCGTCGCCGGCCTCCAGCATATAGCTGTCGGCCGATTCGAGTATTCCCTCATCGCCGTTGACTTTATACAGCCAGCCGGAATTTGCCCCCTCTCCGGACTCCACATAGTCCTCAACTCCGGAGACATAGTCGTCGTCCACCGTCACATCAAGGCCGGTATTCAGCAGGGCGGACAGAGGTGCCATATCGGCGGTCAGGAGCATTTGATTACGGCTGT
>JBFWKZ010000078.1:8865-11862 GCA_050252415.1 Oscillospiraceae bacterium | reverse complement strand
GATATTTTAAAAAGGCTTGCCATGACGGCAAGGCGAATAACCAGCTGCTCTTCAGTCCCTTCCGCATCATTACGGAAAATTTCACCGCTCCATTCAAATACCTGCTGTGCGACATATTCTATCCCTCGCCTGCGATTGATACGGAAAGATTCATACAGGCTGTGAATCTGCTCTTCACTCATTCCTGGAGACAGCAGTTTTTGAATTGCCGACATGGTGAGCGAACGTTTGAGAACACATACCATAATCAGGCAGGCGAGATGATTGCGGTTATAACGTTTTTTTATAGGCGGGGCAAGGAGTCCCATTTTGACATAGTTATTTATCATTGCGGGGGTAACAGGTTTGTCCTCGTCGAGCATCGGTCCCATATGGCTAAGATACTGTGCAATCAGAATAACGACCTGATCCATATACAGTTCAATCGTCGGAAAATCTTCCCAAGCCGGCAGTGCGTGTTCCACCATCACCTTTGCCCAGGACACCAGAAGTTCATGCTGGGTCATATTCTCATCCTGCATTTTATTGCCCCCCGTGAACCGGCTTTTTCAAACAAGAGTTCATACTGTTAACGTAACATTATTATAGCATAGTCAAAACACCATGTACAACAAAAAAAATAAAAAATTTTTTATCTTTTGCTCTTGTAATGTCAATGAATATGTGCTAATCTAGTATCGTATACTAGATTATAAATATTTTAGCTATAAGGAGCTGATTTTTGTGACTAATCATGCAGCCGGAGCATTTCGCCCCAAAAGTCTGGGCGAAGAGATTGCCAATGCGGTCTCACACGGGTCAGGTGCTATACTTGCAATAGTCGGAACGGCGATTATAATTTATTTGGCATGTGCAAACGCCGGCGGGCTCGCCGGAGCAATCATATATGGGATCAGCCTGACCGTACTGTACAGCGCTTCCTGTATCTATCATGCGGTTACAAATCCCCGGGTAAAACGCGTGCTTCGGGTTTTCGACCACTGTTCGATTTTTCTTCTGATAACGGGAACCTATGCCCCAATAACGCTCATTCTTTTACGTGACGGAATGGGTGTTGCACTGTTTTCCGTTATAGCCGGCTGTTCTATTCTCGGCATCATCGTAAATGTCATCAGTCTGGAGCGTTTTAAAACACTCAGTATGACGCTCTATGTCATAACCGGCTGGATGGCCTTGCTGACAATCCGTCCTCTGCTGCTCATTTCCACGGTTGATCAGATATGGCTGCTCGTCGGCGGTGGGCTTTGCTACACGGTGGGTATCATTTTCTACTCGATGGACAAGACACGATATATGCACTTCATCTGGCACCTATTTGTTCTCGCAGGAAGTATATTGCATTATTTCTTTATCCTTGAAACCTGCTATCTCTGCTAGAGTTTTAATAAAGATAAAATTATAATAATACTTTGAATAAAAAATCACCGCGATTCATTAAGGAATCGCGGTGTTTTTGTATTTATTTTACAGCCGATTTACGTCTTAGACTCAGGCAATCGGCAATCATCGCAATAAACTCGCTATTAGTCGGTTTGCCTTTTATGTTTGATACCGTATAGCCAAAGAATTTTTGCAGAGTCTCGAGGTCTCCTCTATCCCAAGCAACCTCAATGGCATGGCGGATGGCGCGTTCAACTCTGGAGGGCGTTGTCCCAAATCGTTTGGCTACTGCCGGGTACAGAACTTTCGTCACGGCATTGATAACCTCCATGTCGTTGATCGCAAGGATAATCGCTTCCCGCAGATACTGATAGCCCTTGATATGCGCGGGAACGCCGATCTCATGGATCACCTCGGTGACGACCGCTTCAAGACTTGGCTCCTGTCTTGGCTCAACGCCTGCCCCCTCTCGGCTGACGAGTACCGGACCGCGGTTATGCATGTCATACGCCAGGCGTATACGGCTCAAAATTGCCGCCGAGTCGCAGGGTTTGGAGACAAAGAGCGTTGCCCCGAGCTCCGAGCACTTCGACATCACATTGTCGGTAACGAATGCGGATGTGACAACGACGGCCGGCTTCTCTCCGGTATCCGGGAGTTGCTGCAAAACACCCAAACCGTCGAGCTTTGGCATCACAAGGTCTATCAACATGACATCCGGTTTACACTCGCTCACTTTGGCAAGAGCCTCTTTCCCGTCGCCTGCGGTGGCAACTACCGTCAGGTCGTCTTCGTCGCTGATGATTTCCGTCAGAATACTGCGAAAGTCCTCGTTTGAATCTGCTACCAAGATTCTCATCTTACCTTCCATAGATCTAATTCTCTCCTCCGATTTATTCCAATTGACGAACCGCATCTCTCTTTTAACAGGGCGCCGTGTGGTGATTACTAATTTATCACAACTCGCGAGCGCTTGCAACAAAAATTTGTGCAATTACACATAATTTTGTTTACATAATTCTAATTTTTTCGACAATATTAAAATTATTTCTGTCATAAGTTTACATAATTTATCATATTATGTCGTATTATGTCAATTAATTCTGTCATATTATGTCGCAATTCCTGCAAGAAATTCGCTGAGTTCAACCGTTTATCGTCATACTGTTTGTCAATCCGCCGTATTATTCAGCAATCTTACGTGATAAAAAAATGCCTAATTCTAGGTAATATGCAAAACAAGAAACTGGAAAATTTTTCTTAATTTTTTGTCGTCAAAGTCTGCTGTTTTATACGCTGCAAAGAAGCGCTCGCCCCTGTCCGGAGGACAGGGGCGGCAGGGCGGCATCGAATAAACAGGTGGCAGTTTTTGCGCTTTTCACGGAGAAATACGGGCTCAACAGCGGTGGCCAACCTTTAGCCAAACGCCAAAAAATATGATATTAACTAAAATTACTCTGTATGAAATCCATAATATAAGATTAACAAGATTCAGTATCTGTTCGTCGCCTTAGCCTCGCAGTAGATGCAGCGGTAGATGCCGTGCTCCCTGTCTGTCAGTTTGAAGGTGTGGGGCAGTTCCTGCTCGACCGAAGTGATGCATCTGGGGTTTCGGCA
>JBFWKZ010000078.1:0-8765 GCA_050252415.1 Oscillospiraceae bacterium | reverse complement strand
TTCAGTATCTGTTCGTCGCCTTAGCCTCGCAGTAGATGCAGCGGTAGATGCCGTGCTCCCTGTCTGTCAGTTTGAAGGTGTGGGGCAGTTCCTGCTCGACCGAAGTGATGCATCTGGGGTTTCGGCAGTGGATGACGTTCGTCACGCGCTCGGGCAGCGCCAGATGGAAGCGGTTGACCTTTTTGCCGTTGCGGATGATATTGACCGTGATGCCGGGGTCGATATAGCCCAGCACGTCGAGGTCGAGGTCGATGACCTCACAAACCTTCAAAATATCTTTTTTTCCCATTTTGACGCTGTCCGCGTTTTTGATGATGGCAACCGTGCAGTCCAGCTTGTCAAGGTCGAGGATTTTATAGATGTCCATCGCCTTGCCAGCAGTGATGTGGTCAAGAACGATTCCGTCGGTAATCGGGCTTACGATCATGTTACTTTACCTCCAGCATTTTTAAAATCAACGCCATTCGGATATACCGGCCGCAGAGCACCTGCCGGAAATAGCAGGCTCTGGGGTCGTCGTCCACTTCGATTGAGATCTCGTTCACCCTCGGCAGCGGGTGCAGGATGGACAGATCGGGTTTTGCATTTTTCAGCTTGCTAAGCGTGAGGATATAGCTGTCTTTCAGGCGGATATAATCGGCTTCGTTAAAGAAGCGCTCGCGCTGAACGCGAGTCATATACAGAATGTCAAGCTGGTCCATAACGCCCTCGAGGTCCTGGGTCTCGAGGTATTCGATTTGGTTTTTATCAAGTACTTCCTGGCGCAGATAATCGGGGATCATCAGCTCCTGGGGCGATATGCAGACAAATCGCACATTGTCATAGCGGGTCATGGCGCAGATGAGCGAATGCACCGTTCTGCCGAATTTAAGGTCGCCGCAGACGCCGATTGTGAGATTATCGAGCCTGCCCTTTTCACGCTGGATCGTGAGCAGGTCCGTAAGCGTCTGAGTGGGGTGGTTGTGTCCGCCGTCACCGGCGTTGATGACGGGTACCCCGGACCTCATGGCGGCCACCATGGGTGCGCCCTCCTTGGGGTGGCGCATGGCAATGATGTCGGCATAGCAGCTGACGGTACGGACGGTATCGCTCACGCTCTCGCCCTTGGACGCCGAGGATGAACTTGCCTCCGAAAAACCGAGTACCTCACCGCCCAGCTTCAGCATGGCCGATTCAAAGCTGAGGCGCGTCCGGGTCGATGGTTCAAAAAACAGCGTCGCCAGGATTTTACCTTTACACTTTTCGCTGTATTTATCGGGATTTGCGGCGATATCGTTTGCAATGGCAATGAGCTCGCCGATATCCTCTGTTGAGAGATCGAGAATGTCGATCAGATGTCTCATTTTGCGCCTCCGATCCAGCTCTCATCGCTCGGGTTGTTGCGGAAAGCCATAAGTCTTTCAATGTCCTCATGCCGGATATAGCCCTCTTCCGCTGCGACCTCGGCTATCGTATCAAAATCCGTCAGGCTGACGTTTTGGACATCTGCCGCCGCAAGACGCTCCAACCCTTTTTTCATACCGTAAGTGAAGATACTGACGATACCGAGCACCTCGGCCCCTGCCAAACGCAGCGCCTCGACAACATCAATGACGCTGCCGCCGGTTGAAATAAGGTCTTCGACCACAACAACCTTCTGCCCCTTCTCAAGTCTTCCTTCGATGCGGTTCTGCCGCCCATGGTCCTTGCTGCCGGAACGGACATAGCCCATGGGCAAGCCCAGCAGGTGTCCGGTGATAGCGGCATGGGCGATGCCGGCCGTCGATGTGCCCATCAGCACCTCGCACCCGGGATAGCAGGTCTTTATGTTCTCAGCCAGGGCGTTTTCAATTGTGTTTCGGACCCTGACGCTTGTGAGCGTCAGGCGGTTGTCGCAATAAACCGGGCTTTTTATGCCGCTTGCCCATGTAAACGGCTCCTCCGGACGAAAGAACACAGCTCCAATCGCAAGCAGGTCCTTGGCTATCAGTTTTTTCATCTTCAGGTTCTCCTTATCCAACAAATTCGCTTACACATCTTCTGTAGGCCGCAATAGGGTCGGCTGCCTGCGTGATCGGTCGGCCGACCACGATGTAGTCTGAACCCAGGGCCTTGGCACGCTCGGGGGTCGCCACACGCACCTGGTCGCCTTTTTCTCCGTCGGCAAAACGTACGCCCGGAGTTATCGTGAGAAAGTTCTTGCCGCATCTGTCGTGCACCTTTCCGGCCTCCAGCGGCGAGCAGACAACGCCGTCGAGCCCCGCCACAGCGGCGTTATTGGCATAACTCAGCACCACCTCGTCGAGCGGCGCATCAATCAGCAGTTCTTCCGTCATACGCTCCTGGCTGGTGGAGGTGAGCTGGGTAACGGCGATGAGCAGCGGGCGTGTGCCGTCCGGGCGTGTGAGCCCCTCCAGAGCCGCGGCCATCATCGCGCGGGTCCCGGATGCGTGAAGATTGACCATATCGACATGGAGATCGGAGAGCACGCGCATTGCCTTTTTGACCGTGTTCGGGATGTCGTGCAGCTTGAGATCGAGGAACACCTTGTGTCCGCGCAGCTTGATATCCCGCACGATCTGCGGCCCCTCCGCATAGAAAAGCTCCATGCCGATCTTGACACACGGCTTTTCACAGCAAAACTTGTCCAGAAAGCCCAGTACCTCGCCGCGCGAGCTGAAGTCACAGGCTATGATCACATCTTTACCCATTGTGCGCACCTCCAATAATAGCTTCAAGAGACTCTATCCCATATTTTGCCATAGCGCCGGGCAGGGCCTCGACGATCTCCTTGCCGGCAAAGGGGTTTACAAGATTCATGGCCCCTACCTGCACGGCCGTCGCCCCCGCAAGCATCATCTCGATCACGTCCTCGGCGCAGGAAACGCCGCCCATACCCATAATGGGGATTTTCACCGCCTCATAGACCTGATACACCATCCGGAGCGCCACGGGGAAGACGGCGCTGCCGGAAAAGCCGCCCATTGTGTTCGCAACGACGGGCCTGCGGCGCTTTAGGTCGATCCGCATGCCAAGCAGGGTGTTGATCAGGCTGAGCCCATCCGCGCCCGCGTCCTCACACGCCCTGGCGATTGAGACGATGTCCGTCACATTGGGCGTGAGCTTAACATAGACAGGCTTTGTGGTGACACTTTTGACGGCGCGCGTCACCTCCGCCGCGCTCTCCGGCAGCGTTCCGAAGCTCATGCCGCCGCCGTGCACATTTGGACAGCTCACATTGACTTCAATGATGCCGACCTGCTCTTCCCTGTCGATGCGTTCACAGCAGCGGACATACTCAGGAACCGAAAAGCCGCTGATATTGGCAATCACGGGTTTATCAAAACAGGTTTTAAGCTTTGGCAGTTCCTCGGAGATGACCTTGTCGATTCCCGGATTTTGCAGCCCCACGGAATTGATCATTCCCGCCGTACACTCGGCGATGCGCGGTGTGGGGTTTCCAAATCTCGGCTCGAGCGTCGTGCCCTTGAAGGAAAAACTGCCCAGGCAATTGATATCGTAAAACTCCGCAAACTCATAGCCGTAGCCAAAGGTCCCGCTGGCCGGGATGACGGGGTTGTCCAGAGTCAGCCCCGAGAGATTTATCGTCGTACTCACCATATGATTTCCTCCTTTTCCAGCACCGGACCTTCCTTACAGATGCGCTTATTCCCATATTTTGTCCGGCAGGAACACCCCATGCACGCGCCGAAGCCACAGCCCATGCGCTCTTCAAAACTCATTTGTCCGCTGGTTTCCGTCGCCTCATAGACGGCCCTCAGCATGGCCTCCGGCCCGCAGGCGCAGAAATAATCAAAGTGAAGTCCCGGCAGCGCGTCGGTTACAAGCCCCTCGACGCCAAAGCTGCCGTCCAGCGTCGTCACGACGGTCTCGCAGCCGATCGCCGCAAACGCGTCCGCCAGAAATATCTCGTCGTCGCGGTTAAAGCCGAGCACGGCGGTGACGCTCTTGCCCTCGGCGAGAAGCTGCTTTGCCAGTCCAAACAGGGGCGGAATACCCACGCCTCCGCCGATGACCGCGGTTCTTTTCGCGCACTTGCCCGTGTCGAAGCCGTTTCCAAGCCCAGACAGAACGTTCAGCTTCGTGCCGTGCGGCATTTTGCTCATCTGCTCGGTGCCCTTGCCGACGACCTTGTAGATGATGTCCATCCAGCCGTCGCCCCAGTCGCAGACCGAGATCGGGCGGCGGAGGTACAGCCCGTCTATCGCAATATTGATAAACTGCCCCGGCGCTTTTACCGCGCCCGTATTTCCGGACAGCTGCATGAGGAAAACGTTTTTGGTCAGTTCGTCGTTGATTTCAATCTTATAATCCGTCTTAATCATTTTTTGCCCTCTTTCCAGACGATTTTGCCATCCACGATGGTCATGAGACAGCGCCCGTAAAGCCGTTTACCCGCAAACGGCGTCGCCCTGCCCATGGAGAGAAATTCACTGGGGTCCACCGTGTAGCTCTGCTCAAGGTCGAATACCGCAAGATTGGCCGGCTCACCCACGGCGAGGTCGGTGCCTATGCCGAACCGCCGCTTTGGCGCCCCGTGCATGAGGTCGACAAGCTTTTCCAGCCGTATCCGGTCTGTACGCACAAGTCCCGTATAGCAGGCGGCAAAGCTCGTCTCAAGCCCTACGACGCCCATGATGCTTTTTTGAAGTCCTCCGCTCTTTTCCTCGGCGGAGTGCGGCGCGTGGTCGGTTATTATCATATCCACCGTACCGTCCATAATGCCCTGAACCAGCGCGTTGCGGTCGTCTTTTGCGCGGATGGGCGGGTTCATTTTAAACCTGCCGTCGTCGCCGATGTCCGTATCGCACATCAAGAGATAGTGCGCCGCCGTCTCGCAGGTGATGTCCAGCCCCTCGGCCTTTGCGTTCCGCACAAGCGATACGCCCTCCTTGGTGGACATGTGGCAGAGATGATAGGAAGCGCCCGTCTCGCGCAGAAGTGAGATATCCCGCTCGATCTGCCGCCATTCGCTCTCTGAGGGGATGCCGCGCAGGCCGTGCGCTTCGGCATACTCGCCGTCGTGGACACAGCCGCCGTTTAAAAGCGCCTCCACCTCGCAGTGGGAAACGATCGGGCGGTTTGTCTGCCTGGCCGCCAGCATGGCCCGTCTCATCATGTCCGCCGACTGAACGCCTCTGCCGTCATCCGAGAAGCCCTTGACATACGGCGCCATCGCCGCCATATCGGAAAGGATTTCGCCTTTCTCCCCGGCGGTGATCGCCCCATAAGGATAGACGTGCACAACGGCGTCGCGCGCGATGGCATCCAGCTCGGCCTGCAGATGGTCAAGGCTGTCCGGCACGGGGCTTAGATTCGGCATGGCGCAAACGGACGTAAATCCGCCGCGGGATGCCGCCTGAGTCCCGGTTTTGATGGTCTCTTTATAAGAAAAACCCGGCTCTCTCAGATGAACATGAACATCTGAAAGACCGGGTAAAACGTGACAACGATTAAAATCAAAAACTACTCCATCAAAACGGGCGTCGGTTTTAATGAAACGGGACATCTCGGCAATAACGCCGCCGTCTATGAGAATATCCAGCTTTTTAAACATGCCCTCAGTATAAACTCGGGCATTTTTTATGAGTTTTTTCAAGCTTTCTTCCTCCCTCTATCATTTTCTAACTTATTATTTTAAAATAACATTTTGGTTTTGTCAACATAAAGCGACCGATAAACATTGAAAATTTACAGAAACTTTTACCCTAAAATTTTGTCAGATTCTTATAGTCCGTCTATTCACGGATACGCGCTGCTTTGCGTTGTTTTTATGCCCGCTTCGTGGTAAAATAACCCTATCTTGAAATAAGGAGATGCGATTTATGATGAACTTCGCAAATACATTGGAGATTGTGGGCATAGCGGAGGGTTGTGCCAAATAAATTTTCTTGCATAATACCTCCCACGCGGCAATCAAACGGAGGTAATCATTTTGAATCCATTAATCAAATACGGCGCAAGCGAGCGCTTTCTTGCCGAAGCCGCCCTCTGCCCCGACTTGCGGCTGGCAAGAGTGACCGCGCAATATAAAGACCTGTATAAAATCGTCACCGATGAGGGAGAGACGCTGGCCGAGGTCTCCGGCAAATTTCGCTATGAGGCCGACCGCCTGTCCGACTTCCCGGCGGTCGGCGACTTTGTCATGGCCGCATACGGTGCGCCCGGTTCCGGCAACGCCGTCATTCACCGGGTGCTGCAGCGCAAAAGCGTTTTTGCGCGCACGGCTGTCGGCATGGATGACGAGGCGCAGGTGGTCGCCGCCAATATCGACGTCGTGTTCATCTGCATGTCGCTGAATAACGACTATAACCCCAGCCGGCTGGAGCGCTACCTCTCCGTGGCGTGGGACAGCCGGGCGACGCCCGTCGTGGTGCTGACGAAGTCGGATTTGTGCGAAAACCTGCCGGTCGTTCTGTCGGAAGTCTCCGGCATCGCGCTTGGGGCAGACGTTGTCGCCGTGTCAAGCTTCGACCGCGCGTCCGGCGAAAAGCTGCTGGCCTATCTGACGCCGGGCGTCACCGCGTCTTTCATCGGCTCGTCCGGCGTCGGAAAATCGACGCTGATCAATTGTCTCGCGGGCAGTGAGCTGCTCAAAACGTCGGAGATCCGGCAGGACGACAAGGGCCGGCATACCACCACCCGCCGGGAGCTCATCGTATTGCCGCAGGGCGGCGTCGTCATCGATACGCCCGGCATGCGTGAGCTCGGCGTAGAGTCCGCCGATCTCGGCAAATCCTTCTCGGATATTGACGAGCTCTCAGATAAGTGCCGTTTTCGCGACTGCACCCACACCACCGAACCCGGCTGCGCGGTGCGGCAAGCGCTGGAGACGGGCCGGCTCGATAGGCGCAGGCTGGAAAATTATCGGAAGCTGAAGCGCGAGGCGCGGTACGGCAGTCTCTCTTCCCGCCAGATCGACGAAGAAAAAATTAACACCATGTTCGGCGGCAAGGCCGCCATGAAACAGGCAAAAGACTTCGTCAAAAAGAAAAACAAACGGCGGTAATGCTGCGGAGCGCAGCATTTCGGACAGTCTCTGATAGGCCCGGAAAACTCAAACGTTTTCCGGGCCTATTCATTTTTAAAGCGGATCAAAGTTTATCGAGCGGCCAGCCTTCACGCAGGAAAGGAAACCTCGGGCCTGGCAGCCTAAGGTATACCCTCTTCAAGTTTGCCATCACCGAAACTTATATTGGTATTCACATATTAAATTCAAATTGTTATATATTATGACGAAAAGTATCATATACAGAATTCTTTTGCAATTTTTATTGAAAGATGGATAAAAGGAGATTTTGCTATGGTCTGGAAAGAAAGCTATAAAGTTGGTGTTCAGCTGATTGACCGTCAGCATAAAGAGCTGTTCCAAAGGGTATCCGATTTCCTTCTGACGTTACGGTCACCGGTACCGTGGGACGACAAGGTTCTGAAGGTAAACAGTACGCTTGAGTTTATGAAGGATTATGTCGTGACCCATTTCCGTGATGAGGAAAAACTTCAGAAGGAAGTCGGATATCCTCGTTTGGAGACGCACCGGCAAATACACAGAGATATGGTGCACTATATTTCTGATGTGGCCAGCCAATATGAAACGGCCGGATGTGATGAGCGTATGGTACAACAATTTGCTGGGAAACTCCTCGCGTGGCTGATTAACCATGTAACTGCGGAGGATCAGCGTATTGCAAATTTTATCAAAAGTAAGGATGTGTCTGGAAATGAGTGAAAAAATCTTTACTAGTCTGGCCAATGCGACACAGGAAGTGCTTCACCTCATGCTTGGCGTCGATGCCGTTGCGGGAGGTAAATCAACCGAATCGCTAACTTTGGACAGCGACGAGATCGTTGTCTGCATTGGGCTGACAGGAGATGCCTCTGAAGAGGTCAGCTACTACTATCCCAAAGAAACAGCACTGGAGTTTGTGCGCATAATGAGCGGCATGGAGGTTGACAAAGTCGATGAATTTGTCATGTCTGCTGTCAGTGAGATTTCAAATATTATCAGCGGCAGCGCCGCCACGGAGCTTTCTACACAGGAGATTGTCTGTGATATTCTCCCCCCTCAGGTTACGCTTGAAAGCAGCGGAGAGAGGGTAACGGATGATTCATTCGCGCAAAATACCCACGCTATAATCAAGACTTTGGCAGGAAATATGGTTCTTTCACTAACAGGAAAGCGCAGCTCTTGAGCCTCCAAAAGCTAAAACTGTTTTGGTGGGCGCAGCAACTTTCGTATTCCAAACAAGATAATTGCATATTATGAAAGGCAGAATAGTATGAAAAATTTAAAAATAACAGGCAAGCTGACAATTGGCTTCGGCATCATTCTGGTGCTGATGCTGGTATCCACCGTGTTGTCGTATCTCAGTCTGACGGCACTGTATTCACAAATCGAGCAATACAGAGATGATGCACTTCCCAATACGATAAGAGTGTGGACGGCACGCCGCTATAATATATCGCTGCAAAGATATATGTCACTGATCTGGAATGTAGATGATGAAGAAACAAGGCAAAAGTATATCGATAAACTGAACTCTGAGCAGGACGGCTTTGACAGCATGCTGGAAGAAATCAAGCAGAATGCGGAAATTCCAGATGATACGCTCGAACAGATGAACGCAATTCTGGCGGTAAACGATGAATGCCAGCAGAAGCTTCTTGATTTAGCCGAGGACCCCAC
Organism: Oscillospiraceae bacterium; assembly: GCA_050252415.1. GTDB lineage: Bacteria > Bacillota > Clostridia > Oscillospirales > Oscillospiraceae > Heteroscillospira. The sequence goes on along the minus strand of JBFWKZ010000078.1, from coordinate 79 downwards.
AGCGTTTAATATCAGTCAGGCCAAGAATATTCTGATAAAAGAATACATTCCAAATGCCACCCAGTTTGGCGATGTCATC
>JBFWKZ010000077.1:0-12157 GCA_050252415.1 Oscillospiraceae bacterium | reverse complement strand
TTGCTCGCGGTAGAGGCCAATAACCGCAACCACGACCAGATAGGACAATCCCCCAAGAACCCCAGGTATACTGCCATTGCCCTCCCCAGCCGAAGCCACAATACCCGCGGGTATGCTTCCCGCGAAGGCTGCGCCAAGTATGAGATCCTTTGAGATGCTCTCGGGAATATCTCCTTTCCAGAGCAGCATTGCGCACGCTGCCAGAAACAGAAGCGTTACCAGGTTCCCGAAGAACGCCGCTTTGAGCAGCTTTTTTAATATTGACTGGTTTTTGATTTTTGCAAAATCCGAACGCATAAAAAACCCCTCCCAAGGAATGTTTGTACATCCTATTCCTCGGGAGGGGCCGAAATTCCTATATTGAATTATTTCTGATCCTGAGTTATCGCTTTGCCGTTTGTTCCGATTGCCCATTTGGCAATCTCCAGACGGACCCTGTCCTCGCTGGTCTCAAGGATAACAAAATCATCCTTGATATGAACAACTTTGCCGACAATACCGCCGATTGTGGTGATTTGATCGCCGACGCTGAGGCTCTCTCTCATCTCTTCGAGCTTTTTCTTTCTCTTCTTCTCTGGGCGAACCATGAAGAAATACAGCATACCGAAGATGAGCGCCATATAGGCAATCATGACGAAAGCGCTGCTGCCCGAACTGGTTCCGTCGCTGCCTGTCGTAGTAGAACATCCGGCAAAACAGACGGAGAAAAGTGAAACGAGCGTTATCAGGGAGAGAACTTTTGTAATCTTGGATTTCATTTGTGTACCTCCTAATTAAATGCGATATTATTATAATGGTTAATTTATACTATTGCAATCATTTTATATCCTTTGGTTCAAAATTTCTCGGTATTGCAGCCTGAATTGGTCAAATGTCTCGTTTTCTATTGCTTCTCGAATGCGCAGCATGAGGGTATTGTAGAAATAAAGATTGTGCATCACAGCCAGGCGCATTGCAAGCATCTCCTTCGCCTTGAAGAGGTGACGGAGGTAGGCTTTTGAATAGCGCCGGCATACCGGACAATCACACTGCGGATCAATCGGCAAATCATCGCGCTCATACTTTTGATTATTAATATTGATAACACCGCTCCATGTGTTGAGATGGCCATGCCTTCCGTTCCTGGACGGCATGACGCAGTCAAAGAAATCAACACCTCGGTAAACCGACTCAATGATGTTTACGGGCGTGCCGACGCCCATCAAATAGCGTGGCTTGTCCCAAGGCATGTGCTCTTCGACAATTTCGATCGTATCGTACATTTCCTCGGCCGTCTCCCCCACCGCCAGTCCGCCGATGGCATAGCCCGGGAGCTCCAGCTCTGCAATCTGTCTCATATGGGAAACTCTGAGATCGGGAAAGACGGTACCTTGATTGATCCCGAAAAGCATCTGTCCCGGGTTTACGGCGTCATCACGCGCGTTATCCTCCGCAAGGGCACGCTTACAGCGCTCGAGCCAGCGGTAGGTCCTGGCGCACGACTTCTCAACATACTCCCTGGGTGATGGTATCTTAATACATTCATCAAACGCCATTGCGATATCCGAGCCCAGGTTTGACTGTATATGCATACTCTCCTCAGGCCCCATAAAGATTTTACGGCCATCAACATGGGAATTAAATTGGACGCCCTCCTCGGTTATTTTGCGCAGTACGGCAAGCGAAAAAATCTGGAACCCGCCGCTGTCGGTGAGCATCGGTCCCTCCCAAGCCATAAACTTATGCAGACCGCCCATATCTCTTATGAGCTTATCGCCGGGACGGACATGAAGATGGTAGGTATTGGAGAGCTCGACCTGACAGCCGATGGTCTTGAGGTCTTCGGCGCTCAGTCCGCCCCTAATCGCGCCCTGTGTCCCGACGTTCATGAACACCGGTGTCTGAACTGCGCCATGCGGCGTTATCAGCTCGCCTCTTCTGGCGTGTCCTTCCTGTCTCAATAATGTAAACAAACATCATTCCCCTTTTGACGTTTTCTTCATACGACTCGGCTTACAGAATCAGCATCGAGTCGCCAAATGAAAAGAATCGGTATCGCTCATGGACGGCAATATCATAAGCACGCAAAATATTCTCCCTGCCGGCCAGTGCAGAGACAAGCATGATGAGCGTGCTTTCAGGCAAATGGAAATTCGTGATCAGCGCATCAAGGCATTTGAAGCGGTAGCCGGGATATATAAAGATATCCGTCCAGCCCGAGGTCGCGTCCAATGTGCCGTCGTCATTTGCAAAACTTTCAACCGTTCGGCATGAGGTCGTACCGACGCAGATAATTCTTCCGCCGTTTTTTTTCGTCTCGGTCACAATTTTGGACGTGCGCTCCGGGACGATGCAGAATTCGGAGTGCATCTCATGATCTTCTATTTTCTCGGTTTTGACAGGCCTGAACGTGCCAAGGCCGACATGCAGCGTGATGTAGCAGACATTTACACCCATGTCCTCAATTTTTTTTAAAAGTTCTTTGGTAAAATGCAATCCCGCGGTCGGCGCGGCGGCCGAACCCAGCTCACGCGAATAGACCGTTTGATAGCGCTCCTGATCTTCAAGCTCGACCTTGATATAAGGCGGCAAGGGCATTTTACCCAGACGCTCCAGCGTTTCGAGAAAAATACCCTCATAGTAAAATTTTATTATCCGCTTGCCGCCTTCGGCTACAGCCTGAACCTCGGCGGTCAGTTCTCCGTTGCCGAAGACAAGCTCTGTTCCGGGCCTGGATTTTCTTCCCGGCCGGGTCAGGCACTCCCAGCAGTCGTCGCCCAGATCACGCAGCAGCACAACTTCGATATGCCCGCCGGTTTTACGGGTGCCGATCAGTCTTGCGGGTAAAACCCGTGAATCGTTCAGGACAAGACAGTCTCCCGGGCGCAGATACTCAGGCAGGTCATAAAAATGTCTGTGCTCAACCTCGCCGGTATTTTTGTCGAGATGTAAAAGGCGCGAACCGTCACGCCGCGGTATTGGCGTCTGTGCAATCAGCTCCTCCGGCAAATAAAAGTTAAAATCGGATTTGTTCATGAAACGTATACTCCCTTTGAGAGGTCAACATCCGTATAGTAAAAGCAGATGATCTCGGCGTAGCTCAGCTCGTGTACTTTCGCCATGGAATAAGCTCCCCACTGGCTCATGCCAACATTGTGCCCCCATCCTCCGCCTTCAATAAGATATTTTCCACTATTTTTATCATATTCAATCGTAAAATGGATGCTCGGCAATCCGAGGACGCTGTAGGTATTGCCTTTGGTGACCGATATTTGGGTCCCATCGGTATCGCAAAAGGTCAGCTTACTCATATTGCCGACATCGGTATATTCGGCGTCTATGCTATCGATCGTGCCGATACTGTACCCGCGAGATTTAAGTTTTGCGGTGATCTGATCCGGCGTGTATGAATAGCTCCAGCTTTTATAAGGGAAATCATCTAAATCGGCCTCAAACGGGTCGATCTTTCCACGCAGATACGGCAGTGCGTTTGTCCAGATATCTTCGCTGCATGCCGTTGCACCGCCATCGCTGGAAAAGAAAAACGTCGTACACAGCGAGCCTCCGCAGGTGACATACAGGCCCTTCGTTTCATCGACGGCCGCATCTGTTATCGAATTTGCCGAGTTAGTCCCTCTATAGACTTGCGAATACGTGTCGTTCGTCATATCGAAGCCATAGGCACCGTATTGATTGAAATTTGCAGCCGCATAGGTTCGGGCGCACATCGCCTGGGCCTTAAGCGCCTCCTTTGGCCAGGAAGCGCTCATTTCATAAGGGATGACGCCCTTGGTGTAGTCCTCTGTGCCGACATAGTTGACGACCGTCATATTTTTGCCGTTGTAGCGCAGGAAAACAAAGTCGCCATAATACCTGTAGCCGCTGGCGTTGCCGGCGGCAATCGTGGTGACAGCTTTTGACGAACCAGCTGTAGGCCTAAGCGCGAGCGAATATGTACTGCCATAATCAAATTCAAACAATATATTGGTCGTGCCGGTCTTTGTGACGACGATACATTTATTGCTGGCGCTGTATACCTGGCCGCTGAGATCAAGTTTCTCCATAGCGTCACCGGCATCATCCGTACTCGTATAATTGCCGACAAGGACATAAAATTTTCCACTGTAGTACGCCGGAAAGGCGTCACTGTATTTTGAGGCCGCTTTTTGAGCATCGTCATAATTTGAATAGGCATTGGACAGTTTAATATGATAGCATCCAACAGCCCCGGCCGAGACACTGACATTGGTATCCTTCATGACGGTCAGTGCCGTTTCATCCGTACTGCCAAGACTATGAAAAACACGCGAGGCATCGTAATAGCCGAATTCGAACCCACTGCCGACATAGTTGGAAACGCGGCAGGTCTCTACCGAACTGTCCCGGACTGTACTATAATAATAGTATAATCCAATTTTGACCACGTCGTTTTGGATGTTAACGCTGGTGGCACCAATTTCCCCGACATCGATGTCGTCAATCGAGCTGCTTGTCCCGCCGTCGATAGTCGTCATTCCGTTGCCTGTTAAAATATATGTAGTTCCTCCTGAAAGCTGTTCGGTTTCGCCGCTTCCGACGGCATAGCTGGAAGCAAGATTCCCGCTTAAAACATCAACTCCGGTATTCACATATATTTTAGTTGAAGCGTCGGCGTTGATTGTCATACATATAACTAAAATAATGGTAAAAAAGCATGGAAAAATATGCTTCATTTGCGAATATTTCATTTAATTATTCCTTTCAAGAGGACGCAGTTTTTGTTGACGTTAGCAATTCACTGTGATATCATTATTTTAACAAAAAACGGTATGTCAAATCGTTTTATTTGACAGCATGCCCCATTATATAAGAATTTTCGTTTTTTTTCAAGGGCTGCACAAATTTTTATATTCTGTCAATTATGGCATGTCCTGTGAATAAAATGTTATGGCACATTAATGAGGATAGGAAAGGAAGTCAATTATGAGAAAGTATAAAGTCGGCGTGATCGGTGGAACAGGTATGGTCGGTCAGCGTTTCGTCACTCTTATGGATAAACACCCCTGGTTTGAGCTCAAAGTCATAGCCGCCAGCGCCCGCAGCGCCGGTAAAACCTATGAAGAAGCCGTTGGCTCCCGTTGGGCTCTCGAAATACCGATGCCTGAGATGGCGAAAAAGCTCGTTGTAAAAAATGCTGAGGCCGACATCAAGGAAATCGCATCCACCGTTGACTTTGTATTCTCTGCAGTTGATATGAAAAAGGACGAGATTCAGGCCCTTGAGGAAGCTTATGCAAAATGCGAGTGTCCGGTTGTCTCTAACAACAGCGCCCATAGATGGACTCCTGATGTGCCGATGGTCGTTCCGGAGCTGAATCCTGAGCACCTTGAAGTCATTAAATTTCAACGAAAGCGACTGGGGACAGAGCGTGGTTTCATCGCTGTGAAGTCCAACTGTTCCCTTCAGAGCTATGTGCCCGCCCTGCATCCCCTTAAGGACGAGTACGGACTCAACAAGGTCCTTGTCTGCACTTATCAGGCAATTTCCGGCGCCGGAAAAACTTTTGAAACTTGGCCTGAAATGGTCGACAACGTGATTCCCTACATCGGCGGCGAGGAGGAAAAATCCGAACTAGAACCCCTCAAACTTTGGGGAAGCATCGACGGTAATGTCATAAAGAACGCCGAAAGGCCCTCCATCACCGCACAATGCCTGCGCGTTGCCTCTTCCAACGGACATATGGCGGCAGTATTTATGAGTTTCGATAAAAAGCCCACGGAAGCGGAAATCCTTTCTAAGTGGGAAAACTTCTCCGGAAGGGCTCAGGAACTCAATCTGCCCAGTGCGCCTAAAAAGTTCCTGCACTACTTTACTGACCCTTCAAGGCCTCAGACACGACTCGACCGCATGCTTGAAAACGGCATGGCTGTTTCCATCGGCCGACTGCGCCCAGATACCCAGTACGACTATAAATTCGTCTGCCTGAGTCACAATACACTGAGAGGCGCTGCCGGCGGAGCCGTATTGCTTGCCGAGCTCCTCTGCGCCGAGGGTTATATTACTGAGCAACAATAATCTTCTTTGGAGGTACATAAAATGAAGACCCCTATTTTTACCGGCTCCTGCACGGCAATCGTCACGCCCTATCATAACGGCGTGATTGATTATGATAAGATGGCTGAATATCTCGATTTTCAATATGAGGGCGGGACTGCTGCGGTTCTGGTCTGTGGTACCACCGGTGAAAGCGCCACACAGACTATCGAAGAGCATGAACAGCTGATCGACTTCACTGTAAAAAAGAACGCCGGCCGTATGAAAATCATTGCCGGTATTGGCAGCAATGACACCAATACCGCTTATGAGCTTGCCGTTTGCGCCAAGGCCTCCGGTGCCGATGCTACGCTTATGGTCACCCCCTATTACAATAAGACGTCTCAGCGCGGCCTTGTTCAGCACTTTACCTATGTTGCCGACCGTGTTGATATCCCGATGGTACTTTATAATGTCCCAAGCCGTACCTCTATGGGCATCACGGCCGATACCTACGCCATCCTTGCCAAGCACCCCAACATCAACGGCGTAAAGGAAGCCTCCGGTGATTTCTCGCTTATCTCACGCACTTTTAAGCTCTGCGGCGATGAGCTCAACATTTGGAGCGGCAACGACGACAACACCCTCGCTCTTATGGCTATGGGCGGCAAGGGCGTTATATCCGTCTTTACGAACATTTTGCCCGCACCTATGGCAAAGCTCTGCAAACTCTGCCTTGACAATGATTTTGCAGCCGCACGTAAAATCCATAACAAATATTCAAACCTCTTCCACGATCTCTTCATTGAAACAAACCCAATCCCGGTAAAAACCGCTATGAATCTCATGGGCATGGATGCCGGTGACCTGCGTCTTCCCCTGTGGGAAATGGCGCCGGCCAATGTTGAAAAGCTCAAGGCTTCCCTTATTGAAGTCGGCGTAGAGCTTAAGTAGAGGGAATCTTCAATGCCAAAGATAATCATTTCCGGGTGTAATGGAAGAATGGGGCAGGTCGTCACACGCATGTGCGCAGCTAAGACGGATATGGAGGTCGTTGCCGGTTTTGATCTGAATGCGGTAAAACTCAGTACCTATCCCGTCTATGCCGATCCAATGGAGTTTTCAGGGGCTGCCGATGTCATCATCGACTTTTCAAATTCCGCTTCACTGGAGCCTCTGCTGGCCTACTGCAAACGCCGTAAGATGCCTGTTGTCATCTGCACAACAGGACACAGTCCGGAGCAGCTTCAGCTAATTGCCGACACGGCTAAAGAAATTCCTATCTTTCGGTCCGGCAACATGTCGCTTGGCATCAATCTGCTGACACATCTGCTGAAAAAGGCCGCCGCAGTTCTCGGCGCGGATTATGATGTCGAGATCATTGAGCGCCACCACAGAACAAAGGTCGACGCTCCCAGCGGCACCGCCATTATGCTGGCAAACGCAATTGCCGAGGCGCTGCCCTATAAACCCGAGTATGTCTATGAGCGTGAGAGTGTTCGCCGGGTACGCGGAGAACACGAAATCGGTATTTCTGCAATTCGCGGCGGGACCATCGTCGGCGAGCACGAAGTTCTCTTCTGCGGGCCGGACGAGGTTATTGAATTTACACATAAAGCCTACTCCCGAGAAGTATTCGCAAATGGCGCTGTGGCCGCAGCCAAATATATGGCGGGAATTACGAAGCCCGGAATGTATGATATGAACAACGTACTGGCCGGGATCCTATAAATTTATTAAAAAATCATCAGTGCAGGCCAAACGGCCTGCACTGATCTCTTAGGAGACGATATGGATATCCAAAAATTTATTGAGATCATGACGTTGGCTGAGCGCATGAAATGCAACACGCGTCACTCCTGGACCTCCACCGGACGACATGAAAGTGTTGCGGAACACAGTTGGCGTCTTTGCCTGATGGCCTACTTTATAAGAGACGAGTTTTCGGAGGCGGATATGGACAAAGTCCTCAAAATGTGCCTGCTGCATGATATTGGCGAGGCGTTTACCGGCGACATTCCATCCTTCCTCAAAACGGAGAGCGACGAGGCGGCGGAGAATATTCAGGTCGATAACTTTGTCAAAAATTTGCCCGCTTACTTCCGCGAGGAGCTCATTCCCCTGTTTCACGAGATGAACGCGCTTGAGACGCCTGAGGCGCGAATATATAAAGCACTTGATAAAATGGAGGCTATCCTTCAGCACAATGAGGCGGACACCTCGACCTGGTTGCCCCTCGAGTATGAGCTCAATCTCACATACGGTGTCCCCGAAGCGGAATTTTCTCCGTATCTGAAGGCACTGAGAGATGCACTTAAGACAATGACCATCGCCAAGGCGCCGGAGTCTTATTCGGCAAAAATCGAGTAATCTTGACTTTTCATGCTATATTTGTTACCATTATTGAAATGCGGGGTGATAGCATGAAAAAATTAATGTTTCTTTTTCTCGTAATGTTGCTGATGATTTCTGGCTTCAGTATAAGCGTCTTTGCCTTTTCAGATGTCTCTTCGGATGCCTGGTATGCCGAGGCCGTTGACTATGTTGTCAACAACAACCTCTTCCAGGGAACCGGTGACGCTACCTTTTCCCCCGATGGGACAATGACACGCGGAATGTTTTGCACGGTACTGGGACGTATGGCTAATGTCTCAACGGAGTTTACGACGGACGGTGTCATTACAAAAACGTATGTGAATATGCGCTCGAAGCCGACAACGGAATCCGATAAACTTGAAATGCTCGATAAAGGCGCAACCGTCGAGGTGCTTGGAATTTCCGACGATTGGTATAAGGTCCGCTATGACGGCATGACCGGATATATCCGGAATGATTTGATGTCGGCTACGGTCGAGGGGCTTGCCGATGTGCCATACAACAAATACTATTCTCCATATATCGATTGGGCATATAAAAACGGCATTGCTTCCGGCACAACGGGCACTACCTTTTCTCCCAACGATCCGATCACACGGGAAGACATCTGTGTCTACCTGGCACAGTATTGCAGTTATTTTGATCTGGAACTCCCTGCCAATGTCCGTAAGACGGCCTTTTCCGACGAAGATTTGATAAGCGACACAAATGCCGTATATACCCTTCAGCAGGCCGGCATCATAACCGGCAGAGACGATGGCTGTTTCGACCCGGACGCCTGTGTCAAACGCGCAGAGGTTGCGGCGCTGTTTCAGCGTTACGGCAGTACCGACATCACATCCGCGGATACTGATCCGGATGACGATTACGAAGGCTATCAGGTCTTTGCCAAAGTTCCGCCCCTGTCGGATGCTGTAAGCACCAGCTATTTTGACGACGCCTGCTTTATCGGCCATTCGCTCGTCGTCGGCATGAAGAATTACTTTAACCTTCCGAACGCCGATTTTTACGCTGTGAGCGGTATTTCGGCAAGTAGCCTTCTCACTTACGACCGTTTCCCTCTTGAAGAGACTTATGAGGATGAGGATGGAAATACGGTCAATGAACTTGGCACCATTGCTGATGTTTTGGAAGAGAAAAGTTACGCTAAAATATACGTCATGCTTGGCGTCAATGAACTTGGACCGTTGGATGAACATTTGGATTCTTATTATAACAGCATGTCTCAGTTGGTTGAGATGGTCAAAAAAGGACAGCCTGACGCAACAGTATACCTTATTTCGATAACGCCCATCGGAAAAACGCGTTCAGATAACTCTGAAAATTTTAATCGCACCAATGTCCTGAAATTTAATGACACACTTCAGCAAGTCTCCGTTGAGCAGGACGTCTATTACCTCGACGCTTTTGGCGCCTACTGCAACGCAAGCGGTTATATGCCCGACGAATATGCCACAAGCGATGGTATCCATATTCTTGGCAGTAACTATTGCATATTAAAGAATCTGATCATGACTCATGCGTTATAGTCAAAAATCTCGGCAAAAGCCGAAGATATGAGGCTACTAAAAAAAGTCCGGCTTTCGCCGGACTTTTTTTACATTTATTCAAGGTTAAAAGCAGAAAGTGACTATCGGCCACTGCAACAGCCGTTAAATGAAATTCACGTTATAAGCCTCAGCCCAAATGTCGAACTGTAGCAGCCACGCAATGAGCTGCGGCCTGCCCATCAGCTGACCGAACCAGGTTCCGTCTCCGGAACCCAGGAAGTTCTCAAATGCCTTTTTATTAAGCATCTGGGCCAGCGGTGAGCTTTTTCTGCGCAGTCTATTTCTCAGGACCTTTAAAACCGCTTTTTCATACTCCGGGTTTTGTGTCTTGGGGTACGGACTTTTTTTCCGATATAAAATCTTCTCAGGCAGATAATCCGACATCGCATTTCGCAGCAGCGCCTTTTCAACTTTATTTTCGAATTTCACTTCCCACGGCACATTATACACATATTCCAGTATTCTGTGGTCCGCATATGGTACTCTGACTTCAACGGAGGACGCCATGCTCATCCGGTCTTTACGTTCCAGAAGCGAGGTCATGAAGAAATTGACGGACAGCCAGGTCGCCCGGCGGCTCACCTTCATCGTGTCACTGTCGGTATCCAGCATGGGACAGGTGCTCATGCTCTTTTTGTATCTTGCCGTCATATAATGATAACCTTTACCGCTCCTCACTATGCTGTCGTCGAACAGCGACGCGCGGAGCATGGGATCATGGATCCATGGGAAAAACGCGTTCTCCAGCATTTCCGGCCTGTAGAACCAGGGATAGCCGCCAAATATCTCGTCCGCGCACTCACCGGACATTGCAACGGTATGGCGTTTTTTTATTCTTTGACAAAAATACAGCAGAGAAGAATCGATGTCCGCTTGTCCCGGAAAATCACGTGCCAGAGCGGCAGTCCCAAGATACCCGATTACCTCGCTGGTTGGGGCCGTCAGGACCTGGTGATCAGTCCCCAGCCAATCCGCCATATAGACGGCATAGTCGTCATCACTCTGCGGCTGGAACAAGCTGCTACGGAAGCTGTTTTTATTTCCTTCATATTCAAATGAATAGGTTGAAAGCGTTTCATTATGATTTTTATAGAATCTTGATGCAACCGAGCTTATAATTGAGGAATCCAGTCCACCGGAAAGCAGTGTACACAGCGGGACATCGGAAACCAACTGCCGCTCTATAGCATCTTTAAGCAGGTACTGTGTTCTGGCGATAATATCTTCCCGGCTGTCTTTGCACTCAAGGGCCTCAAGCTGCCAGTACGGCTCGGTATGCAGTTTTCCCCCCTGCCATACGGCGTGATGCGCCGGGTCCAGCTCATATATTCCCTTGAATATGCCGCCGCTGAATCTGTCCGGCGCAAGAAACAGCAGTTCCCATAACCCTTCCTTATCAACTTCCGGCTTGATCCCGGGATATTTCAGCAGCGCCTTGATCTCCGAAGCGAATATCAAGGTCTCTCCTCTCCACGTATAAAAAAGCGGCTTTATCCCGAACCGGTCGCGCACCATATAGACCCGCTTTTCCATCTCGTCATAGACGGCAAACGCAAAAATGCCGTTGAGCAGCGAGGCACATTTTTGGCCAAACAATATGTACATGTAAAGAACGACCTCAGTGTCACAATACGTCTGGGGCTGTATCCCATTTTCCCGCAGTAGGGCCGTCAGCTCCGGCGTATTATAAAGTTCGCCATTATAGACGATGGTATAGTTATGGCCCATATAAGAGCGTGTCATAGGCTGTATCCCATTTTCAATATCAATAATGGCAAGACGATTATGCCCAAGCGCAACGCCATTATCAATATAGACACCGCTTTGGTCGGGGCCCCTGTTTTTCATCACGGCGCTCATTCCATTGAGTATTTTTTCAATATAAACCCCGACATTTCCCAGAATACCGCAAATTGAACACATACAGCGATCTCCTTTCAAAAAAAGAGTCTGACAGGTAGGATTAGAATTCTGTCAGACCGCATTGTCTTCTATGTTATTTATATGCAAAAAGTAAGGGAGTGATACGGTCCGCGATGAAATTTGCCTTATTCGGCACATTGTTATTTTTTAAATAGGAGAGGTAATAAAAATAAATTAAACTTTTATTAAAGTTTGAATCATAATAGGACTTGTTGAAAAAATACATTAACATTTTGTCTTGTCTGACAACGGAAATTGTATTATAATAAATATATTATACATTTATACATTTTTATAGGGTGAGAACCATGCCCAAT
>JBFWKZ010000076.1:0-12180 GCA_050252415.1 Oscillospiraceae bacterium | reverse complement strand
TATTTCCGCTAAACTTTAGATATTATCAAAAGATTAAATTAAAATTTAGGAGAATGCTGTTTGACGGAAAGCAAGTCCCGATTATGGTTTTTGGCCCGGAAGCGTTTTACCGGCGTACCAGAGAAAAGGCTACGGCAGCCGGCTGATTGCTTATACGTTGGAGAAAGCAAAAAAACTCGGCTGCGGCGCTGTTGCGATTACCGGAAACCCCGCTTTTTACAAGCGGTTTGGTTTTGTATCCGGGCAGTCTTTAAATATTGATTATGCTGCTGTGCCGAGAGGTGAGCCCGCGCCGTACTTCATGGTAAATGAACTAAGGCCCATCTCAGCGGCATAACCGGCGCCTACGCCGATCCGGCAGGCTATCTCGTCGACGATTTTGAGGCGGATGCGTTTGACAGGAATTTTCCTCCGAAAGAGAAGGAAAAGCGTCCGGGCCAGCTTGTATAATCATTATGGATTCAACTGAATAAAGTAACACCTCGCCGCTGCAGCGGCGAGGTGTTACTTTCTGTCCGGCTTTATTTCATAAAATGGGCGTAGTGGCTTACGATTCAGGTACTCATGTAATGGTACAGCATTGCCGCGGCCTGCGCGCGGACCGCCGTATCGTTCGGCAGGAAGCTTCCGCCGGGAACGCCGCCTATGATGCCGAGGCCCCTGGCAATCGCCACATATCCGTAGAGGTCGGATGGAATATCGCCGGCGTCGGCGAAATCGACCGTGAATATCCCGGTGATCTCCGCAACTTCGCCGTAGCCCAGCGCGTTGACGATGTATTTTGCAAGGTCGGCGCGTGTGACAAGCCCGTCGGGGTCATATTCGGATTCGTCGAGGATGTCCAGGTAGTAGGCCGTATCGTAAAGGCCCTCGATATCGGTACCATCGCTGTAATCATACCCCGCCGCGCCGGTTATCAGGATCAGCGCGTCCTTCTGGGTGAGCTGGGCTTCGGGCTGGAAGGAGCCGCCTGAAAACCCGACGCCGTACTCGGCCAGTTTTTCGATCATACTCTCGGCCCAGTGGCCCGAGAGATCGCCGTATTCCAGGGCTTCATCGGAGTCCTCCTCGTCCTGCAAGATCTTGCCCGAGGTGGCGTCCACGCCCCACACTGAGCTGTCGCTGAAGGCGTAGGCGAGCAGCATCCCAGAGCTCTGCACGTCGGCCGGGACCTGCACATAGCGCAGCTCCGTGCCGACGGCCGCGGTGTATGCATCGGCCGCATCGTCCCCGGAAATCGCGCCGGTATCGGAGACGAAGCGGATATCGTCGTCGGTCCAAGTGGTGTCATAGCTGTCCACGTACCCGGTATCGGCGTCGACCGCGACGCTGATATCATTTTCAGGGAAAATGATTCCGTTTACAGCGCGGCTGAAGGTGAAATACTGTTCGCTTGTGCCGGAGTCTCCGGTGCTGTCGAGCAGCACGCATTCGGCGAGCATATCGGGCACCATCTTGCCCGCGAAGCTACGGGCCGTGGCTTCGGCCTCGTCCCTCGTGTACGTATAGGTTCCATCCTCGGATTCGGTGCAGTAGTCCCCCCACACGTCGACAGAGATTATTTTGCCCGTCTCGGCATCCATGACCAGGTCCTTCAGCTCGTTGGCCGCGGCATCGTCATTGGCGGGCCCGAATTCAAGGCTGGCCTCAATCTGCGTATTGCCTTCGTCGTCAGTGCAGGAACTGTAATAGATGGAGTCGAGCTCAAAATCATCGGTGATGCCCAGCTCGGACACGGCGCGCGCGGCGGCCTCAAGCTCGGCGCTGTCCAAGACGCCTTCCATCCCCTCGACCGCCTCACGCTCAATGTCGGTAAGGACGGAGCTTGTCGAGTCGGAAGCTTCCGCCCCGCGCATGCCGCCGCTCTTGTATTCATTATACGTCTCGCCGTAACCGGACTCAAGCTCGGTCAGGTCCACGAGCTCGCCGGTGATGGCGTCCACGACGTAGGTATCGCCGGAATCGGGGGTATACTGGAGATAGGCCGTGCCGTCGTCATCCCTCGTCGCGTAGGCAAGCGTCATGTTTACGGTATCGTAAAGGGTTCCGGATGCGTCGGCGGCCGCTATCGCGGCGGACGGGTCGGAGGCGGCGCTGTAGTCCTGCCCCTCGTCGTCGCGGTAATAGCTGGTGACTTTTCCGGTGCTCCCGTCGACCGCAAGCCTTATGGGAACCGATGTGTCCAACCCGTTAAGGGTGAGGTATCCGCTGAAGTTGTAGCGGCTGCTGTAGTATCTGAAATTTGAGTCCAGCTCCGCCCACTCGATATCGGTGTCGAGCACTTTTTTCAGGAATTCATCGGCAATGGACGCGGCCTCGTCCATGGAATACGCGGGGAATTTATGGATATTTCCGTAAGAATCATCGTCGCCGCCGCTGTAATTCCAGTAATAATGGATAATCTTGCCGTTCTCGTTCGCTTCGACGTAAGTTTCCTCATCGTCGTCGTGCCAGTCCAGGGTCCAGACTTTCTGCCCGTCGCTTTCGTTCAGCGAACTTTCAAAATCGGTGTAATCATCCCCGATGCCGAGGGTATCCTTCACCGAAAGCGTAATGGCCTCAAGCCGCTCGTCCAGTGTCGAAGCCGCAGCAGACGCCGTAGCGCCGAACGGAACGAGGAGGGCCACGGCAAGCGCAATGGAAATAAGTTTCTTCATCTGCACACACCCACAATCTTTAATCATCGTATTGATTACTTTGACGCTCTCCGGCGGATATTTGTTCCGCTGAAAATAACTTTTTTTATCTTTATGAAAATGCCACTCATTTGAGCGCGGGCCATGGCGTACCAGTTTACATAAAAGACGAGGCATGACGAAAAAACTTTTTTATTTAAATACAAATTTATTGGGAAGTGGTGTTACGTGTCCTTTTCTTAATGCCAAAAGTTCTAAAAGCATTTCTTCATTGGCAAAGCTCAGTTTACGGCCGGGAATCTTTTCGCTGAGGCTTTTCAAGTTAATCGTTTTGTGACCCGGGACGGTAACAAGATAGTAATTTCTTTTTTTATCATAAGGGGACGATGTCATTCGTACACATCATAACCACAATGGGAAGCGCAGCATAAGGAGGAAGGGCATCCTTCGGCGCACTGCAAAATTACTCAGCCAGTTCTTTCAGGGTGTTTCCGGAAATCCGATAGACTGTCCAATCACGCATCGGTTCTGCACCAAGAGAAAGGTAGAAATCGATGCTCGGCTTATTCCAATCAAGGCACCACCACTCCAGTCGTCCACATCCACGCTCAACTGCGATCTTTGCAAGCTGCTTTAACAATGCCTTTCCGTAGCCCTTCCCTCTGCATTCCGGCAGGACATACAAATCTTCAAGATAGATCCCGGCGCGGCCGAGGAACGTGGAAAAGTTGTGAAAAAACAGCGCAAAGCCAACTTCTTTTCTGTTTTCTGTGACAAAAATGACTTCCGCTTTTTTCTTTTCGAATATCCATTCCTTCATCAATTCTTCTGTGGCAACCACTTCATCTGCCATCTTTTCATAGACTGCAAGCTCTTTTATGAAGTATAAAATCTTTGCAGTATCTTTTTCGTCTGCAAATCGAAAATCGAATTCTTTATTCATCTGAGATTCTTTCTCCTAATAGAAAAGTATAAATAATCCGCCAAAGTGTCCACTGTATCTCATAAACATCATGCGAAGTTTATGACATGTCATCAGTTGCTTTATACTGACATATCCGTATGATAAGGCTCTGGGTCATTGCAGTTCTCTCCATTTCTCAGGTGCATCTGCTGCTCATTAGACGACGCTATACAATTTGATATCCAGCTTTTTCAAGCAAATCCAACGCTCTTGCATAATTGTCTGCCTTTGTTAGAATATAATCCGTATTAAACGTTGAGATGGCAAAGATACTGATATCGTTATCGGCCAATAGATTTGCAATTTTCGATAATATGCCGATAAGTGAGAAATCCAATATGCCCTCTATTCTAAAGGCCTTCCAACCATCATCTCTTTTAATGACACTGACGGGTATACTCTCTGTGGGGCATACCAGAGATAATTCCTCATCTGTCTTTCCGAGAAAGAAAAGTTCACTATTCATATCTATCGCTGATATGTCCTTCAATTGACATACAGAAAAGCTACATTCTATCGCTTTGATTTTCATTGCCTGATACCTCCATAACAATATAATTTGCTTTCTGATTATCTAAATAATCAAACCTTATTTTTTCGCACAACATAAATAAACTGCAAACTTGGATATTTCTTACCACTATATGGATAATAATACCAACCATCGTTTTTGCAATCAACTCAAAAGGGTTACAATATACAGATTTTGGTCTGAAAACAAAAAAGCTCAATTATCGGGATTATCCAAAAAGGCGTTTTTTTGATTGATGATGAATTTTTTATCCGGGTTTTGATATGATAGTCTTATCGGTCGGAAAAACCAACTGTCTTTTTTCGCGCCGGCAGCACAAAATGTTATTTTTTTGTCAATTAAGAGCGATTTTCCTTGACAAGCGTCATAAGTCCTGGTAATTTAGCAATCACAGGGACTTATGTGTTCTGCGTAGCCGATACGCCGTTCACGCGCTTCCTGGGAACTGCGGCAAAAACGCAGAAAGAATTTGGAGGTAATCCTATGGCAAGATTTACTTTACCGAGAGATCTGTACCACGGCAAGGGCGCGCTGGAGGCGCTGAAGACTTTTGAAGGCAAGCGCGCGATTATCTGTGTCGGCGGCGGCAGCATGAAGAAATTTGGTTTTCTGGACCGTGCGGTCTCCTATCTGAAGGAAGCCGGCATGGAAGTGAAACTGTTCGAGGGCATTGAGCCCGATCCGTCGGTGGAAACCGTCATGAAGGGCGCCGAGGTCATGCAGAAATTTCAGCCCGACTGGATCGTTGCCATTGGCGGCGGCTCTCCTATCGACGCGGCAAAAGCGATGTGGATCAAGTATGAATATCCCGATCTTACCTTTGAAGATATGTGCAGGGTGTTCGGACTGCCCAAGCTCCGCAGGAAGGCCCATTTTTGTGCCATCTCCTCGACATCCGGTACCGCTACCGAGGTGACGGCTTTCGCCGTCATCACCGACTATGCCAAGGGAATTAAATATCCCCTCGCGGACTTTGAGATCACCCCGGACGTGGCCATTGTGGACCCCGATCTGGCGGAGACCATGCCCAAAAAACTGGTGGCCCACACCGGAATGGATGCCATAACCCATGCCATTGAGGCCTATGTCTCCACCGCCCACTGTGATTTCACCGACCCGCTCGCCATCTTTGCCATCAAAATGGTCCAGAGCGACCTCGTTGATTCCTACAACGGCGACATGTCCAAGCGCGACAGCATGCACAACGCGCAGTGTCTGGCCGGAATGGCTTTTTCCAATGCGCTGCTGGGCATTGTTCACTCCATGGCCCACAAGACCGGCGCAGCTTTCGCCGACTACGGCGCCCACCTTATCCACGGCGCGGCCAACGCCATGTATCTGCCCAAGGTTATCGCCTTCAACGCCAAGGATGAGACCGCGAAAAAGCGCTACGGCCAGATCGCGGATTATATGAATCTCGGCGGCAAAAACGACGACGAGAAGGTCGCTCTCCTGATTGACCACCTGCTCGGTATGAACGATGCGCTGAACATCCCGCACTGCATAAAAAATTATGGCGCAGACAGCTATCCCACCGAGAACGGCTTTGTCCCGGAGAACGTTTTTCTGGAGCGCCTTCCGGAGATCGCAAAGAACGCGCTCAGCGACGCCTGCACCGGCTCCAATCCCCGCCAGCCCAGCCTGGAGGAGATGGAGAAGCTGCTCAAGTGCTGCTATTACGATACCGAGGTCGATTTCTAAGCAAAAGCTAAAACGACAGGGCCGCCGTCTTCTGCAACGGCGGCCCTGTCTCTATAATTTTGTTCAGCAATAAATTCTCGCTTGTCTGGCTATAAAAATACCGCCACAGTGTTGTGACGGTTTGATTTGGCTTCTTAGCTAGGGCTTGTTTGGAAAATCAGCGTGTTTGGAATTCGAGACGAATTTTGTGTTGGACAAGGCAGATTTTCACAGGCATAATTTCTTTATGGCAAGAAAATTTAACGCAGTACGGCGCAAAATTCGGCCAAAGGACATATGCGAGAATTTTTCAAACAAGCCCTAAGCCTTTTTTCTTTTTTTGACGGCATTGACAATGACCAGAAGAACTACCGCGCCGATAACCGCTACGAAAAGGCTCCAAATATTGAAACCCGTAATCCCGACTCCCCCGATGAGGTTCATCAGGAATCCGCCCAGAAAACCTCCGATAATACCGTACAGGATATTGGCGCCGGCGCCCATTTCATCGTTTTTACCCATGATCATACTGGCGATCCAGCCGGCTAGAGCGCCTATGATGATCCATCCTATGATTCCCATATTGTATCCTCCTTGGATTTGTTATGGGCATAGTATGTGAAATTTCAGCGGTTTTTATGATTTTTTTGCTTTTTCCACGTCGTCGGCATTTCTTTTTCAGCGAGGGATGCAAAGGCCGGCCCCTATGTCAATTGTCTTTTCACCGCATAAGATGGTTTGAAAGGAGGTGCTGCTATGCCGAGAAATAACTTTTTCTGCTGGATGTTTCCGTGGTTTTGCCCGAGGCCCAAGCCGCCCAGGCCACCGCATCCACCCGGTCCGCCACCGCATCCACCCGGTCCGCCACCGCATCCACCCGGTCCGCCACCGCATCCACCCGGCCCGCCACATAGGCCACCGCGCCCACCTGGAAGATAATAATTTACACGGCTCCGTTTCGGCGGGGCCGTTTTTTCATGTCCAGCCAACCTCGCAAAATCCGGATCTTTCTCGATTCTTCGCTATTGCTAAGCGCTATAATGGAGATCGGCGGCCGGACCGATTATCACGCCGTACACAAGGTTTGCTTCAAGCTGGAAATTCGCCGCACAAACGGCGCTTAGGATGCCAGCGGATAATATTGGTCCAACATCAGAAGCGGCACGTAGTATTCATCTGTTGCAATAATGACCCCATCATCCAGAATCAGTGCAAATTGAGTCATATCTTCCGATATATAGAGATTCCTCTGTACGCCGCTTTCCCAAGCGCCGCCGAAAGCATGATATGAAATGCTCTCATATCCTGGGGCCGGATCATCCCAATCAATGCATGCCGTCACACCATCCCGACAGGTTCTCCCGACATATGCAACAGCAAATTTACCGGTAAATCTGTCAAGCGTTACTGTATTTCGCTTACCGCTGACGGCCACGCTGCTCTCATCGACTTTTGTCCCGTCGATATAAACCCCAACGGGGATTTCCATTTCAACATCTTTCAGAAATGCGCCGGAATAATCAAGCGAGGCAAATATAAAACCCGCAAAAAACACAGTCAGAATGATTGACGCGGCAATTGTCCCAACTCTTTTTCGCGTCCGTGCTTTCATTTGTTTATACACAATAGCAATAGCGTTGCGAACAGTAAAATCTGCTTCTGCCGCGGGAATACGCTCACCCTGCAATAGGCCGGTCACCGAAACATCGAGCGCATTCGCCAAAGGTTCGAGCAATGAAATGTCCGGGAAGCCGGCTCCGCGCTCCCACTTGCTGATCGTACGGTCTGAAACATGCAATTGCTCCGCCAGCTGCTTTTGCGTAAGTCCCTTCTCTTTTCTAACTTCAGATATAAGTATACCTGTTTTTTGAACGTCCATGCCGATCCCTCAATGCTCACTTTTTTATTCACATTCTAACAAATAATCAATGGTATTACAACAAACGCAGCGTAGAGTTGCCCAAAACAGGAGTATTTTCATACGACGTCGTCCAAACAGCAAAAGTCCGAATGCATGATTACGCTAGGACAGACGATGGTTCGGATTTATCCGGATACAGTAAATGATAAATCGCAGCCCGCTGTGGACATCCCTTTATCCGATCCGGGAAAAAGTGTTTGCCGATTTGTTCAAAGATGCGGCCTTTTTACGGCTAAAATCTGTCGGTTTCCAATATTGACGAATGCTGAAGCCGCCGTTATAATGTTTGATATCAAACTGTTTGCCATAAAACTATATTGATCGACGGAAAGGGATTGGTGCATGGAAAAGGATACTATCGGTGTGGAGCTTCGCTCACTGAACAATTTGATCCGGCGCTATTTTGAGTTTTCTTCACACAAAAAAGAAGTTGACAGCGTCACAGGCAATAACGGGTGGATTATCGGTTATCTTGCCGATAACAAAGGACACGACATTTTCCAGAAAGACATTGAAGATCACTTTACGATTACCCGGTCCACCGCCTCGAAGGTACTGAGCCTGATGGAACGAAAGGGGCTGATTCAAAGGCTTGCGGTTGCGCAGGACGCAAGACTGAAAAAGATTGTGCTGACAGAAAAGGCCTGGGATATCAATAAAGTCATGAAGAAGGATTCGAAAGAAATGGACGAAACCCTCTTGAGAGGATTTACGGAGGGAGAAATTGAAGCGCTGATTTCATATATTAGGAGAATGAAAGAAAACATCTCCGGCTCACAGGAGATTGACTGAGGGAATTCTATGATTAAAAAATTATTATCCAGCATACGGGACTATAAAAAAGATACGATTCTCGCCCCGGTATACGTAGCCGCCGAATCTGTTCTTGAAATCGTCATCCCCACTTTAATGGCATTCCTGATTGACAATGGAATCGAAGCGGGAAATATGCGCTACGTTTTGATGATGGGGCTTGTTCTGGCTGTTTTCGCGGCGCTTTCGCTGCTGACCGGCGTCCTTGCGGGCCGCAGCGCGGCGATCGCTTCATGCGGATTTGCCAAGAACCTGCGCCATGACATGTTCTACAACGTGCAGAAGTTTTCATTTTCGAATATCGATAAATTCTCAACGGCAAGTATTATCACCAGACTGACCACCGACGTCACCAACATACAGAATGCCTTTCAGATGCTGGTGCGCCTCGGTGTCCGGGCCCCGATGGTGATCATATTCGCCCTGGTATTTTCCTTTCGCATCGACGCGCAGCTGTCCCTGATTTTTCTCGCGGTGATTCCGGTTCTCGGCTTGGGACTGGTGCTGATCATGTCACACGTACATCCGATTTTTGTGCGGGTATTCAATACCTATGACAGGCTGAACAACATCGTTCAGGAAAACCTGCACGCCATACGGGTGGTCAAATCCTATACCCGCGAGGATTATGAGGAGAAAAAATTCAAGGGGGTATCTCAGTCGATCTTTACGGATTTTTCCAAAGCGGAAAAACGGCTGGCCTTCAACATGCCGCTTATGCAGTTCTGCCTTTATGTCAGCATGCTGCTGTTGTCCTGGTTCGGCGCAAAAGCCATTATCTCCAGCGGCGACAATGCCGCTCTCGGGCTCTCAACAGGCGAGCTGACGAGTCTTATTACTTACGCCATGCAAATTTTGATGAGCCTGATGATGTTCTCCATGATCTTGGTCATGATTATTATCTCCCGGGCATCAGCGGGACGCATTGTGGAAATTCTGGATGAGGAAAGCGACATGAAAAACGTGGCGAATCCGGTTTGCCTGGTAAAAGACGGCGCCATCACCTTTGAGCATGTTACTTTCACGTATGCAAAAAAGGCCGATAAGCCGGTCCTGAGCGACATCAATCTTTTCATTAAATCGGGAGAAACCGTCGGGCTCATCGGGGGCACGGGTTCTTCAAAATCCAGCCTGGTCCAACTGATTCCACGCCTTTATGACGTCGCGGACGGGAAAGTAACCGTCGGCGGCACCGACGTTCGGGGCTACGACCTGGAAACGCTCCGCAACCAGGTTGCTATGGTGCTGCAGAAAAACGTTCTCTTCTCCGGCACGATCAAAGAAAATCTTCGCTGGGGCAACGAGAACGCCACGGATGAAGCGCTCATCCACGCCTGTGAGCTCGCGCAGGCGGACGGCTTTATACGGGAGTTCCCGAAGCAGTACGACACCTATATCGAGCAGGGCGGCACTAATGTGTCCGGCGGTCAGCGGCAGCGGCTCTGTATTGCGCGCGCGCTGCTGAAAAAGCCGAAAATTTTGATTCTCGACGATTCAACCAGTGCGGTCGATACGCAAACCGACAGTCTCATCCGTCAGGCTTTTCGCGAGGAAATCCCGGATACGACGAAAATCATCATCGCGCAGCGTGTCGCGTCAGTCCAGGATGCCGATAAGATTATCGTTCTGGACAACGGCACGATCACCGCAGTCGGCAGGCACGAAGAGCTGCTCAAGACCTGCGCGATCTACAGAGAGGTCTATGAATCTCAGAACAGAGGAGATGAGCGCCATGAATAAGGCAATGGGAAAAGGCAGCCCGAAAATGACCGGAAAGGCTGCGAAAGGGCGTTTCAAACCGGGAACGATCAAAAGGCTGCTCTCTTATATGGCCGAATATCGGATACAACTGGTTTTCGTCGTCGTCTGCATCCTGCTGAGCGCAGCGGCCATGGCGGCTTCCTCGCTGTTTCTGAAAACGCTGATCGACAATTACATCACCCCGCTGCTCGGGCAGGAGCACCCCGCTTTTGGGGAACTATTCCATGTCATTTTGCTGATGGGAATCATCTATATGGTCGGCGTGCTGTCCACCCTGCTCTATAACCGCAGCATGGTGGTCATCGCGCAGGGTACGCTGAAAAAAATTCGGGACTCCATGTTCGAGCATATGCAGGCTCTGCCGATCCGCTATTTCGATACGCATACGCACGGCGACATCATGAGCCGCTACACCAACGATGCCGATACGCTTCGCCAGGCCATCTCACAAAGTATGCCGCAGATGTTTTCCTCTCTGATGACCGTCCTCGCGGCGTTTTTCTCCATGCTTTACCTCAGCGTCGGCCTGACGGTTTTCGTCGTCGCGTTTGCTTTTCTTCTGCTGAAAGTCATTAGGCTGCTGGTAGGGCGCAGCGGAAAATTTTTTATGGATCAGCAAACCTCGCTCGGCGACGTCAACGGCTATATCGAGGAGATGATAAACGGCCAGAAGGTCATCAAAGTCTTTTGCCATGAGGAAAGCGCCGAGAAAGAATTTGATAAAAAGAACGAAGAACTCTGCCACAGCGCGACGGAAGCAAACAAATACGGAAATATCACCATGCCGGTCGTCGGCAATATGGGCTATATGCTCTATGTGCTTCTTGCCATTATCGGCGGCGCGGCGGGTATCGCAGAGCTCCCCAATCTGAGCCTCACCGGAATTGATGTCCTGACAATCGGGACGATCGCGTCGTTTTTGACGCTGTCCCGCAGCTTTATAAACCCCATCGGGCAAATTTCCATGCAGTTCAATATGGTGGTTATGGCACTCGCCGGCGCGTCCAGGATCTTTGACCTGATGGATGAAAAAGCCGAGCAGGACAGCGGATACGTCACCCTAGTGAATACAAAAACGGAAGACGGCGAAATCAAAGAATGCACCGAACGGACGAATGCCTGGGCGTGGCGCCATCCGCACAGCGACGGCGCCGTGACCTATACGCCGCTGCGGGGAGAAATCCGTTTCTACGACGTGGATTTCGGGTATGAGGAAGACAAAATTGTGCTGCACAACATCACGCTCTATGCGGAGCCGGGGCAAAAGGTGGCTTTTGTCGGCGCCACCGGCGCGGGAAAAACAACGATTACCAATCTTATCAATCGCTTTTACGATCTTGCGGACGGGAAGATCCGGTACGACGGCATCAATATCAATAAAATCAGGAAGGCTGATCTCCGCCGCTCCCTCGGCATCGTTTTGCAGGACGTAAACCTGTTCACCGGAACGGTCATGGACAATATCCGCTATGGAAAGCTGGATGCGACCGATGAGGAATGCATCGCCGCCGCGAAGCTCGCGAACGCGGACGGTTTTATCCAGATGCTCCCGCTGGGGTATCAGACCATGCTCGAGGGCGACGGAAGCGGCCTTTCACAGGGGCAGCGGCAGCTCATCTCCATCGCGCGAGCCGCCGTAGCGGACCCGCCCGTCATGATTCTGGATGAAGCCACCTCGTCGATCGACACCAGAACAGAGGCCATTGTTCAGAAGGGCATGGATGCGCTGATGCAGGGCAGGACGGTATTCGTCATCGCCCACCGGCTTTCCACCGTGCAGAATTCCGATGTCATCATGGTGCTGGAGCACGGACGCATCATTGAACGCGGCAGCCACGAACACCTGATTGCCGAGAAAGGCAAATACTATCAG
>JBFWKZ010000075.1:0-12363 GCA_050252415.1 Oscillospiraceae bacterium | reverse complement strand
GCCGCGAGGCCTGCAAAAAGGCAATGGGGAAGCTTGGCGAGTTCTTTGCCTCGGATTCCGACGCACTTCTCCGTGCCATGCGTGCCATGGCCCCTGCGATGCAGAGGCTTTTAGCGCTGACGCTGCAGTTCGACCGCGTATTTGCCGATGAGAAGAGGCGGCAGGGCTATGTGGACTTTTCAGATCTTGAGCACCTCTCGGCAAAGCTGCTGATCCATGAGGACGGCTCACCGACGGAGCTGGCTCGGCAGATATCCCTTCGCTATACCGAGATCATGGTAGACGAATATCAGGATGTCAATGCCGTACAGGACAGGCTGTTTCATGCCGTGTCCCGCGAGGGAAAAAACCTCTTTATGGTCGGCGACGTCAAGCAGTCGATCTACCGTTTTCGCCTAGCCGACCCGGGAATCTTTCTCGAGAAATACCGCAGCTTCGCGCACATGGACGACGCCGCCGAGGGCGAGAGCCGCAAAATACTGCTGCGTGAGAATTTCCGTTCGCGAAAATGTGTCCTCGATGCCGCAAACCATGTTTTCAGCAATATCATGTCGCGCGAGCTGGGCGAGCTGGATTACGACGATGAGGCGAGCCTCCGGTGCGGCGCGACTTATTATACGCCCGATGGCGAAGCCCCGGCGGAGCTGAGCGTCATCACCCTGCCGGACGACGGGGATGAGATGCGGCCGGACAAAGCGCTCGTAGAGGCGCAGGCCGTCGGGCAAAAGATCCGCAGGCTCATCGCCTCAAAAACCCCGATAAACGACAACGGGGTACTCCGCCCCGTGGCCTATGGGGACATCGTCATTTTGCTCCGTTCGCCCGGCGCCGTCGGAAGCACCTATGCTCTGGCGCTGTCCGAGCAGGGGATACCGGTTGCAAACGGACAGGGCGGGGCGTTTTTCCAGGCGCCGGAGGTCTCCGCCGTCATTGCGTTTCTTGCCGTCATCGATAATCCGCATCAGGATGTGCCGCTCATCTCCGCTCTGCGCTCCGTGCTGTTCGGCTATTCGGCGGACGAGCTGGCGGATATCCGCGCCATGAGCAAGACCGGCAGCTTTTTCGATGCGCTGACCTCCGCCGCCGAGACCAATGAAAAGTACGCCGGTTTTCTGGAGAAGCTGAAGTCTCTGCGCGAGATCTCCGGGGACCTGCCAACGGACGCGCTGCTGCGCCGAGTCTACAACGAGACCGATGCGATGGCGCGCCTCGGCGCGATGCCCTCCGGCGGGGAGCGGCAGGAAAATCTCATGCAGCTTCTCGACTATGCCGCCAAGTTTGAGGAGGACGGCTTCCGCGGCCTGTTTAAATTCGTCGCCTCCCTGAGGAGAATGATGGAACGGGGCACGGAGCCAAAGCTATATTCGGCCCCCGGCGGCAACGCGGTTACGATTATGAGCATCCATAAATCAAAGGGGCTGGAATTCCCCGTCGTGTTTTTGTGCGACACGGCGCGGAAGTTCAACAGGCAGGATGCCGCCGAGACCGTGCTCATACACGCCGAACTGGGGCTGGGGCCCAAATTTACCGATCTCGACCGCGGCGTGGAATACCCCACCATCGCGCGCCGCGCCATCGCCGCCAAGCTGACGGAGGAGACGCTTTCGGAGGAAATGCGCATTTTATATGTCGCGCTGACAAGGGCCAAGGAGCGCCTCTATGTCACCTGTGCCATGAAAGACCCGGAAAAAGTGGTTGAAAAGCTGCGCAGTAGTCTGAGCAGCCCCATCCCGCCGCAGGTACTGGAGACAGCGCCCTCCCCGGCGTACTGGCTGATTCAGACGGCGCTTTTGGATCAGGCCTGTCTGCGCCTGAGTATCGAGAACGGCACCCGGGACGACGATCCGGCGCCGGGCGGCGAGGCGGACAGCGTCCTGCCCGATGAAAACACAGTGCGGAAAATCGCTTTGCGCCTCGGCTTTACCTATCCGCATTCAGCCGCAGCCGATTTACCCTCCAAACTCACGGCAACAGAGCTTAAGGACGATACGCAGGACGACCCGGACAGTGAAAAAATGCTGCCGCGCCGGCGAGAGACCGTCTTCCGTCTGCCGGACCTTGGGGCAGAGCGGGCGCTGACGGGCACCGAGAAGGGGACGGCGGCCCACCTTGTCATGCAGTACATAGACTTTGATAAGACGGCGACGCCGGAGCTGATTTCCGGCGAGATAAAGCGCCTGGAGCGCGGCGGCTACCTCACGCCCAGACAGGCAAAGGCGGTTGATCCAGGGGACATCGAGGCCTTTTTCCGCTCTGAGACCGGCAGGCGCATCCTCTCGGCCGATGAGGTGCTGCGCGAAATGCCGTTTAGCCTGCTGTGCGATGCCAGGGACTATTTTGCGGGCGGTGACGGCGACACACTGCTGCTTCAGGGTGTTGTCGACTGCTGCATAGTTGAGGGAAATGAGTTGACCATAATAGACTATAAGACGGATTATGTAAATAAAACCAATCTCAATCAGCGCGTTGCGCTGTATTCGGGACAGGTCCGCACCTACGCCGGGGCGATGCGCCGGATCACCGGCAAGACGGTGCGCGAGTGCATACTCTATTTTCTGCGCGGCAGATGCGCGGCCATTCTCGATGCAAACGGGGAAAAATCGGTATAATCCAATCATTTTTTAAAAAATAACTTGCCAATCACTGCGGGATATGGTACAATCCATGTTGCGCTTTGTAACCACACCAAAAGGTGTCATCAATGCAGTTTATGAGAGGTGAATGCAATTATGAAACCTGGAATCCATCCTGAATATCACAAGACGACCATCAGATGTGCCTGCGGCGCCGTCTATGAGACCGGCTCCACTAAGAAGGACATTACTGTTGAAATCTGCGCCAAATGCCATCCCTTCTACACCGGCAAGCAGAAGCTGGTCGATACCAGCGGACGTGTTGAGAAATTCAACAAGAAGTTCGGTATCAACAAGTAAGGGAAGAAACGTCTGGGCAGCTTGCTTATTAGCAGGATATAGAGAACAACAGGGAGAACGGCCTTTGTCGCTCTCCCTTTCTCTATAATTTTTATATAAAATGAAGAAGGTTTTCCCATACATGCTGTGAATGCAAAAAGCAAAACACAGTATGTATATAAGTAAGAAAGATGAAAAAATATTTAGGCAAGTTGTCCATCATATCTGCGTCCGTGCTGGGAGTCGAAACCGCAGAGCAGGCAGCAGCTGCCGCAAAATACTGCGGACGATACGATACCATGTTGATAACGTTATATCCGCCCATAGATTGTCTGGTTGCATAGAAGCGGGAGGCATCTACAGCATATGTGTCCCTTTCAATAAACCAATTGTACAGATAGTCAATAAGCTGGAGGCCATTTAGCCTGGTTTCGGAGGCAGCGGTAGTCCAAGAGGTGGTGTAGGTGTAGTATGGGATGCCATCATATTTCGTTTCTAGTAATTATGATTACATTATTAATATTAGTTTTAGATAGAAAGCAAAAAATAGTAAAGAACCACCAGCAATTTATAATCTGGTGGTTCTTTACTATATGATAAGTAAGATTAGAATTAATTCATGCGTTAACAACGTTTTCCATAAAGCGGTAGAATATTGTTGCAACCTGTGCACGGGTGGCGGTGCCGGATGGGCAGAGGGTGTTTTCACCAACGCCCTGTATGAGCTTAAGGCCAACTGCCCAGCGTACACTTTCGAGTGCCCAAGCATGAATACTTGTAGTATCGGTGTATTGATCGATAGTAGCAGACGAAGTGGTGCCATAGTTTGCAAAATCAGAATAGCGGTAGATAATGGTTGCCAGCTGTTCTCTCGTTATGTTTGTATTCGGCGCGAATGTGGTATCGGTCATACCTTTGACAATACCGTTTGTTGCCGCCCAAACAACAGCATTATAATAATAGCTGCCGGACTTAACATCAGTGAAGGCAGAAGAACTCTTAACGTCGGGACTTCCTGCCAGACGGTATAACATGGTGACGATCATCCCTCTTGTAGTTGCATCATCCGGTGAAAATGTGGTATCAGTCATGCCATTCATAATACCGTTTTTGTGCACGTAGGCAATGGCGTCTTTAGCCCAATGGGAGGTGCAGTCAGTGAAAGGAAATACGTAGGCGGTATCTGTGCTGCCGCCGGATGAGCCACCGGACGAGCCGCCGGATGTATTGGTGTCTTTGGTAACGGTGATTATTAACCCATCAAAAATTGACTCTGCTGAGGAGAGATTATTTTCAATAGTAACTTTTCTTACATTTTCAAAATTAATAGTACCGTCACCTGTGACATTAAAAGATATAAGAATTTTAGCTTCGCCGGAATAACCGTTCGCTGCGGACGCAAAGCCAAAATAATAAGCGCCATTTTTTTCTGTGAGAGGGAGCTTCGTCGCGCCTGTAAGGCCACTTACCAAGGTGTAATCACTAACCTCAAGGTCGCCGTCTACGCTCATAGTGAATTCCATACCGGAATAGGGCTGGGACTCATCAATTTTGATGGACACATCAATTTTACTTGTTTTTGATGGAACCTCAATTTCCTGGGAACCGTTGTTAATAGAAATGGCCGCAGCAGCTGTTGTAAGTATGCAGACCGCAGTGACCAGCGAAATTAGTTTAACCAATAGCTTCTTCATAAATTGCTCCTATGCCGCATAAGCCATTTGGCTCGGCTGCGTCTGCCGCATTTCGGCGAGCGGCTTGCCAATTTTAAAAGTATTATCTCAGAAAACAATGCCCGCAGTCTGGGCGCTCGAGTGCGCCCAGACCGCATGCAAGAGACAGAAGATATTCTCTCTAGCATGCTGTGAACGTTAACAGCGAAACACAGCATGCACAGGAGAGAGTTGAAAAGAAATTAATCTTCTTTTCAGTCAAAATGGATGAGGAGATTGGTAAAGTCAAGAATGTCAATGACGCCGTCACAGTTGAAGTCATATGCCGACGCATAATTGCTCTCACCGGCTGCCGCCATATAGCGGTGCACCAAAAGGCTCAGGTCGGCGGTACTGACCAGTGCATCGCCGCTGACATCATACAGATCAGCTGAAGATCCAATCGCGTAAGAGACTGCGAAGCTGTCGGCATCGCTGACATACGAGGTATCGTTTTCAACGTACTGACCTACCTCAATGCTGTTAAAGCTGACATCTCCGTTTCCGGTAACATTGAAGGTCATGGTTCCGACAAGCGTGCGCTCAGTGGCATCGACGTTGTCGGGCCAGATGAACGCTATACGTGTGCCCGTTTCGGTGGCCGCTGTGGTATATGTGCCACTGTTTGTGGCAGTGGCGCCGGTGAAAGTGATGCCCTCAGCGGGGGCCATCTGAAGAACAACAGTGTTCAATTTAGGAGCATTTTCAACATACAGCGAGACATTTGCGACACCGTCAACAATTGTAGTCTGGGTGCTGTACTTGACAGCTGTTTCGATAGGTTCAAAGGTGTCCATGTAGTCGGTGGCGAGATTAATATCGCCTGTGGCTTTGAGATCAACCTTGTAGTAGCCGCCCTTGGAGAGGCTTGCGGCCAGAGCCTCAGCCTGATCCTTCGTCATAGCCTCGGTGCGCATGATCTCATTCCAGTTATCGTGCATGGCCTCTACGGGACCATCGGTGAAATCGTCGCCATAGACGCAGCCGTTGTAATCATCGAGGACGTTTCCGGCGATCTGGACATACCATGCGTCGGGATCATTAACAAAGCACTCTTTGGCAATGACAAAGCCCTTGTTGACATCGTAGCCTTTGGCAGTCTCAAAGGTGTCGGCTGCGACAACGCCCTTATTGAGGAAGGCGTCATAGCCGTGCATGACCAGGACATCGACATCATCAGAGATATGGATAAGCGCTTCACCGGCATCATGCTTGAAGGGGCCCACATCCTCAACGGTCTGACCTTTGATCGCGGTACTGGTGATACCTACGGTATAGTCCTGACCATCAAAGGTGTACACGGGATCATTGCCGCCATTGGCTTCGCGCAATGTCATGTATTCAGAGGTGTAGTCGCTGTACAGGACGGCGGAGGCACGCTTCTCACAGAAGTTTATGACCTCGTCCTTACCCTCACGCAGGAAGTGCAGGAAGGGGTAATCGGTACCATTGTTGGTGTTGTATTCTTCGCGGAGCTGCTCGGTCTCGAGGTAGGGGAACTGGTTGGTGTGCTGAGGCAGGTTGTAGATACCGTCAGCGTCTGCTCCGGTGCTGGTCTTTGTGTTGACCACAACGCTCTGCAGATAGCGGAGGGAAGAGTAGAACGCATCGCGTAAGTATCCTTTGCTCAGATTTGCCAGACCGTTGATGCCGTATCCGCCCATATAGACGAAGAAGATCTCATCGCCCTGATTGTAATTGGCATAGTTTTGTTCCCAAACGCCTTCAGCGTTCTTCTCGGAATTGCACTTTGCGCTGTCCATCTCGCTTGCAACGGTTACCTGGAAGATCGCGGAGCAAACGCCCTGGGTGTGGCCGGGGGTCAGGGTCGGGTACATTTCAAGGCCGTTGCCATAACTGAACCATTCATCCATATTGTACCAGTTGGTGATGATGGAGCGGAAGGGGGCGTCGGTAAACATTCCTTCAATCTCGGGGAAATCATAGATATCGTAGCCCATGGTATCCTCGTAGGTCTCATAGACTTCACAGGTGTTGCCGGAGCGGACGATCATTTCCCAGGCGTCAAAGGCGTCACCGTAGTGGTCACCGTGGCCGTGAGAGACGAGCAGCATATCGAGATCACGGGGATCTTCACCGCATGTCTCGATGTTTTTCCAGTACTGATATCCGGACAAGGTCCAGCCAAAGTCGAACATCGCAAGCTGGTGGCCGTCATGGCCGTCGCTACCGCCCTTGAAGAGGTAGCAGTTGACTTCAATATCACCAACGGTCCACATCTTATCGTCGACAACGGTGATCGGGTCTGCGGAGGTAAGATACGTGGCAGTGTATGGTTTTGGTGTACCCTGGGTGTCGAGGGAGTAATCCGAGGTGACGGGGACACTTTGAGGAATCAGGCCAACAAACTTGTCCACGTTGGAAGGCGTTGCATAGTAGTAGATTGCAATGACCTTTGCCGTGTCATAATCAGCGTAGCTCTTGTCGAATACGACGACAGCCTGATAGCGCGCGCTGGTATCATAAATGTTACCCTGTGCATTAGCCGCAGTTACAGGGACGCTGTTAAGATCTTTTTCAGTGGAAGCAAACTCGCTGTCAACCTCATAAACCTTGAGATTTGTCGTATCAAGAGTATAAGTCTCATTGAATACTTCGGTAGTCATATTGCCGTCACCGATACGGATCGAGTTGTTAGTCTTGCCAAGAATCCAACCGGATGCGACCATGTTGCCGGAAAGACCGGTCATAACGCCGGTGGCGCCGGTTGAATTATCATAATCTGTGTAATCGGCGCCGCGATATTCAACTGTACTGCCGATTTCGGTAAGGTCTCCGCCATATTTTGCGGTATCGAAGAATAGACCGGACTGGAGAACGCGTCTCATATCGATAACTTCGCCAGCTGCATTGAGACAAATTTCTACCAGGCTGCCGGATTTGCAGCGGGACGTGATGACATCGGCCTCGTTGGTATCTGTCATAGTATTGCAGATGCCGTAGGAAACCGCAGTGGTATAGGTCTGAGCCTCACTGCTCCCTGCGGGCACCATCTCAATAGTGACGTGTACGCTGCCGTCGTCCTCATCCGTTTCCGTTGAAGCATCAGAAGTTGCCCATCCATATACGCTGGATGCAACCGTCATATCGCTTACGGGCGTGCTGGTATCTGCTTCTCCTGCCAGTGCAATAACGGGGGAAGCACTAAACAGCATGGCACATGAAAGAAACATTGCACAGAGTTTTGTTAATTTACTTGCACCGGGATTCTTCATTCTCTAACCTCCAATTAGATTTTGTGTTTACACACGGTTCATCGTATTAATTGATATAAGTATACGATGAAATGATTGTGCTTTCCTCCTGCTGGAAAGCATGACGATACTAGCGGGCCAGTGCAACTCTCCTTTCGGTGATGAATTATCAAACGGTGTTTAAAGTAAGCTCCACATAATAGTTACCTGCATAAATGATAGCAACTGGTTGAAAAATTGACCGTGTAATGGTCAATGCTTTTGTTAGAGCTCAAAAAACGCCGATTGAAAAAGCTGTGTACATGGAAAAGTGACAGACACAGCTTATTAACAAGATAATATTTAAAAGTTAGCTTTATAATAAGAATCAGGATTAAAAATGATTGCTTGTTTACCTTTTAAAAGAGACCTAATATTTTGTCGTTATTTCATATTTCTTCATCCAGCGCCAAAGTGTCGCCTTACTTATGCCAAGCTCCGAAGCCGTTGCCATTCGGTCACCGTCATTGTGCCTCAACGCGTTCAGAATACGCATTTCCTCCTGCGAGGTATTGACCACAAGTTCCGTATGACCGGGTACTCTGGAGATAGGATATATGTACTGCATGAGTGTTTTAACAAGATCCCTTCCAACAACCTTTTCCTCTGCTGTTATTACCAAACGTTCCATGAATACTTTGAGCTGGGGAAGATTGCCGTCCCAGGAATAAGTTGTGAGCAATTCCTTTGCCTCATTGGATAACATCAAAAAACGGTCGTATTTATTACAGCTGCGGTTGAAATATTCTTCAACGAGATGTGGAATGTCCTCAGATGTTTCACGCAGTGGTGGAATTCTGAAAGACATTGGGGCTAATTCATTATATAGTTCCGGTATAATTCCTCCGTCCTGAGCCAATTGATTTATAGAAAGCTTTGTCCTTGCAATCAGCCGGAAGTTAATAGGGACCGATGTGCAAGAACTTGGATAAAATAGGGCATGGTAGCTAACCGCATGGTATAGCCTGTACTGTACTGCAGTTGTTAGTGCTTCAATATTATCAAGAAATAATGTCCCTTCACGTGCAAGCCCCAAAAAGCCAAGTGCAAATTCGTTGGTTGCCTTTGGGCCATATCCAAAAAGATAATCGTTTTGCTGGTCACATCCACTCCAGCTGCTGCAATTCGCGGAGATAAAGGAGCCTCCTTTGCTGCAATCGCTGTTTCTATGGATACAGCGTGCAGCATATGTTGCATTGATACTGGGTTCGGCATAAATCAAAATAGGCAACGAGGTCAAACAAAAGAGCTTGGCGGTTTGAATGCAGTGTTTCAAAGCCGGAGATTCTGCTTTTAAGGAAAAGCTTGTCCTCACCTTTGACTGAGCTGCTTCCCAATGATCAAAACTCTTTACCAATCTGAAAGAAAGTACGATGCTATTAGTTATACTGTCTGTGACAACAGGTTTGAGAATAATGACAAAAGTTTTTTTCCTGATACTAAGAAACTCAGTGTAGACCGTCCCGTTTTCCACCGCGTCCCGAAATTTTTTCCTTTCCAGCTTAGGGAATAGAGTATATATGTTTTGGCTTATGATCTCCTTTTCGGAGCAGCTCAAAATGAGTTCGGCAGCTGAATTACATCTCAGTGCAACACCGTTGTTATCAAAAAGAATAAATCCGTTAAAAGCGCCGGTAAACAAAGATTCATAAAGTGCGTCTGCCTGCTTTCGCATTTCAATGGCGTGTCTTAATAGAATAGACGCGCGGATTGCCTCGCGCATAGAGTCCTCGGAGGAGGCAATATAAATTGAAGGAATACCCTGCTTTTTTCCCTCTTCAACATCGGCAATACCACCAATGAGAATATCCGGCTTTTCCTTAACAACATCTTTTGCCTTGGTTCCGGAGGGAACTGATTTTGGACACTCATAGATCTGTAGGTCGATATCAAAAAGCTCATTGAAGGCCGAAAGGTCCGGAAACATATTAGCAGCGCCCAAAAGAGCTATTTTCGGATGTGGGACGTTGCATAACTTCTTTGCCTTATGCACCAGAATTGCAACGTCCTGTGCGTTTAACTTCATATTTACAACGGAGACGCTGCAGTTTTCCTCAATATAAATTGCTTGGAGTCCGCGAGCAATTATGATGTCGGCACCATCTTTGATGCATTCGTTTGCTTCTTCAACTACGGTTTCTGTGGATGTTGCGCAACGTACCGCGTCCACGGCTCCGGGGAACTCCGGTAGTAAGCGTTGAGCCAGCTGCATCATTTCTCTTCTTGGAACCATCAATATAGTTTTTCCCATAATTTCTCCTGACCCGTTTTAATAAAAAACGATTAAATATAAAAAGCATTATATATTAATTAGTCAGGTCCGTATGGTCCTTTTCTTAAAAAAGCCTGTATATTATGCATAGACAGATTGTATCTATGCATAAGTTTCTCGTCAATCGGTAAACAGCAAGAGCAATTCTTTGCATTTTGTGCACTTTGTTTTTTAGCTCAGCTTTTGAAATATTTGTTTTATTCATTTGCGACGATGAAATATATAGTTACAATAGAATGTCATAATTTAACAAAAATTAACAAAACATTATTTTTGGCGTTTTAACAAATTTCAACATAAATTTTATTGGCCCCAAAAGCTTATATCATACGAAAATGACAACCCACTCCGCAGCGAAAGCTGCGGGGTGGGTATAAATAGGCTCATCAAAAAAATTACAGACACAGAAAATCGCCGGCGGCGTTGTCAAAAAGTCGTTTTAGGCGTATAATATTAACAATTGCGTGAACTTGAAAGGAGAAAATACAATGAGCTTTATCAAAATAAAACCTGAAGATATAGAGAAAAATACCTTTGAGGTCATAGGCAATAACTGGCTTTTGCTGACCGCTGGAAATATGGACAGCTACAATACCATGACGGTCAGCTGGGGCGGGCTCGGCGTACTCTGGAAGAAAAACGTCGCGACGGTTTATGTCCGCCCGCAGCGCTACACCTATGAGTTTATGGAGAAGAACGATTATTTCACGCTCAGCGCCTATCCCGAGACCATGCACGACAAACTCGCTCTCTGCGGCAGCAAGAGCGGCAGAGATATCGATAAGGTCGCATCCTGTGGTTTTACGCCGAAAAGCGGAGAAGCCGGCGGCGTCTATTTCGACGAGGCCGAATTTGTCCTTGTCTGCCGCAAACTCTATTATAACGACTTTGACCCCAAACATTTCCTCGTTCCCGAGATCGAGGATTGCTACACGAATCATGACTACCACCGCATGTACATCGGCGAGATCGTCGAGGCTCTTGTAAAAAAGTAAAAAAGGACTGATTTAATATAGAAACAAATACACCGGAGAAAGAACGCGCCATATTGGCCGGACTGGCCGCCGCCAGTATGGACCGGACCGAACAATCGACCGAAGAGAGTATGGATGAGCTGGCCGCCCTTGTGGAGACCGCCGGAGGCGTAGCCGTTGCAACCGTCCTTCAAAATCGTGCGGCGCCGGACCCGCGCAGCTTTATCGGTGATGGCAAGGTGCGGGAGATGAAAGCGCTGATCGCCGCCGAGAAATGTGACTTAGCCGTCTTTGACAATGAGCTGTCTCCATCTCAGATGCGTGTCCTCTCTGAAGAGCTGGGCGTCAAGGTGCTGGACCGCAGCGGCCTTATTCTCGATATTTTTTCCCAGCGCGCACGTACGCGCGAGGGTCAGCTGCAGGTCGAGCTGGCGCAGTATCAATACTTGATGCCGCGGCTGACCGGTATGTGGAAGCACCTCGTCCGCCAGACCGCCGGCGGCACTTCCAGCCCTATCGGTACCCGCGGTCCCGGTGAGACGCAGCTCGAGACGGACCGGCGGCATATCCGCCGGAAAATCCAGAAGCTTAGCGATGAGCTTGAGGCTGTGCGAAGAATCCGCGGGACCCAGCGCCGCCGCAGAGAAAAAAACGCCATGCCCGTGCTCGCCCTGGTTGGGTACACGAACGCCGGCAAATCGACGTTGCTTAACTGCCTCACGGGCTCGGATATCCCGGCAAACAACAGGCTGTTCGATACGCTCGATACTACCACGCGCCGGGTTAAGATCAACGAAAGGGAAGAGGCGCTCATCTCCGACACCGTCGGATTTATCCGTAAGCTGCCGCACCACCTGGTCGAGGCATTTAAGTCGACGCTTGAGGAGCTTTGCTATGCCGACGCGCTTTTGCATGTCATCGACATCAGCAATCCCAACTGGGAGGAGCAGGCCTCGGTGGTTGACAGCCTTATTGTACAGCTCGGCGCCGAGGAGACACCGTGCATTCGTGTTTTCAACAAATGCGATGCCTATCCGGGCGAGCTTCCGCATGGTGAGAATATCGTCTGCGTTTCCGCTAAAACAGGTGAGGGAACGGCGAAACTTATTGCGAAGGTCGAAACGGTTCTGAATCTCGGCAAATACCATGCCAAGCTTATTATCCCCAATGAACAGGGCAGTGTGCTGGAAGTCCTGCACCGCGAGGCTGCCGTCATGAAACTGGAATATGCCGAGAACG
>JBFWKZ010000074.1:0-12529 GCA_050252415.1 Oscillospiraceae bacterium | reverse complement strand
CATCTGCGCCTGCCTTGCCGGCAAAAGTTCCATAAAGCCGGAGAGGGTACGTGGTTTTATTTTTTCCATCTTTATATCCTTTCCCAGGCCTGGTCACACAAATCGTAAAAAAGCTTTCGTACGAATTCTGCGTCAGGCAAGATTAATATATAGAAGTCCTTTACTTATCAATAGAAATGGCCAAGCTTTATGCAAAATAGGCCAAAGATGGATACTTTGCATAGGTGAGTGCCTGCGTAAAACGAAATAAAAATGCAATCGTCCCTTACTTGGGACGATTGCAGACGCATTCGTGGTGCCACCCAATTTCAGCGCATAACGCGCCCTCGGCGTGTCCCTTAAAGCGGGGCTTACTGCGATTTTGGCTTTCTGCCTTATTCGCGGACTCAAGAGCTGTCTTCGCCGGTGCGGAGCCGAACGCTTTCAGTCGCGGCGTTTCGTCCCTGAGGCCTCCGCCTGTCCGGTTACTCCTGCTCTGTCACTGTCTCTTTGCCTTATCTCTGGAAGTTACGATGTCGCGCCAATCAAGATCACCGCGCTTAAGTCCCTGAATCAGGACCTCCGCAGTTGCCACATTGGACGCAAAAGGGATATTATAAGTGTCGCACAGCCTGGCAACCTCATTCAAAGCCGTGTAATCCTCATGACTACCAGTATCGCAAAAATAAAGGACAAGGTCAATTTCGTTATAGGCGATTCGGGCACCAATCTGCTGAGTGCCGCCCTGATCACCACTGAAATATTGTGTGACCGGAAGCCCCGTAGCTTCGCTGACAAGGTGAGCCGTTGTACCCGTAGCGCAGATGTTATGGCTTGCTAGTATTCCGCAATAGGCAATGCAAAACTGGACCATCAGTTCTTTTTTCCCGTCATGAGCCATCAATGCGATATTCATATCAGTCGATCACCTTCTTGAAAGATTTTTATATATATATTGAAATGAACAGCATAATCAACCATTATGGTAAGTATTGATTATACACTATTCTTTTTAAAACTGCAATGAAAAAATTATTAAATTTGTGTGTAAATTAGAACAAATATTTTACTTTAGAAGCGTCATTTCAGTTTCCGTGGTGACAGAGCTGTTTTTAAAGCTGAAATAATAATCAAGTATATTTTTTGCGATCTCCGCAACCGCAGAGCCCGCACCGCCTTTTTCAATGACGACCGAAATCGCGATCTCCGGGTTGTCTGCGGGAGCATAGCAGACAAACACCGCATTGTTTGTCTGTGATTCTCCCATCTGGGCCGTGCCGGTCTTCGCGGCTATCTTGACAGGATAATTACCAAACGTCGCATAAGCCGTACCAAGTGGTTCGTTGGCAACGTCATACATACCGTCCCATATCGCCTGATAGTACTCCTTGTCCGCAACAACCGTACCGAGAACCTCCGGCTCCCGATCATAAAGGATCTCGGAATAGCCATAGTTCCGCACGGATTTGAGGATCGATGCCGAGTGGCGCGTACCGCCGTTGGCGAGCGTTGCAATATAGCATGCCATCTGCAGTGGCGTAAACTGGTTATAGGACTGTCCTATTGCCGCCTGCAGCGTATCGCCGTTATACCAGGGGGTATCAAAGTGCTCAAGCTTATAATCCTGAGAGGCGACAGTACCGGTCGACTCGTCCAGTTCAATGCCCGTAGGAAGACCAAGGCCAAATTTTTTCGTATACTCGGACAGCCGGTCAATACCCAAGAAGTCGCCCACCGTATAGAAAAAATAGTTGCAGGAGACCTCTATCGCGCTCGTGACGTTTACATCACCGTGGGTGCCTTTGCCATAGATCCAGCATTTTGGCGCATAACCGGCATCCGCATATTTATCAAAAACCACTTTATCATAAATGGTCGTTGCCGGCGTTATGATTCCTTCGCAAAGCGCCGCCATGGCCGTTACGGGCTTGTAGGTTGACCCGGGAGAGTAAATGCCGTTCAGCGCACGGTTAACCAACGGTTTATTCTCATCTTCAAGCAGGGTTGAATAATCCTCCAGAAACGTTGAGAGATCATATGTCGGCGCACTGGCTAACACCAGAGGTTCACCCGTATCGACTTTGATAACGGCAACGGCACCTCCTGTAATCATTTGTTTGATATCTTCTTCATCGCCGTTTGCCTCATCTTCCGCATTGGTGATCTCACGCTCGGCGTTAGTTTTTGCGATATAGGATGATAAAGCCTGCTCTGCTGCCTCCTGCATCCCGATATCAATGGTGAGATAGACATGGTCTCCCGGAACGGGTTCCGTAATATAGGAGGTGTTGGTGACGACGCCGTTTGCGGTAGCGGTTACCCTTGCCACGCCGTCTGAACCGTGGAGATACTCCTCAAAGGCTTTTTCCGCCCCGTCTTTACCGACGTCGGCATCCATCTTGTAGCCCTGATTCCCGTAGGTTTCATACTCCTCGGCCGTCATTGGGCCGACATAGCCCAGCAGGTGTGCGGCATACGGCGCGTTGTACTCGCGAATATAGGAAACTGTAACGTCAAAGCCCGGAAGGTTGCTCTCCATCAGTTTTGCGATAAGATCCACGCTGACATCTTCGGCAAAGATATAGTCCGCGGTGTCGACCTCGTAGCGGCCGTTCAGCTCATAACGAACGCCGGCGATAAGCCGGGTCTGACGGCTGTCGTAACTGTTGTCGATGCCATATCTGTCGCGGCAGTAGGCCATCAGCTCGACGGCACTGGTATCCGGATCAAGGCCCTTGGCTTTGAGGAAGCCCTCCAGGAAGGTCTTTTGAAGCGAGGTCATATTATCGACATATTCAAATGG
Organism: Oscillospiraceae bacterium; assembly: GCA_050252415.1. Classification (GTDB taxonomy): domain Bacteria; phylum Bacillota; class Clostridia; order Oscillospirales; family Oscillospiraceae; genus Heteroscillospira. The sequence continues at coordinate 9,747 of JBFWKZ010000074.1, read as the reverse complement.
AGCCTCCATGGTTACCGGCATCGTATCCGTATGCGTTTTTCCGTCGCCGTCCACAATATTTATAAGCTGCAGGATAATCGCATTGGGGTCGTCCTGCTCAAAAAGTTCTTTTGTATTGATAACAATGTTGTTACAGGTCCGGTTCGAGACCAATACGCGGCCATAGCGGTCTAAAATATCTCCTCTGGCCGCCTTAACGGTTTCAATACTGCCGATACTGTTTGTAGAACTCTCATAATAGGCTGCACCTTCTATAATCTGAAGTTTATACAGAGTCGCGAAGTACAGGCCCAAGATAAGCAGCAATATTATAGCTAGGACCGACATCCTTCCTCGGCTAAAAAATCTGTCCATTAGGGGTCCTTTCTTGAGGCAGCGGGCATCAACCCGCGATGGTTTTAATCGGCATCGCTCCGCTTATGGTGTTTCATTGCTTGTAAAGCTTGTAAGCGGCGGTGTATGGGGTCACTTCCCCGTCGGAAAAAGTCAGTCGAGCGCCCTTTCGGAGAGGGCGCGGCAGGGATAATAAAGAGGGAAAATAAAGGGTATGGAATAGAGCACCTGAAGCCCGGCGACGCGCAGCATGGGAATCATTTCAGCATTGAACAATAAAAACGTACGCATCACCTGTGCAATCGCCGTCACCGCAAGTGCCGCCGTACTCGCCGCAAAAAACGCCACAAGCTTTCGGCTTATCAGAAAGCGCTCTGCGGCAGTGGCCAAAAAGCCGAGGCACGGCAACAGGATCGTGAACATGACAAGATTCTCAGCAAACATCGTATCGCAAAGGATCCCGCATGCAAGACCAAAGCCCATACCCCACATGCCGCCTTGTAAAAGTCCGACGGCAACCGGAAAAATCGGTACGATCATGGCGCGCACGCCAAATATTGTGATACGTGACAACACTATTTCCTGCGCTGCCAGCACTAAAAACATGATGAGCGTATACAGGATGCCGCGACGGACCTTATCGAGATTGATGACATCAAGAAGCATGATAGAACTCCCGGAGTTTACTCCACAACGTTAAATTCTTTAATAATAAAAATTTGCGACAATGAGCCAAGGTCGCAGGACGGACGAAGCACACCGTACGGCATCTGTCCTCCGGCCTCTGTAAGTACGGAATCGATATAGCCGACAACCAGTCCCTGTGGAAACGCGCCGCCCTGTCCCGAGGTCATAACGATATCCCCCTCCAGGAGCACCGAGCCCTCAGTGAGATAAGTGATTTTTGCAAATCCCTTCTGCATGAGCGCAAAGTCGCCGATCGCCATAGCGGCGTTTCCGCTCTCACCCACCAGCACGCCAACATGTGTGTCCACGTCGATAATCGTCTTGACATTTGCCCAGGTCTCGCCGAGCTCGCTGATCTGACCGACAAGTTCTCCCGCCTCGGTGACCACGGGCTGGCCGACCTCGAGACCCGACGATTCGCCCTTGCTGATGGTAAAAGAGCTCGACCAATTGGAGGAATTCCAGTTGACGATTCGCGCCGACTCGAACACGAAGTCCGAATGCTTTTGACTCAGATTTAAAAGCTCGCGGAGATTTTCATTTTCCTCACGCGCCTCGGATCCGAGACGCGCTTCCTCCTGCGCATCGGCAAGCTGTGCGCGCAGCGATTCGTTTTCCGCAACCAGTTTATCATAATCATAAATGTAGCCGTAAAGACTCTCAAACCACTCGACTACCGTACTCACGGCGTTTTGCACCGGGGCCTTGATGACCCCCGCCGTGTCGCTCACAAAGCCCGCCTTTCCATTCAGAAAGTGCGCGCTGACGGACACGATGAACACAACGGCGAAAATCATTGCCCCCAGGCGCGGACCATATTTGCGCATGAATTTTTTAAAGTTCAAATCAAATCAACACCCAATTTTTTAAGTATTGTCCCCAATCGGCATAGGGGCAATCCCATTACATTATAATAATCCCCTACAATGCCGCTTATAAACAGTCCGCCCTTACCCTGTATGCCATAGGCTCCCGCCTTGTCCATAGGTTCGCCAGTCAACACATAGGCCTTGATCTCCCGCGGCGTAATGCGCCTGAAGGAAACGGCTGTCTCCTCAAATTCGTTTATCTCGCGCCCCCTGGCGATCACCGTCAGCCCGGTATAGACGCTGTGCTCTCTGCCTGATAAGCTCTTAAGCATGGCTTCAGCTTCAGCCGGGGTATGGGGCTTTCCCAAAATTCTGCCGTCCAACGACACGACGGTATCCGCCGCAATGATAATATCCTCAGCGGAAAAATATGTCGAAACCTCCCGTGCCTTCTGTCTTGAGAGCGCCATAACCACCGCTGAGGGCGTAGTATTTTCCGGTATCCGTTCTTCGCCCTTGGCCGGACATATTACCAGATTTTCGACTTCCAGCATGCGCAGCAGCTCCTGCCGTCTTGGTGATGAGGAAGCTAATACAATCGCCATAAGCTTACTTTACTCCTCGATAATAGAGTCCGCGGGTGATGTTTGTGGCATGATAGTCCTCCTCACCCATGTAGCTTTTCGCCACCATAACACACTCGCGCGAGCTCTCGGTGGTAAACAGCAGGCGCACACCCCAAAGCCCGATAGTCTCATAGTCGGCACGTTTATCCGCGAGATAAAGCCTGTGGGCGTTGAGCACGGTGTTTCGGCAGCCGAATTCGCGGATGACAGGGAAGACCGAGCCGTGCCTGTCTGCGAGCTGGGGATTATTTTCACAGTTGCAGCGCCCCGCGCTGTTTTTGATGATGCATTGGTCAGAAACCATGGCGGGCAGGCGTCCGTAGACGATTATCTCGGTGTCCAGCGGCTTTATCATGTCGCGTATCTGGCTGAGGCGGAGCTCAAAAGATGCCGTGGCGGATATCAGTCCCGCCGCGCGGAGAATCTCCAGCGCATGAGAGTTAAACGCATTCATTCCGAAATCGCCCCTGACGGCAAACCCGAGTTGGCGGCAGAGAGCAATATGACCCATGTTACCGGCAACGACTTCGGTGATGCCAAGGGACCGCGCTTTTGTCAAAAGATCGCGCACAGCCTCGATTTCCGTATCGGTAATCACACGCGGCAGCACGGCGGCGACACCGGCGCCGGCCTCAATGAAAGGCCTTATGGCCGCAGGGTCTGTGCCCAGCATTTCGAGGGGGACATAGAGATAGTTTGGTCTTGTCTCCGCAAGTTCGGACGTCAACTGCTCGGGCTTGGTCACCTGGTAGATAAGTCTCGGCGCACCGGAGACGGCGGTAGAGAGCGGTGCCGGGGGAAATTCGCCAAGCGTACGTGAGGGCGGAAGACGACGCATGGCGGTCAACCGTGAAATCAGTTCTCTTCTGAGTTCATTCATCGTCGAAGCCGGCAGATAAAGCCCTGGATCGACCCTGCAATTTATCTCGGTGCAGGTATAGGGTGTGCCGCCGGTCTTATAGAGCTGTTCGCCGACGGCGTGCCCCGTCAGCTCGTGGACAACGGCGGCCTGAGGAATTGGTCCCTCCGCCGTGGCATGGTGCCCGTCCATGTCTTCAACAGCAAACCGTGCGCGGCGGTTTGCCTCCAGAACGGCATAGAATTTGACCGGGACACGGCGTATCTCCGCATTGATATAACCCCTTCGGGTATCGGCAAAGAGCTTTTCAATAGCTCTGTCAGGTTCTTCCCGTACGCCGAACATTTCCGGCCCTGTCCTGCCGGTAAAATAGCCGTCGGTAAAACCCTGGCGTGAAAAGGCAAGCTCCAGTTTTTCCATATCCGCCTGCGTGGGCGGCTTATTGTTTTTGACCGCGTTTGCATAGATTTCGGTGACGATGGCGGCGTATTCGGGACGTTTTGCCCGCCCCTCTATCTTGGCAGAGGTGACGCCTACCCGTTCAAGGTCTTTGATATGGTCTATAAGGCAATTATCTTTAAGGCTCATGGGTTTTTGATCCATCCTGCTGCCCATGCTATAATCCATACGGCAGGTCTGCGCGCATCTTCCCCGATTGCCGCTGTGCGAGCCTATGAGCGCGCTCATATAGCACTGCCCGGAATGGCAGAAACAAAGTGCGCCGTGGACAAATACTTCGGTCTCGATAGGCGAGCGCGAGCAAATATATTTGATCTGCTTCATATCGAGTTCGCGCGCCAATACAACGCGGCGCATTCCCAGCTCCGCGGCGGCCAACACCCCGTCAAGGTTGTGCACGCTCATCTGTGTGCTGGCGTGCAGCGGCATGTCGGGTAAAAGCGTATGCAGCGTACGCGAAAGGCCAAGATCCTGTACAAGGATGGCATCCGCGCCAATATCGGCGGCGCGCACGGCAAGCTCCGAAACTTTTTTCAGCTCGCGGTCACTCACCAGTGTATTGAGGGTGACATAGACCTTACATCCCCGGACACGGCAATAGCGCACCGCGTCGGCAAATTCCTCATCTGTGAAATTTTTCGCTCCCTGGCGGGCGTTATATTCGCCAAATCCCATATATATGGCGTCCGCCCCGCTCTGAACAGCGGCTATAACCCCTTCGGGGGACCCGGCGGGTGATAGTATTTCAAGCATTTGTATACCTCTGAAAGTTCTGATCGCTGGTACTTATATCCGGTCATCGCACGATCGAAAAGGACTGCCCTATGAAAAGTCTGCAACGTTGCATGAATTTAAGACGGCTGGTCTCCACCCATCCCGTACAGAGGCAAGCCGGTCGTGGCAGCTAGACAAACCGGCCTCCCGCAAACGGCGGAACCGGCCGGCAGATATAAGACAACTTTGCGGCTATTATATCACAATCTTCCTTATTGCTACAAGGTGTTTTTAATGCTATAATATCCCTGTGTACTGAATTTTCAATTCATTCATATTTAACCGCACTGAGGATAAGGCTGATGAACGAGGTCAAATACATAATAGCAAAGGAGCAGGCAGTCTCTATATCCCCGCAGGACGCCGACAGGCTGATCGACCGGCGGGACGGGACGGTGGCGCTGCTTTTTCTATATCTGCTCCGCCGCGGCGGCAGCTTTACATTGGAAGACGCATCCGGACGGCTCGGCGTCTCCTCTGCCGAGATACGAAGGGCGGCGGAAGCGCTTGAGAGTATGGGACTTTTGGAAATACGCGGCATCCCTGCTCCGGCGGAAGAACTGCCGGAGTACCGTACGCAGGACATGCGCACGCGTACCATGGAAAGCGCAGAATTCTCTTCCCTGGTCACAGAGGTCCAAAGTCTTTTGGGCAAGGTCCTTTCCGGCACGGAACTGAAGCTGCTTTTCGGCATATACGACTATCTTGCCCTCCCGCCGGAGGTCATTCTCATGCTGGTGAGTTTTTGCATGGAACGGACGGCAAAGCACTCGGGGGCCGGCAAACTGCCCACCATGCGCAGCATCGAGCGCGAGGCATACATCTGGGCAAACCGAGAGATAACAACGCTCGATATGGCGGAAGAGCATCTGCGTTTCCTGCAAAAGGTGGAGACCGAACTCGAGAAGGTAAAATCAGCGATCGGCATTTACGGCAGGGAGCTGTCCAGCACTGAGCGGAAGTATATTGAGAGTTGGATAGGCATGGGCTTTAAGGCCGACAGTCTCGCCATCGCCTATGATAAAACGGTCGTAAAAACCGGAAAACTTCAGTGGAAGTATATGGACTCCATTGTGACGAGTTGGCACGGGAAGGGCCTGCATACGCCGGAAGCGATAAAAAATGGCGATACCATGCCTGTTCCCAGACATACAGGCCCCGTTAAGAGCAGCGAACTTCCCGGCAAAAACGATCTTGAGCGTATGGAAAAGCTGCTCGACAAGGTGAAAAACAGTTAATGGTTGAGGTGTGATTATGGGGCTGGACGGCAAATTGCTGGCTCAGGCGCGTGAGCGTCTTGCGGAAATAAAAGAGCATAATGCAAAGGAGTCCCGCCGGCGGCACGAGGAGGTCTATTCCCGTTCTCGCGAAGTGCGCAATATGGATGCGCGCCTGCGCCAGATAATGGTCGATGTCCTTGGCATCGCCATGGGAAACGGCGGAGACCTCTCGGCGCTTGAGCACGAGAGCTTGGATCTGCAAATGCAGCGTGCGGAAAAACTTGTTGAGATGGGCTATGCAGCCGAATATCTGGACGAGCTCTATACCTGTAAAAAGTGCCGCGACAGCGGCTATATCATGGGCAAAATGTGCTCCTGCCTGAAAGCGCTTTACGACCAGGAGGTCGCAAAAAGTCTCTCAAACCTTATCAAAGTCGGCAACGAATATTTTGAGCGGTTTGACCTTTGCTATTATGACGACACGATCAACCCGCGTACGGGCGTATCTCCCCGCAGGTGTATGGAAACGGTTTATGCCACCTGCCGGGCCTATGCCGACAGATTTTCTCCCGGAAGCATCAACCTGCTGCTGCGCGGTGGACCCGGGCTTGGCAAAACCTTTCTTTCAGCCTGCATCGCACGCGTCGTCGCGGAAAAGGGTTTTTCGGTTGTCTATGAGTCGGCAGGAGACGCTTTCGAGGCATTCGAAGAAAAAAAGTTCTCCCGCTTTGAGGATACGACGGCGCATCAGCGCGTCGAACGCATGCTTATCTGCGACCTCATGATATTGGACGACCTGGGCACGGAGATGCCCGGCGCTTTCGCAACCGGCGCCCTGTACGCGCTCATCAACACGCGCATCAGTGAAAACAGGAGCACCATCATCAACACAAATCTGAGTGAGGAAGAGCTTCGCCGCCGCTACTCGCCCCAGATTGCCTCTCGCATCGGAGGCGAGTTCCACACGCTTGAATTTTACGGACGTGACATCCGCGCAATCAAAAAAGAACGCGGCCTGTGATATTATCGAAAAAATCCCGACACCTTTCAGAATAAGTCATAACATATTGGAGTATTGATCCTGAAAAAAGGGCATACAAAAGTCTCCCGCCGCGCGATATCCTGCGGCGGGAGACTTTTGTATGCCCGAAAAAACTGGAACGCCGCTTTAAATCATCGCAGCGTTGCCGTTTGCGACTTGCAAAGATTATTCTCACATAAGCGGCGCAAAAAGGCGCAGAAGCTCTTGCCAAAGGCGGCGGATGCCGGAACAATGGCATGCCTTGGCATCGATCTCATGGCAGGCCTCCAGTGTCTTAAGGAAGTCCTGCTTTACCTGATTGACCGCCTTTGAATCGTACATCCATACGCCGCATTCAAAATTCAGATACAAGCTGCGATAATCAAGATTGGTCGTACCGACCGTTGCAACGACATCGTCTGAAACGAATGTCTTGGAGTGCATAAAGCCGTTTGTATACTGATAAATGCGCACCCCGGCCTCAATGAACTGGCGGTAATAGGATTGTGTGGTGAAATGAACAAAACGCTTGTCGGCGCGGTCAGGGGTGATAATACGCACGTCCACTCCGCTCTTTGCCGCAAGCGCAAGCGATGAGGCGAGCGTATCGTCAACAATGAGATAAGGCGAACAGATGTAGAGATAATCCCGCGCGGTATTGATGATCTGGAGATAGACATGTTCTCCGACATTTTCATTGTCGATGGGACTGTCGGCATACGGCAGGACAAAGCCGTCGTTCTCTATCTCGCACTTGGCTGTATGCCAGGGATAAAAGCGCAGGTAATCTTCTTTTTTCCGGCGGGTCAGTTCCCACTGCTCCAGAAAAATCACCGTAAGGTTCCATGCACCACACCCCTCCAGTCGGAGTGCGGAGTCCTTCCAATGGCCGTATTTTTCGATATAGTTGATATATTCATCAGCAAGGTTGATACCTCCGGTATAGGCGATCTTGCCATCAATGGAACAAATTTTCCGGTGGTCGCGGTTATTTTGCATCGCACTGATAAAGGGTGTGAATGGGTTGAACACCGACGTCTTGATCCCTTTTTTCTCCATCGCCTGTGCAAAATTTACCGGCAGAGAGAGGAAACAGCCCATATCGTCATAAAGCAGACGGACGTCAACGCCGGATGCAACCTTGCGCTCCAATATTTCAAGCACCCGGCTCAACATCTCTCCCTCTCTCACAATAAAGTACTCAAGGAAAATATAGTGCTCGGCTTTTTCAAGATCGACAAGCAACGCTTCAAAAAATTGCTCGCCGGGTGAATAATATTGCGTTTGCGTCTGGCAGCAGACGGGAAACCGTGTATAGTTTTGGAGATAACTCAGGCCGGTGCGATGGCACTGACATTGCCGTTTTGCCTCTTCATAGCAGGAGGGATTAAGTTCAAAGCAGGGTTGGGCTTTAAATTCGATCTCACGGATGCGCCGGTTGAGGCGCTTAGTGCCGGACTGGACTCTAAAGAGAAAATAAAACGGTATTCCCGCGACGGGAACCAGAAGGATCAGAACAACCCAGACCATACGGTACCCGGATTTTTCCTTCGTATTTACAATTTGGAGGACCAACACAACGCTCAGCACCTGAAGTGCCGGTCCAAGCCAGGCCGATGCGGAGGTCTGATCCACCAGCATGAAGATGAGCACGGCAATCTGTGCAATAATGAGAATAGAGATTATGGCGCGGCGCACAAAGAGCTTACGCCACCAGGGCCTATTGTTCATGGAAGCCCTCCTAACTGAATAACATTATACCTATTATATGACAATAGATGATATTTCATCTTTTGTCAATAAGCTGCGAATAACAAAAAAGATCGCGTGAAACGCGATCTTTTATCTTTATCTTATCAGCTTTTCATAAAATTGTCTACAATAGACCGCGCGCCGTCGGAATCCTCCGCCGTAACATAGACGGCGTAAACGCCCTTTGAAAGCACGATTGCTTTCTCAAGCTTTGGAACCTCCTTAGGCACATAATTTTTATAAGCCTCCACCTGGCTGGCGACGCGGTCTTGCAGCGCCGCGGCAATCTCGGCGGCGGCATCGGCGTCCACGGCCTTGAAGACCGCTATCTCCTCGGCGGTGGCTCCCGTCCCCAAGTAGACCGAGCAGCCGTCCACCTTTTCTGCGTCAATGCCATATAGCTCCAGGGCAACGGCTGTATCCATCTCACTCAAAAGATCCGTGAAACAATTACTGTCCAGCAGCGCGGCTGAAAGATCGGCAGGATCAAAATCCTTGACCTTATTTTCTTCGCTGCCACATGCCGGAAGAAGCAGCAGAAGCGCCATGACGACTAGCAGGGCAATAATTTTTTTCATACTTCAACGGTCCTTTATCATTTATTCGGGTTAAGAGTTTGTCTCGGCATCGTCGACGGGATGATAGTGTGTCCTCAGGTATTCGAGCCAGACCTTATAGTGTTCGGCGGCAAAATGTACGCCGTCTGAGGTGACATTACTAGGGAGATAGCCGTCGTCACCGGCAAGAGCGGTACAAATATCGAGGTACCAGCAATCTTTTTCCTTTGCGAGGGCATAAAGGGCGTCGTTATATGCTTTTACCCGCGTCATATTGAATGTGTTGCTGTTGGCGGATTTATATGCGCTGACCGGAGTCAGCGACATAATGTAAATATCGGCATCGGGCTGTGTGTCACGAATACGGTCCAGCATGTCGGCGTAAAGGCCTTTGAAATAGTCCACGTCATAACCGATTTCGTTAATGCCGAGAAGGATATAGACCTTGCCGTACTGCTTTTCAGCCATTTGATCGATAAGGGGGCCGGCAGCGGTCACGGTCATACTCGTGGCGGCATAATAATCACAGTTATTCAGTCCGCTGAAGAGGCGGAACCCATCCACCAGAGAGTTGCCGAGAAACGCGGCATCGGAAAAAAATTCATCATCGACCGGTTCCTGTTCCGTAATATCAGGGTAGCTGGGTGTGG
>JBFWKZ010000073.1:0-12581 GCA_050252415.1 Oscillospiraceae bacterium | reverse complement strand
TGCGGCATAAGGGGAGACCCCCTTATGTATCCTCCGCAAAACACGGGGAACCCCAGCGCCAATATCCGGCGCGCTGAAATAGGTATAATTTCCGCATCCACTGCCGCGCACCCCGCTTCGCTCCGTGCTGGTTCTATGCATTATGTAAGCCTAAGCGCCTACGGCGGGGCGCCTCCCGAGTAGCGTATTACCAACATATTAGATGTTCACCAGATGTGCTTACCTACCGCGAGTGCAGTATTAATATGAAGCTGGGCTGAGAATTCTGAGCAGGGTAAATTTACTTTGCCCATTGCAAATGTAATAAAAATAAAAGAGAAGTTCTCTGGGGATGCGCTACATTCTCTTTTGTCTTGTCCGCCGCGAGTGCGGCGCAAATTCGGAGCAAAGCGAAGAATTTATAAGCAGGGCGAATTCATTTCGCCCGTCGCGATTTTAAATCTACTGGGGCCCCCACGCGCTTAGCGCGTGGGGTGCGCGGCTGCGGACGTAATGCGCGGCACAAGACAAAAGAGAATGTGGGGCGCATGGCATAATCCAGCGACCGCCGCACTCGCGGCGGAGCAGGCACCAGAGAATGTCGCATTGCGTACTCAGTGTACCGGAGGAACCCGGCAAAGCGGTTCCTCTGGGGTTATAAAACTGTGACTCAGTCACCGACGGGGGGTGCGCTCTGTGGTATAGTGACATCACAAAGGAAAAACAACAGCTATCCCGCCCCAAGACAATACGGGCAGGCAAGTCATACAGAAAGGGTGACCATAATGACTTACATCTTAGCATTCGTACTGAGTACCATCGGTGTTTACACGATCGTCGGACTGATCGGCTGCGCGGCAGGCAACTGCACAAAGGCCTCGAATCCCTATCTCCACATCCTGTACGGCGCCGTTATGCGCACCCATACCGGCTCATCTCTCCTGCGTTTTGCCCTTGGCCGGCTGCCGGTCGCAAAACGCCGTCCCGCATACGTCCCTGTAGAAAGCCCGGAGGAACGCGGCAATTACACGCGAGACGATTAAAATCGCTTCCTATTTTCTTACTCCTATCTATATCTGCTTTGGCGGCAACCGTGAGAGACGACGCGGGTGCCGCCAAAGTGCATTTTGGCGGCCGGACGCGCACAAAATTGGATACGGCGCCGTTTTTTTCTTTAGCCATATGCGTCCGGCGCGCATACGATGATACTGGTGATTATGATGAATCCGTGCGAGCTGAACGCGGCGATAACAGCCATTACAAACTACCTCTATACCACACTCAGCAACGATGATTTCATTTGCCTGAGTGTTTTTTTAAATGAGCTCAGCAAATCGATGTTCGCAACGAAGCTCTTTCAGGATTTGTGCAACGGCGAAGGTAAGTTCAAACACTGAATACATAATTTATTTTTCGTTCCGGCCCGGACCGCCCACCGCGCATGCTGCCGGAAAAACAGATTTCCGTGCGATTTTCGCCGCAGACAAAAAACACGGGGCAAACTTTTTTTACCGTATGGTTTTGCGTCAGGCCGGGTATAATAACGCTATCTTCATTTTTTCCTCCTCTTTTATTTTTCTCTGGCGGTATCCGCTTCTGTTGATGCGGGTGCCGCCAAAGCGCGTTTTTCGCCCCCGCACGCCGATGCCGCGTAGGGCTCCTCGCCGTCTTCCGCGCCGGACAGCCCGGAAAAAATGAACTCCGGCGCCACTCTTGCGCGCACGCCGGGCTTTTTGCTGAGGCAGACGCCCCTTTTGTTCCACTGCGGGCGCACTGCCCCCTTCGTCATGAGATAGGCGTCGCAGCACATATATTTTCCGGACACGAAAAAGGCGTACAGGCACCCGCCGCAGCGCTTTGAATTGCCGTAGATGGGCGTGTCCCCGGCTTTTTCCCGCCTCATCGCAGCCTCCAGTTTTGCGCCGGGGTCTTGATACAAAATCCGCGGCTGCGCTCATAGATCCGGCTGCCGATGGCCTCGTCGATGTCGAGCAGGGTCCCGGCGTCCTTTTCGGAGGAGATGAGCGTTATCGCGTTTCGCCGGATATACCGCCCGTTCAAGAGCTCAAACGCCAGATTGACATCCCCCTCCGTGACGCCGCCCTTAAAGAAATCGTCGATATAGAGGACCGGCACGCGCCTAAACTCGCCCATGAGTTTTTCATATGCCTCGCGGTCGTTGACAAGCGCCTTGAGTCTCGGCGCCTCCTCCCGCCAGAGCATATAGCGCACTTCCCTGCCCGCCGCGATGAGCTGTCCGGCGATGGCGGTGCACAGATGCGTCTTGCCGGTGCCCGGCGTGCCGGAGATGAAAAACCATTTTCCCTCGCCGCCGTCCAAAAACGCCCTGGCCTTACTCAGCGCATCGCGCTGCCAGGGCTCCGGCGTCTCATAGCGCGCGAAGGTATAGGCGTCCAGAAGATCACAAAGCCCCGAGCGCCTCATCCGCTTGAGCGTCCGGCGCTTCGCCATACATTCGCACTCGCGGCAGACGAGCGTCTCCCCCGGCAGAAGGATATAGCCCCGGTTGCGGCAGATGGGACAGTCGACGTCTTGCAAGCCGCCTTGTGCGGCATTTAAAGCGTCAGCCCCCGACGTCATAGGTGACCCCCCATTTCCTGCCGCCGCCGGCGCTTTCAGTTTTTCCAGCATGATTTTTCCCCCTTAAGTCCGCCGCCCAGTCGGCGGCGGTCATAATTTTGTCGCGCACACACCGCCGCAAAATAGAGCGGATATAGGCCCAGCTCGCCTTTTTGTTGTCGAGAGCCGAGTCGATGGCGCTGATGACAATCTCAGGCGGCAGTTTGCCGCAAAATCCGGTCAGTTCGCGGAGACAGGTCGAGGATGGGGCGGCGTCCACCTTATCCATGTAATAGCCCATCACCACGCCCAGCGCGCCCCCGGGCGCATTTGTTTGCGCTTCAGACGAACCTGCGCCGTCCTCTGCTTTCCTTTGCTCTTCTCTCCTCTCCTCTTCTCTACTCTGTCCCGTTCTGTCGGCATTTTCCGGGAAAATGCCGACATTTTTCCACTTAATGCTTGCGTTTTTGCAAAATTGGGCAGGGTTTAACAGAAGTATGTTTTCATCGACTTCGATTTCCTTCCGGCGGCTGACAGCCTCGAAATACCGCTTCTGCACCCCTCTCGACGTGAGGACGCGGCTTTTATTGAAAATCGCCTGGTTGAACATACCCCGCCTGACCGCAGCCGACACGATTTCAGAGACGACGCCCCCACCCAGCCCGACCTTGCGGGCGAACAAAAGCGCGACCTCCTCTGTCCATTCAATGTAATAACCCTGCTTCCCGTAAATCTCGCCGAGAAGCTTGACGATCACACCAAATCCTGTCAGTCCGAATTCGGCTTCGATAAGCTCCATTTTGCTGTCCAGCGCAACATCAAGCGGACAGTAATCACTTCCGCTTTTCATTTTACACCTCTCCGATCAATCGCGCGGCCACTCCGCCCGGCGCGGCTGGACCATCCGCGCCGGGTATGGGCTGTGTCACCCGTCCTCATCGGGCTCATCGGCAAACTCCGTCTCGTCCTCGGTTATCGGATAGGGATAGCCGGTCTCAAGACAGCGTGTGATGGCCGGGTGCTCGAGCTGTTCCAACGCGCGCCTCCTCTCCCGTCCGCTGGGCGGACGCTTTGTCTCTGCAAGCCCCGGGCACGCGCACCGCGGCCGGGATCGCCCGGCAGGCCCCCGTCCCCCGCCCTGATCCGCCCGGGCGCTCTGCAAACAGCGCGGTCTTGTCCATATCGGGAAAAAACCGCCGGTTTATCACGCAGGCCTCCTCCCAGGTAAAAGGCGTAAAGCCGCGCAGCCGGCTCTCCAGCGACTTGCAGTTGATGTTCAGACTTTGTGAAATCGCGCATTTCCGGATTCCCCGCCGCTTGATCTCGCGGGCCAGGACCGGATACCGAATTGACATCATTTCGTTCCTCCTAAACCGCAATTTATTGATGTTTAGTTTTAATATACCGCAGTATAATGCAGTTGTCAATGTTTTTCGACATTTTTCTCTTCAATTTATTGAAGTTAAATGCTTGACAACAGACATTGAATTGATATAATGCTTTTAAGGAGGTGGTTTTCATGGGCTTTGAGATCATAAACAAGATCAAGAAAGAAAAGGGACTGACAAATGCCCAGCTCGCCAGGCTGTCCGGCGTAACCCTCAGCACGCTCGATAAAATCACGGCGGGGATAAACACCAATCCAACATTGGACACGCTTCAGGCGATCTGCCGCGCCCTCGGGTGCCGGCTGGATGACTTTGACGATACCCGCAGCGCGCAGAAAAACGCCCCGGCCTTGTCGGCCGAGGCGTTGGACGCCGCGGAGCGCTATGACGAGCTGGACGAGCATGGCAGGGAGATCGTAGATTTTGTTCTCTCCAAAGAGCATCAGCGCGCAACGAACAACAAATTCGTCGTCCTGAAAATTGCCGGGCGCGACGGCAGCTTCCGGGAAGAAAAGCTGAGACAGGAGCAGGCCGACGCGCTGAGCAATTTTTGCGATAAGCTCCCGGATGCCGGCGATCTATAATCTGTGCGCTTCAATGTAGTCTGAAAACCGGGCGCAGACCTCCCGTTCCAGCGCGGACGTGAGAAATTTGTCCCGGCGGTATAGCGTCTCCATCCGCTCCGCCCGGAACACGGCCGCCGGATAGCTGATCCGGCAAAAGGACATGATCTCCTCCGGCGTATGCGCGTGAAGCCCCCACAGCACACAGGCGGGGGCGAGGATGCGGCTGGCAAACACATTTGCCGCCTGCTCGATCGGCGAGTCGTTCGGCGAGGGCTCCCGGCTCACCAGCGCGTAGCGGCCGACATGCCCAAGCAGGATATGCCCCAGCTCGTGCGCGGCCGTAAACCGCTGGCGCTCGGGGCTGCTCAGATGCGAAACCAATATGGTCGGCTTCCCGTTTACGATATGGCAATACCCGTCGCTGTCGCCGCTCGGCGCATACCGTTTGACGGCAACGCCCAGCGCCGCGCATATCCCGCTGATTTTGACGGGCAGCGCGCAGACGCCGCAGTCTAAAAGTATCCGCCACGACATGTCTCTTGCGTTTTGATAATCCTGATAATTCATAAAAAAAACACCTCCACTTGGATTGTAGAGGTATTTTGTCGGATTGTAGAGTATTTTGTCGAATTTTGAATAAACATGATCAGCCGTGAATAATTTTCCGGGCGGCGAATCCATTTTTTGGAATAAAGCGGAGGGAAAAACTGGGCGCATGGGCAAAAAATCAGGCCGGGCGCTTTGGGGAGACAGAAATGAAATTTTATCCGGCGAGCCGACAAAAACGAACGGAGCTTTTTTGCCCGGCGCACATCATCCGAACCCGGTTTTTATCACGCGCGGCGGCCCCGGCCGAGGCGGGTTCGCGCCGCTGAAAACACACATCATACATAAGGAGAAGGAAAAATGAAGAAAAAAGTGATGAGCGGTCTCTTAACCCTCGTACTGCTGCTGACGCTCGCCGCCTGCGGAAATGATTCGTCCCCGCAGACCGTCACCGAAAAGGCCATCGACGCCGTAAAGGCTGTCGATGTGGATGCGACGGAACAATATTGGGGCGAAGACTTTTTTATGGATATGCTGAGCGAGACGGTCAAATCCGACCCGGACTCCTACGACAAGTTCCTGACGTTATTTACCCATATCGTCAAAAATCTCGACTATCAGATCATTGACACGCAGACGGACGGCGACACGGCGGCCGTGACCGTACGGATCAAAAACGTCGATATGAGCCAATTGCTGACGGATTATCTGACGCAGCTCTTTCAGGAGGCGGCGGACTACCAGAGTATGCCCGAGGATGAGCGGCCCTCGGACGACGAACTGGACGAAAAATATATGACGATGCTGTACGATATGCTTGACGACGAAGACGCCCCAATGGTGATAAACACCGTGACGGTCACGCTGACAAAGACCGACGGCCAGTGGGTCATCTCGCCGGACGACGAGGTGACGGACGCTCTGCTCGGCGGGATCATGGCGTTTGAAAACAATCTCGCCGACACGCTGAGCAGCCTCGGCGCGGCGGAATCCGGTTCCGGCAATTAAAATCTTCCCCGCTGCACGTGGGGCTGTTGTTCACTGTACTGAGTACCTCTGAGCCTATCTGAACTACGCAATGCGCTACATTCTCTTTTGTCTTGCCCGCCGTTTAACCGGCTGTGGATGCCATGCGCGGCACAAGAGAAAAGGCGCTTTCGCACATCGTAGATCGTTACTTCTATTGACCGGCGTCCTGTATCGCATTGGCTCTATCCCGCGCCGCTGCCGCTCATGCCAAGGTGACTTTCGGTGCAAACACCCCAAATACATGCCTGGTCAGGCATCAATACGCTGCCAGGCAGGCACCCCGCCGTAAACGCTCAGGTTGACATAATACTGAGCTCCAGCGCGGAGCGAAGCGGGGTGCGCGGCAGTGGATGCGGAGACTATACAATCTTTCTTGCGCCGGATATAAACGCTGAATTTTCCTCTCTTTTGCGGAGGATACATAAGGGGCTCCCCCCTTATGCCACGTTTTTTCGGTTCACTTTTTTGGCGGATCAAAAAAGTGAACAACAGCCCCATGCGCTGACCACGCGGGGACCCCATTGGGATTTAATCCGCGACGGGCGAAATGGACTCGCCCTGCTCGCAATCCTCCGCTGCGCTGCGGATTGACGCCGGACTACCGGCGGGCTATTGTTTACATAACACAAAATATGTCACCGTAGAAATGAATTGACTTCCAATGCAAGCACCCCAAATACACGCCTGGTCAGGCATCAATAAAGTAGCTTGTAGGCGCCCCGACGTAAACGCTCAGGTTGACATAATACTGAGCTCCAGCGCGGAGCGAAGCGGGGTGTGCGGCAGTGGATACGGAGACTATACAATCTCTCTCGCGCCGGATATAAACGCTGAATTTTCCTCTCTTATGCGGAGGATACATAAGGGGATCCCCCTTATGCCGCGTTTTTTCGGTTCACTTTTTTGGCGGATCAAAAAAGTGAACGATAACCCCACATGCTGAGCACGCGGGGGCCCCATTTAGATTTAAATCGCGACGGCGGGAGTGAATCCCGCCTGCTCGAAAATTCTCCGCTTTGCTCCGAATTTGCGCCGCACTCGCGGCGAACCACTCAGACTTCGCTATGCGCTGGTTCTATGTGTTATGTAAACATGTGTGTCTCCGCCGGGGCGCCTGCTGGCAGTGTATCGTCACCATGTCAAGCGTGTTCTTTTGGGGGATTGCACTAAAAGTCAATTTATTTCTACTGCGACATATCACGGTTTTTCTTCTGGAAGTCTTGATACCGTCCAAAGCAGTTTAAAAAAAATTTGGTAAGTAAAGAGAATGAAAAAGTGAAAAAACAATTCCGAATGCATCGAAGATGTTTTCCCGTTTTTATCTTAGCTATATGTATTGTACTGACTGCGATATACGGTGTCATAAGTAATACGTTTCGAGATGTTCTGTGCGATGAGGCTGTGACAGAGAGCGGTTCAAATACTGATGGAAATGGTAGCAGCGAGACTGTTTCACCGCTTGTTCCGGACAATGAAAGCCAAGAAATCGTAAAATTAGATACCAGCGTCACTACAAACAGCAACAATGAAGCCGTATTTACAATTTCAATTGATGATTTTATAGCCAGCTTTAACGGCTTCTATTGGCAAGCAAATGGGAGCGCTCTGTTGCGTCAAGCATCCGAATGGATAAGTTTTACATACAACAGCACGGCATATTCCAATTATGAAACTCGATATTATCGCTTTAAGCAGGATGAAAAGAACTATGTCGAACCGGCCATCTCAGTTTATGTCCCGACATGTGATGATCGCATTCAGGCGGTCACGCTTGATTTTGATGACCATGGTTATACAGAATGGGCCTACAGCTTATATGTGGGTTACTGCTATTCGGCACTAAAAGTGTTTTTCCCTGATTTTACCGATGATCAAATCAGAGAACTTTACGAAACGCTTTACGGCCTGTCAAATGATTCCCGCTGTTTTATAAACGATGATGCTGAGCCAGAACCGAACGTTTTATATCATCATGGTGACATTGGAATTTATCCTTATTACGGCATGGGCATGGTGCATATCTGTCTAATTCCCATTACGCAGCAGTTTTTGGATGATCTGACCGCTCAGAATGTTGAGATTCATGATATTGATGTGGATATTTCATAGTTAATTTCTGAAAACGGATAGCCTTTTTACATACGAAGTAATTATCCGGCCAGACGATAAAGGCGGATATCAATACATAGCAAATATAATTACATACATTGGCGATCATGCCATTCCTGGCAATGAGCCTCGTTTACCGCAGCAGCGCAAAGCTGAATAAAGCGGTTTGGAAAAGAGACACCATTATGAAAAAACTAATTTTTGGATTCGCAGCTGCGTTCCTGTTTCTCACATGTACGAGCTGTTTTGGAACCAAAAATTTTAATACTGCCGAAAATTACAACGATAATACTCTTGCAGTCCCTGAGCAAAGCGGCGCTGTTTCGTCGGTACCAGAAACCTCAAATACTTATAACACAATTGATGAAGGGGATAAGGCGAAGCTTGATGCACTGGAAGCTGACGCAGTAAAAGCCATGCAATTGAGTCAGGATGTGTACGCTGCGGCTGATAAGGGAACTTCTGTGAATGTCACGCTCTCAAAAGAAACTGTTAACGAAATTGTATCAGCCATCGGTGCGGGAGGTTACTCCGTCATTGATTACGATGGAAATCTGAATATGCAGAACCCTGAGGCCATGATGGCTTTGGGTGAGGCGGTAAATGCGGGACGAGATGCGGAGGCTTCATATTTCACCGTCCAGTCGGACGGCAGAATCAGTGAAAATGTTATTTCGTTTGTCTCCGGGAGCGGGACCGAGATAGCAATGTCGCTGGAATGGAATGAAAAAATGGAGCCAATTGTTTACGATGCCGGGCAATATGCGCTTTCAGATATCAAATATACGGATAAAGGCTGGCTCATTTTTAACAGAGATATTACAAATTTCCATATAAACAAGAAGTTTAACGTGGATTCACATACACTTGTTCGAATCTCCCCTTATGACGAGACCAGCAGAAAATTATGCCAAAAATATATTGAGCCAGTCGGATATTCAGAAAATAATCTGTTCACTTCAACGTGGAGCGAAAGCGATTATGGAGCGCTGGATTTCAACTGCTTATTTCCAATTTTATATGGAGCGTATTATGACATCGACTCGCTTACATTTTACAGCGCAAATGAAAAATTTGATTTAATCTCCGGAACAAATATGCAGCTGATTCCCAAGGATGATTTTGAACGTGTGATTGATAACTTCTTTGATATCAATTCCAATGAGCTGCGGAATCTTGCGGATTACAGCGAAAGCCAAGAGGGTTATTTTATGTTGGGATATCAGACAGGGTATTACGATGTCGCTCCCCGTCTCCCCACACCGGAAGTCGTTGATTATTGGTACAATGCGGACGGGACGCTGACACTCAAAGTGGATGCGATTTTCCCGTGGTACGGTACAGACCGGGCATTTACACATGAGCTTACGATTAGGATCATCGGCGGCGGATTCCAATACGTGTCAAATTATCTGTATGAAAATGAGGGCAACATATTACCCGACTGTAAACTGGCACCTGAGCGGGAACGTGAGATAAATGGAATCGAATAATAACTCCTTTTTATAATTGCTTTAAGCATTGTTATGTTTATTGTTTCCGGCGTTCCATAGAAGCGCGGTAATATGGTCGGTGTCTTAAAATCTATGTTCAGTGTAAAGTTGCAGTATGAACGTTGTTAACGTCTTTTTCTGGACGGTATTGAAAATTGTGTAAGGCGTTTGGCTTCGCGGGCTGGACGCCTTTGATTTTTTCAAAACAACTGTCAATCTGCCCTTTGACAGGCGATGGTGTCCAGGCAGTCCTCGATGAGCTGGGGCGTCAGAGAAGCGATGGCACGCCCGGCGGTAATTGTTTTTCAGCGGCAATCCGGTGGTACGGCTGATCACTTTTCGCTTCCCGTTCACATAGGCGTTGATGAGCATATAGCAGTAGCCGCCGCGCTCGATAAGGCTGCCGGTAACGGGCTTTGTTACCGTGGGTGTTTGCCCGCCGTTTAACCGGCATCAATCCAAAACAGGCTTGCATGCCGTTCTTTTGCCCATAAGCTCAAACGCCCCCGGGCTTAGACCCGGGGGCGCTGATTTTTTTAGCCTTTTCGCTAAAATGCTGTTATGTGTTCGTTTGCCTCCGCAAATCTCCGCTATGTCGGGCTAGTCAGCCGGTGTCAATTGGTATCCTCGGCCCATAGATTAAATAGAGGTGATTCGTGTGGAGGAGTATTCGCTGCCCATGGCGATAGGTGCGCTGGGCAATCTGATCGCGGAAAATGTTTCCGACAGTGCCCAGCTTGCCGTCCTCGCCGCGATATTCACACAGCTTGGCGACACGCTGAACACCATTATTGCGGTCCGGGCGCTGAAGGCGGATGATTCAGACAGCTGCAGCGCCGCTAATCCTCAGTGTACGGGTCCGGCAGGCTCCAGTCCCAGGTGTCGCCGCCCGAATAGCTGTCCCGAAAATAATTGTGGCTCAAATCGCCGCTGAACCACAGATAGGTCGTCGGCAGCACGCGGCCCACATCCGTCTTACCGCGCGCCTCCAGCGCGTGGCGCTCGAGCACGTCCTTTGCAAGGGCCAAAAGCTCCGGCTCGACGGGATTATCCTCCGAGTAACCCAAAAACTGATCCGGGCTGGTCACGACCTCCTCAACACTGTCGCCCATACCGTTATTTGTGCTGTCCACCCGGTTGAGGATGCACCAGGCGACGGCCGCCTGCTCAATCTCGCTGCAGGCCCCCGCCTCGCCGTATATGGTCTTGGCAATGAGCTCTGCGTCGGACTCGGATATGGTCACCGGATTTTCATATTTGGTCGAGATAACGGTCCAGGCCACCGTGTTGAGCGTGGCCTCCGAGACGATGGCCGCCAGAGCGGGTGTTTCACCGTCCGGCTGCACGGTCGATTCGGCCGTATCTGTTGTCATCTGTGCCGCCTGACCCGGCGCGGTGCCGAGTAAGACGATCATATAAACGAACACAAGCAGCGTGCGCAAAATCTTCAAAAGTCTGTTTTTCATGGCTTTTACCTCCTTTGTCACGCACAGGCGCCCACCCCCTCGGGCAAGGCCTTTATACCATAGACTCAAAACGGGCACTTGTCAAGGCATATTTTGTTAATAATTACCCGATTTGGGCAATATGCACTTGATTTTACACCTCCTATGCGTTTATACTTATGCCAAAGGGGGAAGAAAATATGAGTTTTGGAGACAATCTGAGAGCGCTGAGAAAGACGTTCGGACTCAGCCGCAGAGAACTGGCTGTCCGTCTGAACGTCCCCTATACCACGCTGAGAAACTATGAAATGGACCAGCGCGAGCCCGGTCACGACATGCTCAAACGCATGTCGCGGCTGTTTTGCGTCAGCGTGGATACGCTCATTGACAACGATATGGAAAACGTCCCGCCCTTGCCGGACGAGTCCATGAAAATTTCACACGACTTCGACGTTTTGGACATATACGGTAAAAATGTCGTCCGCGCGGTCATCCGCGAGGAGCTCAAACGCCTGGACGCCGAGAAGGCGGCGCGGGAGTCGGCGGAAAGCACAAACCGCCGCCCGGTCATTTCCGCCGTCGCTCCCGGCCCTGAGGTCGGAAAGCTCGCAGAGGCTGCGGTCTACCCGGAGGCCGCAGGCGCCTTAGCCGCGGGGATTTAGTTTACATAATACAGTGCCATCCATACGCAGCGGCCTCTTTTCGGCAAATATATAGGTTAACATAATATATAGTCTACCCAAGGCGGGGGAATATGAGACGCAGGTGCCCGCCCCTGCCTGTTTGAAAGGCAGATCGTTTATTCAAAGGCCGGAATCCCGGTCTCAAAAATATTTTGGAGGTAAAAAACATGATACTGACAACAACCCCATCGATAGAGGGTAAGAGCATTCAGACCTACCACGGCATCGTGTTCGGCGAGGTCATTTCAGGGGTAAACGTCTTAAAGGATTTTGCGGCCGGACTGTCGAACTTTTTCGGCGGGCGGAGTGCCTCGTATGAGGACGAGCTGATGAAGGCGCGCGAACAGGCGCTGGCTGAGATGAGCCAGCGTGCGGGGCAGATCGGCGCAAACGCCGTCGTCGGCATTGATATCGACTATGAGGTCCTGGGTGCAGACAACGGCATGCTGATGGTCACGGCCAGCGGCACAGCCGTGACGGTCTATTAAAAATTTAATCGGACGATGCGCGCAGCGCCCCGCGTGCTGAGCACGCGGGGAAATTGTTCACTTTTTTGTCCCGCCAAAAAAGTGAGCCGAAAAAACGCGGCATAAGGGAGATCCCTTAGTATCCCCTTGTAAGAGGGGTAAATCCCTGCTTCTGGAGGGATATCATAGAAGTGCAGAGGGCAAACACCCCAAAATGTGATAAAATCAAAGAAAGAATAAGGTGGTGTTTGTATGCGCAAATATGATAAGGAGTTCAAAGAAGAAGCGGTCAAGCT
>JBFWKZ010000072.1:0-12683 GCA_050252415.1 Oscillospiraceae bacterium | reverse complement strand
TAAAAGGCTCGCCAAAAGTACAGCGTTGGGCCCCCAAAAGGGCTCGGCAACCAACCATGCTGGTGCTGACCTGGACTATGTACTTCTCGGGGCCCTTTTTATGCACTTTCTACTTGACGAACACAAATACGATGCTGGTTTTAAAAAGTTTGGAACTGTTTTTAACGTTTGTGACAAAAGAATCTTCGATGGCATATTCGTAATTTTCAGCTTGTTCTTCATCTGGTAAGCCGCGATCCCTAAAATAGAAAAAATAGGCCGAACCGGCAGCCAGAAGCAGGAGCAATGCCAAGATGATCACAATAACTCTACGTTTCATTTATTACCTTGGTATTCCTTTCAATTGGAAACTTTTTGTTTTTGAAGGACAAAGTCGACTCTTCTGTTTTGAGCCCTGCCCTCAGGCGTATCATTTGGGGCAACCGGATGGTACTCGCCATAGCCGATTGCAGAAATTTTAGAAACGTCAATCAGTCCGGTTTTGAGGACTTCTCTGAGCATATTTGTCGCCCGTTTAGTCGACAGATCCCAGTTGTCGGCAAACTCAGCACTGCTTATCGGGACATTGTCGGTATGGCCCTCAATGTTTATCATACTGATAGCAGAAATATTGTCGCTGATCATCTCGATAACATGCTGAATCGTTCCCTCGTTTCCCGGCAAAATGTCCGCTTCTCCGGAATTAAAAACCGCCATCTCGCTGAAGCGGATAATAATCACATCGTCTGTCCGACTGATACTCAGCTGTCCTTCAAGATCATTCAGCTTGATATAGGCTGTCAGTTTTTCATAAAGCGCGTCAAAGTTGCTATTGATCTCATTTTGTTCGGTGACGTTCTCCGTCGTATCATCACGGTCGTCGACGTCTACCATTGAATCGATATCATTAATGGGTTCGTCTCGAATCGTAGTTTCGTCAAGAGCAACAACTGCCGTGTCTCCCGTGGATCCGGTAAAGGCCTTCACCAACTGTTCCCACTTCTCGGCATTGATTGATGAAAATGAAAACAACAGAACGAAAAAGCAGAGGAGCAGTGTGACCATATCGCCATAGGTATCCTGCCAGTTATAGCCCTTATCCTCTTCTTCCTGGTCCGCATGTCGTCTCACGCTTGCTCAGCTCCTTTTCTTGACGTGGCCGTTTTTAGGGGTTCATTGCGTTCTCTGCTTCCACTTTCTTATTGATTTCCGCAGTTTGCCGCTGCTGCTGAGCTGCGTTTGAAAGATAGGCATGGAGTTTTTCCTTGATGACACGTGGATTTTCTCCGTTCTGGATGGCCATAATGCCTTCCAAAACCAGTTCCTTGTGCAGGTCTTCATTGCTTCCTAAAGTCTTAAGCCTTTTTGAAAGAGGCGTAAACACCATATTTGCCAATAGGACACCGTAAAATGTCGTCACGAGCGCAACCGACATGCTGCTGCCCAGCGTATCCATTTCATTGAGGTTGGCAAGCATTTTAATCAGTCCGATTAAAGTTCCGAGCATGCCAAAAGCCGGTGAAAAAGCTATAGCTGAGTCAAGTATTGCCCTGTTGTTGGCATGACGCTCTTTAGTAACGGAAATTTCCGTCTCCAAAATGCTGCGAATGAGTTCCGGATCTGAGCCGTCAACAACAAGCAATATCCCTTTTTTGAGGAAAGGATCCGTCATCTCGTCAGTCAGCTCTTCAAGGGCAAGTAAACCGTTTCTTCTGGCGACATTTGCAATGTCGAATATGTAATCGATATCCGCACCCAAATTAATCTGATCATTCTTGAAGGCAATCCGAATCGATTTCATAAGATTTCTAAGCATGTCCATCGGATACGATGCCCCAATGGTAAAAACGACACCGCCGACAACAATGAAAATGCTTGAGAGATCAATGAAGCTAGATAGTTTTCCATTAAACATTATACTTGCTATCACGCATGCGAATCCGAGAAGAGCGCTTATGATTGTCGTTACATTCATACTAAGTTTTTTCCCCCAAGGTAGCCGTCAATTTATCAAGCGTCATGATTTGGTTCAACAGCCATGGCCTTTTTCCTGGCTTCAGCAATGATGCGAACAATCTCTTTGGCCGTCTCGCCAACAGGAATTTTCCGGCCTGAGACCATCGACAAAATTGTATCCGGCGTTTCCTTCATAAATTCGATCTGATCTTCGTTAACCCAGAACTGATCGACTTTATTAATTGATGTGACTTTGATCATCCATTTTCCCCACTTCGCCAAAATTTTCGGCAAACGCGCTTTAAGCTGGCGCATATCATCCTCAAGAGCACTCGTATCGGTGCGGCAGAGTTTACCGTTTCAGATTAATAAGCTCTTCAAGCATCGTGTCGGAGGTTGTTATCACGCGTGAATTTGCCTGGAAGGCCCGCTGCGTGATGATCATATTCGTGAGCTCCGTTGCCAGGTCAACATTCGACATTTCGAGACTTCCGGACTTTAAGCAGCCACAGCCGTCATTGGCAAAGTTAATTGTCGCTTCACCGCTGTCAGCCGATGCGTTGTAGTAGCTTGAACCGGCCTTTTCAAGACCGGCCGTGTTGTTGAATGTGGCAAGAACCAGCCGCCCAAGCGTCATAATATCCCCGTCACCATTCATCGCGGTGATAACGCCGTTTGTGTCTATGGCATAGTCTGAATAGGTCTCGTAAATCGGATCACCATATGCGTCGGTAGTTCCAGTATCGACCGAACCGGTAACCTGAACCTTATCGAAAAGTGGCGTCCCGTCGGTATCAAAAAGATCGGAGCCGTTTGCAACTTCCGTCTCGTCACCTGTCAATCCCATAACATAGTTGCCGTTGGCTGTAACGAGATACCCATTTGCATCAAGTGTGAGTGCTCCGTTTCTTGTGTAGACATAAGAGCCATCGCCGGAGTCCACAACGAAGAAACCTTCGCCCGAAATTGAGAAATCGAGCGGATCTGAAGTGGACTGCGAGCTTCCCTCCGTCATATTCATTGATATGGATGCAATTTCCACACCCAAACCGACCTGCTTTGGATTGATTCCGCCATTGGAATCCGTTGGGGCCGCCGCATTGCTTACCGTCTGGCTGTAGATGTCCTGAAATATGGTCCTGCTGGCTTTATATCCCACAGTGCTCACATTTGAAATGTTGTTTCCAATAACATCCATTGCCGTCTGGCTGTTTTTAAGTCCCGAAACGGCGGAAAAGAGAGAACGCATCATAAGGCAATACTCCAATCAATTTTTATATTTTTTATTTGGATATCTATGAATAAGCAATAAAAACACGCATTAGACGATGCCGGCATCATCTTCCGAATCCGTATCGGAGGTCTTTTCTGATGCCGCTTCCGAAGTCTCTTCCGAGGTTTCCTCCGAAGAAGTTTCAAAAAGCGAATCGTCAAATATCTGCTGAACATTTGAAACAGATATCGCGGTTCCCCCGATGACCACATAAGGCGTGCTATTCTTTATGACAACGCTGTCGACAGGGCCGAAATAGCTGTATGTTATACCTGTATCTTCGTCGACCGTCTCGGCATAGACGTTTTTTCCGATCATATCGTAGGCCTGTGAATTTGCCAAACTTGAGTTCATTTGCTGCATTTGCTCCAGGGAAGTCATTTGCGCGAGTTGTGTTACAAATGCTGTATCCGTCTGCGGTTCGAGCGGATCCTGGTATTGCAACTGTGCAACCAACAGCTGTAAAAATGTATCCGTATCGACTGAAATGCCGGAGGAATTTTCAGTACTGGTACTTCCGACAAAATCGATGGAGTCTGTTGAACTCACTGAACTGACCGACATACTGCTCACACCTTTCTATATACGGTATTCAACCGTTCCTCCGACATCATGACCGAAGTCACTTATTCCATGCCAAGCATCAAAGAAAAACGCTCTGTCGGATATTGGCATTTTCTCTTCGTTCTGGAATAAATAATTTTGCGGCATCGCGTATTTGCCGCTATTATTCGAATTATTTTCGGTGAAGCCGGAGTCCTGACCCGTCTGTCCGAATGCAACATCAAACTTTTCAACTTTGATCCCTTTATCTTCTATGGAATCAATCAGCCTCTGAATGTGTTCCGAAATAATAGCGCATGTCCCTTTGTCGTCGGAAATGATCTTTGCGGAAATGCCGTTGGCTCCGTGCGATACCGAGATCTTCAGCGCTCCCAGACTTTCCGGTTCCAAAACAATCCTGATCTCAGAATTTCCGCTGCCAACCTCTCTCAGGTCATCTGCAAACCGATTTAGCGCTCTCTCGACGGCATCACTTTTGAGTTGATCGTCATCTGTTTTATCGGAAATATCGGTAAAATAGGTTTCTGCCGTCGGAGAAAATCCGGCAAGTGTGCTGGTTTCATGGGAGTCTTCCCTCTTCGCCGCCGCCTTCCCGAAGGTGTTTTCTGCGCTGTCCTGACCGCCTAACGACTTAAGCGTTATGGCAATATTTTCTGTTATTTTCTCATTGGATTCGGAATATCCGGCCGGAATGGCTTCTTTGGGTGACGTATTTGGCTCCTTAGCCTGTATATTGAGGTCGGATGTGCCCTCGTATTCCGGCGGAGTTTGAAACGTCTCGTTTAACTCGTTTAAAGTGCTTTCCGCTTGCGGCTCAATTGCGCCCATCAGGGGCAGGCCAAAACTCTGAAGCATCCGGCATTCTGCTGAAAGCTCTGTATCGCTCTCACCGTCCGAGTCTGCGCTTTCATCATCGCAGTCCGGAGAGGACTGTGCAGTCAATCCGGAAAACAAGTCGTCAAGCTTCGTTTTACCCTGAAGCAGTATGTTAAAAAACGGCATGTCAACCGCTGTCAATTGGGCGCCGGGCAAAGCGCCGAAACTCTGTATGGCCTCCTGGGCAGCGGCTTCGGGAATCGTCTTTAAAACATTATTGGCACCAACTGATTCCGCCGCTGTAACGATTTGCAAATGAATTCCCCCAATCCGTATTTCGATAATTTAAAAGATTTTCACCGTATAGTTTTTCGGATTTCGGCATTCTTTCCTAAAATGCTAGGGCTTGTTTGTAAAATCAACGTGTTTGGAATTTTAGACGAATTTTGTATCAGACAAGGCAGATTTTCGCAGGCATAATTGCTTTATGGCAAGAAAATTTAACGACGTATGGCACAAAATTCGGCCAAAGGACATATGCGAGGATTTCACAAACAAGCCCTAAAAGAAATCAGATCTTCAATCCCGCTGTTGGCACGTTTCTCTTCCTGGATCAGGTATTCTTCATACTGCTTCTCCCGAAGTTTTTCGAGCGACTTGACTTCTTTGTAAGTATGAATTAATGCCTGATGTTTGCGCTCAGCGGTTTGGCGGGCATGTTCCGCTTCGGCAGCAGCCAACTCATGCCGTTTCTGAAGATCGTCTAAAAAAACCGCAAGAATTCTCATCTCGCATACCGTCATACCGTCCTTAGCCGTTGCCTCATACTTCAAGCTCTCAGCTTCAATACTTTCTTCCAGCCGCTCTTTTATCTGATACGCTTTCACAAAAACGGATTCCGCCACGGCGTATTCGTTCTGATAGGTTTCTTTCTGGTTTTTCTTAAGCTTATAGAGCGTTTCCAGCTGAAATACAAATTTTTTCATCTGCCGACCATCCTGTCAATCTGCATTGCTTTACCCACTTTTTCAAAAGCCGGAGAGACATACCGCTCAACAATCAGTCCGGCATAGTGCATCCATGTCTTCCCGAATCTGTTCATAAGACGTTGTCTCGTCAACAGCCTGCCGTAAGAACTTGTTTATGCGGGGATGCAGCCGAATTGCCGCATCGATTTCGGCGTTAGAGCCCAGTTTATAGGCTCCAATATCGATCAGATCTTTAGAATTTCTATAGGATGCCATAAGATTCTTGATCCGTCCCGCCTGCTCATATTGCTCCGGCGGGATAATATCCTTCATCGTACGGCTGACGCTTTCAAGCACATCAATTGCCGGATAGTGATTGCTGGTTGCAAGGCTGCGTGACAATACGATATGCCCATCCAAAATGCCGCGAACCGTATCCGAAATCGGCTCATTCATGTCGTCGCCCTCAACAAGTACCGTATACAAGCCGGTAATCGACCCGTTCGCGGATGTCCCGGATCGCTCCAGTAGCTTTGGGAGGATTGAAAAAACCGAGGGCGGGAACCCCCTGGACACCGGCGGTTCACCGACGGCCATCCCGATCTCACGCTGAGCCATGGCAAACCTTGTAACGGAATCCATAAGTAAAAGTACCTTCATACCCTGGTCTCTAAAATATTCCGCTATGCTCGTTCCGACCATGGCGGCCTTAAGTCTCAGCAATGCGGGCTGGTCGGAGGTGGCAACCAGAAGCACGGATTTTTTTAGTCCCTCTTCTCCGAGATCCTTTTCCAGAAAGTCTTTTACCTCGCGTCCACGTTCACCCACAAGCACAATAACGTTTACATCGGCGACGGCGTTACGTGCGATCATTCCAAGCAGCGTACTTTTTCCGACACCGCTGCCGGCAAAAATGCCAAGCCTCTGACCCTGCCCGACGGTGAGCAGCCCGTCTATCGCGCGGATACCAAGTGAAAATGCCTCCAATATCCTTTTTCTGCTAAGCGGGTTAGGCGGAACATTGTCTACGGGATAATAGCCCGATATCTGTATCGGTTCGCCGTCATCCATGGGATTTCCCAGCGCATCAAGCACTCTTCCAATCAGATCATGCGAGACGGCAACGCGCAGCGATCTGCCGGTTGAAACCACCCTGCTGCCAAATCCGATCCCGGTCATATCACCGAAAGGCATCAAAAGAACACGCTGGTCATTAAAACCGACAACTTCAGCTTCGACATATTTGTCACCGGAAAAAGGGTATATTCTGCAAATATTCCCCATATTAACAGCCGGTCCGTTTGATTCGACCGTTAGGCCGACAACTTTCATGACCTTTCCGCTGTGCTCAACCGTATCACTATTTCTCACTTTTTCGAAGCAGTTTTTCAGGACATCCTGCATACCGGCCCTCATTTTTCTTCTTCTTCTGAAAGTATCTCTTCGATTTGTTTAATTTGTCTCTCAATACTAAGGTTCAGCATCTCGCCATCCGATTCTATGATGAGATCACCGGGTAAGTATGTCTCTTCCTCAACAGGCACCACTTTTGCCTCTCCGGCCTCAATCTTCTTGTCCAGTCTGCCGGATTCGAAATATCTTGCGTAATCGTCCGAACTTACGTGGATCATAAGTGAACCGGTATTTTTTAAACGCTCAATCCCGTCATTAATGAGTCCAATAAAAACCTCGTCCGATTCCTTCAGCTTTACATTGATGATCTTTCTTGCGATCTCAATGATGAGCGACATGATATCCTTATGCATGTCATCAACTAAATTGCAATAATCGGCTTTAAGCTTGCCGACCATCTCCTTCAGCGCTTGGGATTCTCTGTTTTTTCTTGCAGCGGCTTCTGCTTCGGCATCTTTTTCGCCTTGTTCATATCCCTGCGTGCGGGCTGTAGTTTCGATATCTTCAGCCGCACTTTTTGCTTCGTCAACAATTTGAGCAGCTTGCTTTTTTGCGCTGTCGAGCGCTCTGCCCGCCTCATGTTCGGCACGGCCTACAATCTTGGCCGCTTTTTTCTCTGCTTCCTCTGTCGCCTTTGAAATAATATCGGTGCAATATTTCTCAATTCCTTCAGGATAGGCGTCACTCCCCTCGTAATCGTTTTGCATTCCACTCAATGCCTGTTCAACCGGATGGACATTTGGCGTTTCCACCGTCTCAAAAGACACATACTGTCTATCAATCCTAAAGGAGGACATCGGGCCCATCTCCTCTGATCACTATGATGTCACCGCTCTGTTCAAGCGATCTGACAGTATTGACAATTCGCTGCTGCGCCGCTTCCACATCACGTATTTTCATGGGTCCCATTACCTCAAGATCGTCTATGATCATTTCCTGCAGACGCTTGCTGATATTACTCATAATAAAGTTCTTAACCTCTTCATTCGCTCCCTTAAGGGCGATCGTGATGTCTGTCTGATCAACATTTTTGAGTACCGTCTGAATTGCTTGATTTGAAAGCTTAACGATATCTTCGAATACGAAGAGATTGGTCTTGATTTCTTCTGCAAGCTCGGCGTCCTGCATATCCAGGTTTTCGAGAATATATTTCTCGGTTCCCCTGTCCAAATTATTGATAATTTTCACGACGGCTCCGATTCCGCCGACAGCCGTCTGATCCGACATACCGATCTGTGCCAGGCGTTGTTCAAGTACCATTTCGGCTTCCCGGATGTATTCGGGTATCACGCCTTCCATATTTGCCATTCTGGTAACAATATCAACCTGAGCCTCATTTGGAAGTGCCGCCAGCACGCCGGCCGCTTTCTTTGGCTCAATGTAAGAAAGGAGCAATGCAACGGTCTGCGGGTTCTCATTTGCTACCAAATGGACGATCTGCATAGTATCTGCTTTTTTAATAAACTCAAAAGGCCTCACCTGGAGCGTCTCAGTTAATTTATCGAGTATCTCCCCGGCCTTAGATTCGCCCAACGCCTTATTCAAAACACCGCGCGCATAGTCGAGTCCGCCGTCGGAAATGAACTTTTGTGCCACACAGGTCTCATAGAACTCGGAGATAACCGCGTCACGTTCCTCTTTTGTCACTTTATTCATCGTTGCAATGGCAAGCGTCAGTGTTGCGATTTCGTCTTCTGTCAGGTGCTTATATATCTGTGCCGCATTGCTTTTCCCTACGGCAATCAAAAGTACGGCGGCTTTTTCTTTGCTCGTCAGCTTTGTTTCAGTTTGATAGGCCATATTTTATGAATCCTCCGCCAGCCAAGTCCGCAATATCTGAACAACTGTTTCCGGATATTTGTTCATCAGCTCTTCTATCACTTCAATCTCATTGGATTTTTTCATAATGAGTCCGTCGATCATATGCTCAGCATCGACGGCGGCCCCCGATGTATCCGTATCCGGTGCCGCAACACCGCCTGCCGATTTCGCTGGATTGACTTCGCTTTCAGTATCCGAATCCGGTGTCTTTTTCCTTCTCCGACGGAAAGCCAGCAGAAGTATTACGGCCGCCAGAATAATCGCGCCTGCGATGATTCCCGCCCTTATCAAACGGTTCCTGTTCAGCTGCTCCAAGGTCTGCTCGTTTTGGGCAAGATAGTCGTCAAATCCCATCTCGCCGGGGTTCTGTACAAACGGCATCAGCTCGACAGATATGTATTCGGGGTCAACGCCGATTGCATTTGCGACAAGATTCAAGATTTGATCATGGTACTCGTCGATTCCCTCGATATTGCTGTTGATAAGTACAGAGACAGATAGGTTCTTTACCGTTCCCTGGGCTTTTTCAAGATCGGTCCGGATCTCGTTGATCTCATAGTTGTATGTCTCGGAGGAACTTTCACTGATGCGATTGCCGGCGTCCGCGTTGCTGACGTATTCCGAGGCGCTGACGCCGTTGCTGTCGGTTCCGGCCTCTCCGGCGGCAGCATCGCCCGAACCATTGGTCACCAGATCTTTAAGGACCTCGCTGCTCCTGACAATTCCCTGATCTCCGTCCTCAAGCGGAGACGAAAACTGGACTTGACTGGAGGACTCCTTGTCGAAATTAAGATTGACATTTACGGAAACCGCCAGATTATTATTGCCGATCGCCGGTTCCAAGACAGAAACCACCTGATCGGACAAGATTTGTTTCATGCGCTCGGTGAGCTCCTGTTGGGTCGTATCATAGGCATTGTTGTCACTGTCGTTATCACCGGACAAGATGTCGTAGGAATTCATGTTGGAATCGACGAGGCTTATATTTTCATACTTAAGATTCGGGACACATTTCGCAACAAACTCACCGATCGTTTTTGCTTCGGCATTGGTGAGCACTTCACCGTCTTTTAGTTTCACCATAACTGCAACGCTGGCATCTGTCGTATTGCTGGAAAGTACAAATGAGGAGGTGTTCGCCAGATTGACGATGACGACGCAGTCTTGAACTTTGTTCATTTGCCTGATCGTCGTCCGCATATTTTCCTGGAGCTGATACTGCAAATAAGTTTGTCTCTCAAGATCCGTCGAACCGAGATCGGAAGAATTGGAAAAAATGTCGTAATTGAGGCCGGTATTCGGGTATCCCTCTGCGGCAAGCTCAATACGAATTTCATCTGCGTTTTTCTCGGGTACAAGTATCGTACTGGTTCCGTCCAGCTTTGATGATACGCCCATATCATCCAGCACGCCTTTAATCGATCCGGCTTCCTCTGCGGTCAGCCCCGAGTAGAGGACTGTGTAGTCGACTTTATTGAGAAGAACTGTGCCGACGATACCGGCAAGAATAATAAATGTTGCACAAAAACCGATAAGAAACAATTTTTTCTTGCCGGCTTTATGGATATATTCGTCCGCGCGGTCAAGAATCGATTTAAATTGATTGGCCAACTACTTGTCCCCGCCTTTTCTTGAGCTCGGTCCCGCGCCCAATATCATGGTATTCATTTTTGCATTTTGAGAGGCGCTCGCCGCCTGACAAAGCATTTCCATTTCGACAAAATACTACTATTTTCGCTATAATATTCCAAAATGTTACAATTAATACGATATAATATTTTATAATAAAAATCAATCGACGAATTTACCAGATATCGTAACGAATTTTTGATCGTATTTTCATCTTTTTGTTAAAATATTACATTTGTACTAATATTAAATATGTCTAACCCCGGTGGATTTGAATTTATGACATAATTTTTCAGTGATTGGGGATATTTTGGTTTCGTGGTGGATGGCCTATATTCGGCATCAAGTTCCACCACGATTTCCATGCCGTCAGGCACTCTCTTTTTGGTGTTCGTCCAGCATTTCTTGGCGAGTCGCTTTAGCCGCCTCCATGCCGGATATGAATATCTTCAGTTTTTGAATATCCGAAGCGGACAAGCAGCTGATCTTCTGTAGCAAGTCGGTTCTTGCATCTAACTTAGTGGGCATTCCAAGTTTCCCCTTTCTTTGACTAAATCAAAGTATATCATTGACTTAGTTGTATGTCAAGGGACATTTTATTGACTTAGTTGTATTTTCCGTGTATCATCTACACAAAGGGAGGTGATATTATGACCCTTGGACAAAGAATTCAGACCATACTGAGAGAACGGAAAATCAAGCAGGTAGACTTTGCAAAAACCCTTGGGATCAGCGCAAATTACGTCAATCTGATTGCCAATGATAAAAAAGGAAACATCTCCAATACCCTTGCCATGCTGATAGAAGAAACGTATGGGTATTCGGCTCGTTGGGTATTGAACGGCACTGGTGAGAAATTGTCTTCCAGCGATCTGACCGCCGAAAGGGCTGAGATATTTAAGAAAATTCAAAAGATGTCCGACAGCGAGGTGAAAGCGATACTGGCGTTTGTAAATACGCTTGAAAGTATCAATAAACAGCCCCCAAATGAAAAAAATTAGGGGGGGATATGTTATTGGCTGCATTTAGCATTAATCGTTATTACTTTTGCGTATTTCATAATAAATTATTATTATGTCTTTGTCCCATGCGTACAAATATAAAAAAATTTATAATTAATTGCTAAATCCCGCTCATATTCCTCCGATAATGATTTGTGAGGAAAAGATTCCATATGTGCACATGAGTTTCTTGGCTTCATCAAAACAGTCGGCATGGACGCTGACTTAAATCATCAAGGAGGAATTACCAATGCGTATCAACACCAACTTAACCGCAATGAATACCTACACCCAGTACACAAAGAACAACAACAAGATTGCAAGTTCCGTTGAAAAGCTGTCTTCCGGCTATTCGATCAACTCCGCGGCCGACAATGCCACGGGCCTCGCGATATCCGAAAAAATGAGGGCTCAGATTCGAGGCCTTGAGAAGGCTTCCACCAACTCTCAGGACGCAATTTCGCTCGTTCAGACGGCTGAAGGTTCTCTTTCCGAGTCCACCGAGATTCTTCAGAGGATGCGTGAGCTCTCCGTTCAGTCCGCTTCGGATACAAACGAGGACGAAATCGACCGTACCGCGCTGCAGGACGAGTTTTCTCAGCTCCAGGAAGAGCTCAACGACATCGCCTCCAATACGACCTTCAATAAGAAGAACCTGCTGGACGGCTCTCTGGCTTCCTCCACGAAAAAGCTGACAAACACATCGCTTGAAAACAGCGGCATGACCATTGACCTCGGAAACGCGGCCACCGGTACCTACAATTTCAGCGTATCGACCAAGCTCGAGAGCGCGGCGGTCGCGGGTCAGAAGCCCACCGACGACGACATGGAGCTTGTTTTGGGCGACGCCGATTCCTATTTCGATTCCGGCAGCGTCACCGCCGGAACAAATATTGAAGCCTCCGATCTGCTCAACGGCAACTATACGCTGTCCGCAGCGTATGGCGATGACGGCTGCATCACCGTTACGGCGAAGGGCGACAACGATCAGAAGCTGACGGCTACAATCAACGCCGCTGATCTGACGGCGCTTGCCACCGGCACCAGCCTGTCCATGACGTTCAGCGATGAAGCGGACGACGCCTTCTCCATTAATCTGACCCTGGGTTCGACGATTTCCAGCTCTGATAACAACTATAAAACGCTGGCAAGCAATCTCTCCGAGCTCTCCGTCTCCGTCTCCGGCGGCGTTACCGCGCAGGAAGCCCAGTATGGCGTATATGCCAATCTCACCGGCGCCGAGAGCATCAAGCTCGAGTCGGG
>JBFWKZ010000071.1:5821-12710 GCA_050252415.1 Oscillospiraceae bacterium | reverse complement strand
GGTCGAACAAGTGCTCGTCGGCGGGGAGTCGGGGCCGGAGGCGCGTCCATGCCGTTACGACTGGGTTCTGGATATCCGCCGTCAATGCACGGCGGCCCGGGTGCCGTTTTATTTCAAGCAGACGGGGGCTAAGTTTATCAAGGACGGAAAATTATATAACATTGCGCGCAAATATCAGCATTCACAGGCCAAAAAGGCAAAAATTGATACCTGATGGAGATGACAAGATGAAGCTTATGATACTCGACGGGAACAGCATAGTGAACAGAGCGTATTACGGCATACGTATGCTTACGTCTCCGGACGGTACCCCGACAAACGGCGTCTATGGGTTTATGACGATACTCAACCGGCTTCTGTCCGATGAAAAACCGGATGCCGTATGCGTGGCATTCGACCTCAAGGCGCCAACCTTCCGCCACAAACAGTTTGAAGGCTATAAGGCACAGCGAAAAGAAATGCCGGACGAGCTTGCCGCGCAGCTTCCGCTTCTTCGCGAGGCGCTGGACGCCATGGGAATCAAGCGTCTCGAGCTTGAGGGTTGGGAGGCCGACGACATCATGGGTACGGTCAGCGTCATCTGCCAAAAAAGCGGTTGGGCGTGCCTGCTCGTCACCGGCGATAAGGACAGCTTCCAGCTCATCACCGAGACGTCGACGGTAAAGCACGTCAAAACGCGCATGGGGCAGCAGGAGACGATCAGCTATACCCCAGAGGTGTTTTTTGCCGAGTACGGCTTTGAGCCCAAACACCTCATAGATCTCAAGGCGCTGATGGGGGACGCATCGGACAACATTCCCGGCGTACGCGGCGTGGGTGAAAAGACCGCCATGGCCCTGATACAGACCTTCGGCACTCTGCAAAATGTCTATGATAATCTGGACAGTGAAAAAATCAAACCAACCGTGCGCAAAAAACTGGAGGAGGGGCGCGAGAGCGCCTATCTCTCCTATGATCTCGCGACCATCCGCTGCGACGCACCGATCGATTTTAAACCTGAAGACTGTGTTCACAGCGCCGAATACGGCGGAAAACTCTATAACGTATTTAAACGGCTGGGCTTTGTCAGCCTTATCACCCAATGGGGTGTGCGGCCCGGCGAAGACGCATCCGCCGCCGGAACTGCGATAAAAACCATCGAAGCCACAGAAGCGGATATGAAGCGTCTTGCCCAGTTGACAAGCCCGGTCGCCGTGCTGCCCATCGACGGACTGGACGCTATCGAGCTGACGGCCGACGGCGAGACCGTATATATTCTCCGCTGGGCAGCGGCAGGCGAGGCGTATAACGCCCTCTTGAAGGCGATTTTTTCGGAGAATATCCCGAAAATCACCCATAATGCCAAGGAGCTGATGCGCCTGCTGATGGCCGAGGGACTGCCGGCCGGCGGCTTCATCTCCGATACGGCGCTGGAGGCCTATCTGCTGGAGGCAACGGAAAACAACTACGAGCTGAATCGGCTTACCGCAAAATATCTCGGCGCGGAATGTTCCGGCGCTGCGGCAATATACCGGCTTGAACCCGTCCTGCGTGAAAAGCTGCGGAATAATGACCAGGAGAGCCTGCTGGAGGATATGGAGCTGCCGCTCTGCGCCGTGCTCGCGGAGATGGAGAGCGTTGGCTTCCGTGTGGATAAAAAAGCGCTATACGCGTTTGGTGAGAGCCTGAACTCCGGCATCGAAGAGCTGCAAAATGGGATCTGGGCGATGGCGGGCGAGGATTTCAACATCAATTCGCCAAAGCAGCTTGGAACCATACTCTTTGATAAGCTGATGCTTCCCTCCGGCAAGAAAACCAAGACCGGCTGGAGCACAAACGCCGATGTCCTTGAAAAGCTGCGCGGCAAGCATCCCATCATTGAGGCCGTACTGGATTACCGCGGGCTTACAAAGCTCAAATCCACCTATGCCGACGGGCTTTTGAAGGTTATCGAGTCCGACGGCCGGATACACACGAGTTTTCAGATGACGGTCACGGCGACGGGAAGACTGTCCTCCACCGAACCGAATTTACAGAACATCCCCATCCGCAAACAGATCGGCGGGGAAGTGCGCAAAATGTTCGTCGCCTCGCCCGGAAAAGTATTGGTAGACGCCGATTACAGCCAGATCGAGCTGCGGCTGCTTGCACACATCTCCGGAGACGAGACAATGAAAGCGGCTTTTTTATCCGGTGAGGATATACACGCGGTAACCGCCTCGCAGGTGTTCGGCGTACCGCTTGCGGAAGTGACCTCGCTTCAGCGCTCACGCGCCAAGGCCGTCAACTTCGGCATCGTCTACGGCATTTCCGCTTTTTCACTCGCACAGGATATCGGTGTCTACCAAAACGAAGCAAAGGCCTATATTGATGCCTATCTGGAGAAATACCACGGCGTACGCGAGTATATGAAAACCATCGTTGAAAAGGCGAAGGCGGACGGTTATGTTGAGACGCTTTATCACCGGCGGCGTTATCTGCCGGAGCTCAAGTCCTCAAACTACAATCTCCGCGCCTTTGGCGAGCGGGTCGCGCTCAATATGCCGATTCAGGGCACGGCGGCGGACGTGATCAAGCTTGCTATGATCAATGTCAGCCGCAGACTGAAAACCGAGGGGCTCGATGCCCGTCTTATTCTTCAAGTACACGATGAACTGATCGCCGAATGTCCTGAAGCGGAGGCCGAAACGGTCAAAAAGATACTTGCCGGGGAGATGCAGAACGTGGCTAAGCTCTCTGTTCCCCTGACGGCCGAGGCGCACAGCGGAAAGAGCTGGTACGAGGCAAAATGACATGATGATACGAGATGTCACGGAGGCGGAGATACCTCAAATTGCCGCCATTGAGCGCGAATGTTTTTCTTTGCCCTGGAATGAACATATGCTGGAAATACAGCTCGGAGAAAATTATATCTTCATTGCAGCCATGGACGGCAGCACCGTCCTCGGCTATGTTGGGCTAATGTATGTATTGGACGAGGGCTATATCTCAAACGTTGCCGTCTTGGCGAGCTGCCGCAAAAGCGGAATCGCCGATGCGCTTTTAGCAGAGCTGCGCCGCCGCAGCGAAAAGCTCATGCTCAGCTTTATGACTCTTGAGGTCAGAGCCGGAAACAGACCGGCCATAGCGCTTTACCGTAAGCATGGCTTTAGGGAAGCCGGAAGGCGGAAAAAATATTATGAAACTCCCCGCGAAGATGCCATTATTATGACGCTGGAATTGGGGAACTGACATCCTGTGTTACGATTGGGCGGATGCCCTTCGCGCTATCGCCGGTGTCATGGTCATTGCAATACATACCTGTGGCGTCGGGTGGTACGCCATGTTACCGTCCGGTTTTTACGGACTCCGGTATCCATATGGTACTCAAGGCACTTGCCAAGTAATCAGGAAGGCAAGGGGGTACCATATTCTTTTGGAATCCTTACGTTTGAGAAAACGGACCTTTCAGCGATCGCTTTTTCAAGACGCTTATCAGTATCGAACATTGTCGCCATTGCGTTCGTATCCTCAGCCGCAGTGACGTTTCTCCATAGGGAAGCGCCGGATAAATCGGCAGTCGGCGTCTGAGCGGATGATTTTCCGCCATTTCACGCAAAAAGCCGCGTTAATACACCAGTATTGCCTGCTTTTTTGAACGAACCAACGAAAAATGCTCTCGCACTCATCCATCCAACACGATTTAATCAGCACTTTCTTAGGACTTGTTTGTAAAATTCCCGCATATGTCCTTTAGACGAATTTTGTACCGTACTTCGTTAAATTTTCTTGCCATAAAGTAATTATGTCTGCGAAAATCTGCCTTGTCCAACACAAAATTCGTCTAAAATTTCAAACACGCTGATTTTACAGACAAGCCCTCGCAATATTCCCACACGCAGGAAAACTTCTGTGAAACGAGGCAGAATATGTATCTATTATCTTTCGAATCTACCTGTGATGAGACGGCGGTCGCCGTAACGCGCGACGGCAGGGAGGTCCTCTCGGACATTATCTCATCTCAGGCGGATATGCATGCCATCTACGGCGGGGTTGTACCTGAGCTCGCCTCGCGAAGCCATGTTGAAGTTATCAGCCGCCTGGCCGGCGAGGCCGTCAAAAAGGCCGGAATCAAAAAATCTGAAATCAATGCCGTGGCGGTGTCCTATGCGCCGGGCCTCATCGGAGCAGTGCTCGTCGGCGTGAACTTTGCGAAAAGCGCCGCCCTCGCTCTCGGCGTGCCGCTTGTGCCGGTGCACCACGTCCGCGGACATATTGCGGCTAATTATATTGCTTTCCCGGAATTGGAGCCCCCGTTTTTATGTCTTGCCATATCCGGCGGGAATACCATGCTGGTTGATGTCCGCGGCTATACCGACATGCACATTCTGGGCGCAACGCGTGACGACGCCGCCGGAGAGTGCTTTGATAAGACGGCACGCGTCCTGGGGCTTGGGTATCCAGGCGGCAAGCCGGTCGATGAACTGAGTCAAAAGGGCAATGATAAAGCCTATAAGCTTCCGCGCGCCCATGTTGAAGGGCACCCCTATGATATGAGCTTCTCCGGCCTTAAGACCGCCGTTATCAACATTGTCCACACGGCCGAGCAAAAGGGTGAGGCGATCAATAAGGCAGACCTTGCGGCGTCCTTCTCCGCCGCGGTGAGCGATTCCCTTGTGCCGAGGGCGATGGCCTGTCTGGCCGAGCTGGGTTATGATAAGATCGCCGTTGCCGGCGGCGTTGCGGCAAACTCCCGCATACGCCGCGATTTTGAAGCGGCGGCAAAAGCGGTAAAGGTCCGGCTTTTTGTTCCGCCGCTGCGGCTTTGCGGCGACAATGCCGCCATGATCGGCTGCCAGGGATATTATGAATACCTGGCGGGCACCCGCGCCGGAAGCGACCTGAACGCCTATGCCAACATGGAGCTTTAGGAGGCAATATGGAAGTTATCACAAATTCAGAGCAGGAGACTGAGGCCGTCGGTGAAAAGCTTGGCAGACGCGTAGCGGACGGCACCGTCATTGCGATGTACGGGGATCTCGGCGCAGGCAAGACCGCGTTCGTGCGCGGACTTGCGCGCGGTATGGGCATCGATACGCGGGTCAGCAGCCCCACCTTCACGATTGTGAACGAATACTCGGGGAAAAGAGAGCTTTTCCATTTTGATATGTATCGCTTAGCATCGTCCGATGAACTCTTTGATATCGGCTGGGAGGACTATCTCGGCCGCAGCGGCGTCTGTGTGGTGGAGTGGAGCGAAAATGTTGAGGATGCTTTCGACGGTTCGGAGATGCGCATCATCATCACGAAGCTGTCCGACACTCAAAGAAAAATTTGGATTGAGGAGGCACAAAAATGCTGACACTTGCCTTTGAATCCTCGGCAAAATCCGCTTCCGTCGCCCTGATGTGTGATGGTAAGCTGCTGGGGCAATACTACCAAAATTCCGGGCTTACGCATAGCCGCACCCTGCTGCCGATGGCGGAGGATATGCTGAAAAACCTCGACCTGAAACTATCGGATATCGATCTGTTTGCCGTCAGCCGCGGCCCCGGCTCATTTACCGGAATCCGTATCGGCGTAGCCGCCGTGAAGGGACTGGCCTGGGCGCTGGATAAGCCCGTATGCGGTGTATCTACGCTTGAGGCGATGGCCAATCTTGCGATTTCAGCGGGAGAGGGGACTATTGTCTGCTGCGCTATGGACGCGAGACGAAATCAGGTGTATAATGCATTGTTTGGGATTGAAAACGGAAAGCCAAAACGTCTGACTCCCGACCGGGCGATATCGGTTGATGCGCTGCGCGCGGAGATCGAGAAAATGGAACAAACGCCCTATCTCGTGGGCGATGGCGCCGCGCTCTGCCATGAAAACTTTACTGTAAATGGGCTCTCCGCCATTCTTGCGCCGGAGCCTGTCCGAAATCAAAGCGCATGGGGCGTCGCCGTCGCCGCACAAACCGGAGAAAAAATATCTGCTGATGACCTTTCACCTGTCTATCTGCGCCTGTCACAGGCGGAGCGCGAGAGGAATGAGAGACTGGGACTTGTTTGATAAATCAGTAATATCGGCATTTCCTGACGAACTTCGTGTCGGGCAAGGCGAATTTTCGCGCGCATAATTTTCTTATGGCCGGAAAATTCAACGCAGCCCGGTGCAAAATTTGACGGGAAGGCAGGCGTTTTTTGCCTATGGAAAAAGCCCTAAATAAAAATAAACGGAGGCAACACAATGAGCAATGTACATGTATACGACCATCCCCTTATCCTGCATAAGCTGTCTATCATCCGCGATGAGAACACCAGCGTCAAAGAATTTCGTGAGATGATATCCGAGATTGCCATGCTGATGTGCTATGAGGCAACACGCGATTTGCCAGTCGAGGAAGTTGAAATCCAGACCCCCGTTGCCAAAGCGAAGGTCTACAGGCTTGCAGGCAAAAAGCTTGCCGTTGTTCCAATCCTCCGTGCGGGACTTGGTATGGTCGAGGGGATTCTTGCCCTGATTCCCAACGCCAAGGTCGGTCATATCGGGCTTTACCGCGATCCTGAGACCTTAGAGCCGGTGGAGTATTACTGCAAGATGCCGCCCGACATCTCCGAGCGCGACGTTATTGTGGTGGATCCCATGCTTGCGACGGGTGGCAGCGCCTCTGCCGCGGTCGGCTTCTTAAAAAAATACGGCTGCCGCAGCATAAAGCTCATGAGCATCATCGCCGCCCCTGAGGGAATTGCGCGTATGCAGAAGGAACACCCTGACGTCGATATCTATGTTGCAGGGCTTGACGAACGCCTCAACGACCATGGCTACATTGTTCCCGGACTCGGCGATGCGGGAGACAGGATATTTGGCACGAAGTGAGCATGGACAGCTCAATCGGAATCATCGGCGGGGCGGACGGACCCACTGCGGTGTTCTTAACGGCCGGAAA
>JBFWKZ010000071.1:0-5721 GCA_050252415.1 Oscillospiraceae bacterium | reverse complement strand
GTAGAAGTACATAAATACAATTGGACTTTGGTATAAAAATTTTATAATGAAATTCATGCGTCCCGATTCACGCTGCCATGAAAAGATGTTATACTTAATTTATTAAATTGAAGGGAGGGAAGGCTGTGACACAAAAACTAAGCGACAAAATCAAAGAATCTTTACTTGCCGTTTTTCCTGTAGCGGGAATCGTTCTTATCCTGTGTATTACGATTGCACCGCTCCCGCTGACGCCTTTTCTGCTTTTCCTGTTTGGCGCAGTCTTCCTTATCATGGGCATGGGGCTTTTTACCCTTGGCGCCGAGATGGCAATGATGCCTATCGGCGAAAAGGTCGGCTGGCAGCTGACGAAAAGCAAATCCCTGTG
Organism: Oscillospiraceae bacterium; assembly: GCA_050252415.1. GTDB lineage: Bacteria > Bacillota > Clostridia > Oscillospirales > Oscillospiraceae > Heteroscillospira. The sequence continues at coordinate 5,354 of JBFWKZ010000071.1, read as the reverse complement.
GACCGTGGGCGTTTTGTGTTTTTTCATCGGCGTTATCATTACGGTTGCGGAGCCGGATTTGCAGGTGCTCGCCACGCAGACGCCGTCTCTGCCAAACCTGGTGATGATCTTTTCCATCGCCGGTGGGGTGGGCGCTTTCTTGGTCGTGGCCTTTCTCCGCTCGCTGTTGGGCTGGGATCTTGCAAAAATACTGATGATCGCCTATCCCGTAATCATGGTGCTCGCTTTTTTCGCACCAAAGGATTTCGTCGCCGTCGCCTTTGATTCCGGAGGGGTTACGACGGGACCGATTACCGTGCCGTTTATCTTGTCTCTCGGTCTGGGACTCGGCACAATCGGTAAGGATCATGATGACAGCGGCACAAGTAATTTCGGACTTATCGCCCTGTGTTCGGTCGGGCCGATACTTGCCGTCATGCTGTTGGGCCTCATCTATCACCCCGATTCGGCCACCTATATACCGGCGGTCATTCCGGAACTGACCGACACGCGGCAGATGTGGGAGCATTTTTTAGCGATGTTTCCGCACTATTCGTGGGAGGTCTTTTCCGCTATTTTCCCGATCGTGGCGTTTTTCGTGTTGTTTCAGATTCTCTTTCTCAGGCTGCGCCGCCGGCATATCATAAAGATACTGGTTGGCTTGATCTATACCTTTGCGGGACTTACCCTGTTTCTCACAGGCGTGAACGTCGGCTTTATGCCCGTCGGCAGTTATCTGGGCGCGCAGCTTGCCCGGCTGGATAACAACTGGGTTATCATCCCGATCGCTATGCTGATAGGCGGATTTATCGTCAAAGCCGAACCGGCGGTCATCGTTCTCAACAAGCAGGTTGAAGATATTACGGGCGGTGCCATATCGCAGCGCGTCATGATGCTCGGGTTATCCCTCGGCATGGCTATTTCACTTGGACTGGCCATGATCCGGGTGCTTACCGCTATATCACTGCTGTGGTTTGTCATACCGGGCTACGCCATTGCTCTGGGCCTGAGCGCGATTGTCCCCAAACTTTTTACTTCGATCGCTTTTGACTCCGGCGGCGTTGCCTCCGGGCCGATGACGGCGACATTTCTTCTGCCGTTTGCCATGGGCGCCTGTGAGGCGCTTGGCGGCAACGTTCTGACCGATGCGTTCGGCATCGTCGCCATGGTGGCGATGACACCGCTCATTATCATTCAGCTGATCGGCCTTGTCTACCGTCTCAGGACGGGAGAGGTCAGTGTCGGCCGCGTATCGGCTGAAGAGGCTACGGAAATCAAAATCATTACCTTCGAAGAGGAGGAAAAAGTTTATGATTAAATCGCCGATATCATGGATCATTGCGATTGCCCAGCGTGGGAAGGGAAAAAAAGTGGCAAAAATTTTTGGTGAGTCTGGTATTAATGTACGCCATATCTGCTTGGGTCACGGTACGGCAAATTCAGAGATTATGGATTATCTGGGGCTGGACGAACCGGAAAAGGATGTCGTTTTGGGCCTTTCCCTGAATGACTGCGTCTGCGAGGCATTTTCTCGGTTGGCCGACGAGATGGGCTTTCTCCGAAGCGGGATGGGAATCGCGTTTTCAATCCCGGTCACCTCAATCAACCAGGCGGCTGCGGAAAAAATTGATCTTCAAACGGATACGGAAAGGAGCTGTAAGGGTATGGAAGAAAAATTTGAACTTGTTGTTGTCTATGTCGATAAAGGTATGACGGATATCGTCATGGACTCCGCCAAGGCGGCGGGTGCCCGCGGCGGAACGGTCGTACGCGGCCGTGCTGTCGGCGAGACAGGGGAAAGGCATGTTTTTGGCGTCACGCTCCAGCAGGAGAAGGAAATCCTCATGATGGTCATGCCGAAAAAGGACAAGGAGGAAATCATGAAGGCGGTTTGCGCAACTGTTCGTGATGAGACCGGCAGTGAAACCGTAGCCTTCTCCGTGCCGATCGATGATGTTGTCGGTATCCACGGTGCATAAAATTTTCTCAAGTCTTTTGCATGTCTTTATAATAATGAAAGCAGCGTTCAGTCACTCTCCGCAAAGCCAAGAAGCGGTATGCCTATGCAGAGGCCGCATCCCACATAACGGCTTTGACCTCCGCAATTTTTTATGCTAAACTATACTGGTAATTTTTGTGCTTCCGATACTTAAGCCAAAATCGCACAAATTCGTTTTTATCATTGCGGATATGGCTATAATTCATACTGTGGAGGATATGATGGAAAAAGAACGGATAATGGATATGACCGATTCCGAGCACGCAGCCGTGCTGGCCCTGTATGGGGAGATGAGCCGGCTGATCGATATGATGATTGAGAGCTTTGGCTTTGAGAGTCAGGACGGGACCGACTGCCGCGGTGAGATCATGGCGGTCGCAGCACTGATGAAAAAAGGGCTCGCAGAGCTCCGCCCTGAGCTAATGGCGGATTTTAACGCCGTGTTTGATAAAATCACGATGGTTTATTATGAGCCCGAGCGTTTTTTCGGCTTTATGGACGACTATCGGGACAGCAATGGCGTCATACAGCTCAACGGAAACTCGATCGGCGGGTTCTACGGAAAAACGATGGCGTGCCTTTCACAGGTCAAATCCGATTTTAATGCCAGATTTGCCGATATAATTCAATAACATCAAAACGGAGGGCTGCCCTCCGTTTTTTGCGGGAATATTTACATTTTTCACCTTTTGTGATAGCATAAGAATCTGGAAAAAGTGAGGTCGATGCATATGTTAGATAAATTCAGGCAAATTGAAGAAAAATATATTGAAATAGAAAACCGTATGGCTCAACCCGAGGTGTATTCGGACCCTGCCGTCTACGCGAAATATGCGCGGGAACAGAAGGAGCTCTCCCCGGTGGTCACGGTATACCGCAAATATACCAAATGCCGCAGGGACATGGAGGAAGCCCTTGAACTTATGGCCGATCCCGAAATGAAAGAGATGGCGCAGGAGGAATATGACTCCGCAAAAGCGGAATCGGAGCGTATGGAGGAAGAGCTTAAGATTCTGCTCCTGCCCCGTGATCCGAACGACTCCCGAAATGTCATCGTTGAGATACGCGGCGGCGCGGGCGGAGAAGAAGCGGCGCTGTTTGCAAACAGCCTTTTCCGCATGTATTCCATGTATGCCGATGCCAAGCACTGGAAGACTGAAATCGCCAATATCAATGAGACGGAGATCGGCGGCATAAAGGAAGTCAGCTTTATCATCATAGGCGAGGGCGCCTACTCCCGCCTGAAATTTGAAAGCGGTGTCCACCGGGTACAGCGCGTACCTGAGACCGAGACATCCGGAAGAATCCATACCAGTACCGTCACGGTCGCCGTGCTGCCGGAGATGGATGAGGTGGAATTTGAAATAAACCCTACAGATCTCCAAATCGATACCTTCCGTTCTTCGGGCGCAGGCGGACAGCACGTCAACAAAACGGAATCCGCTATCCGTATAACCCATCTGCCGACCGGTACGGTTGTCGAGTGCCAGGATGAACGCAGCCAGCACAAAAACCGTGAACGCGCCATGAAAATACTTGCCTCACGCCTGTATGAGGAGGAGCAGCGCAAGCAGGCGGCGGCGCTTGCCGCCGAGCGAAAAAGCCAGGTCGGCACCGGCGACCGTTCCGAGCGCATCCGTACCTATAATTTCCCGCAGGGCAGAGTAACGGACCACCGCATCGGACTCACGCTCTATAAAATCGAGCAGATCATGAACGGTTCACTGGATGAACTCATCGATGCCTTAATAACCGCAGATCAGGCTGAAAAGTTAAGGGCGCAAGGGGAGGAACTGGCGTGAAGACACGCGTTTTTCACAGAGAAAATATACCCGAAGCCGCCGAAATTCTAGAGGGCGGCGGCATTGTCTCCGTACCGACCGAAACGGTATACGGGCTGTGCTGCAACGGCCTGGACGCCAAGGCCGTACAGGAGATATATGCGCTGAAGGGCAGGCCGGAGGTCAAGCCGCTGAGCCTTATGGTACACTCTCCGGAGGTGATTGACCGTTATTGCCGGGATGTCCCTCAGGCGGCATACGGTTTGGCAAAAAAATTTCTGCCGGGGCCGCTCACCATCGTTTTGCGCTCCCGCGAGCTTGTGCCTGAGATCGTCAGAGCCGGCGGTGAGACCGTGGGCATTCGCTGTCCGGACCATCCGTTGACGCTGGAGCTGTTAAAACGTCTGGACAAGCCGCTGGCAGGTCCCTCCGCCAATCCCTCCGGCGCAAAAAGTCCAAAAACGGCAGACGATGTGCTCGCCTATTTCGACGGCAAAATTGCCGGCGTGCTGGACGGCGGCAAATGCGGCATAGGCGTTGAATCCACAATTATCGATATGAGCAAAGCGCCATACCGCTTATTGCGCCGCGGGGCTTTGGACGAGGACAAGATTTTCTCGGCTATCGAAACTGAGATGACGATATTGGGTATCACCGGCGGAACAGGCGGAGGCAAGACGACGGCATTGCATGTTATTGAATCCCTTGGCGGCCTGGTCATCGACTGTGACGAAGTCTACCATGATTTACTTCTCTCGGACAGCGACATGCTCGCCGAGCTGAGCGCACGTTTCCCCGGTGTATGGGGGGGTAATGGCGTTGACCGAAAAAAACTGGGCACCATCGTATTCGCCGATCAGGGCGCTCTTATGGACTTAAACGCCATCACGCACAAATATGTCCGCCGTGAGACGGACAGGCGTCTGCGCGAGTGGGCGAAAAGCGGTGGTGAGATCGCCGCAATCGACGCCATCGCCCTCATTGAAAGCGGATTGGCGGAGAGGTGTACGGCCGTTATTGGCATCGTCGCGCCGGAACAGGAACGGATTTCCCGCCTGATGAAACGCGAAGGCATCTCACGTGAATATGCCAAAAGCCGTATCGCGGCACAAAAACAGGATGAATTTTTTGAAAAAAATTGTGATTATATCCTTGAAAACAGCGGCACTTTAAAGGAATTTGAAGAAAAAAGCTGCAATCTTATCAAATCAATCGCTGGGAGGTTTTAACCATGTCTGAGATGACCCGTGAAGATCTGCTCTACAATCCGAAAAATGGATACGAGCGCATCGAGGAAGATGAAAGGAAAAAAATTTTTGACTACGCCGAGGAATATAAGGCGTTTTTGAGTATGGCACGTACCGAGCGCCTGGCCGTTCGTGAGGGAATCGCGCTCGCCGAAAAGGCGGGATTCACCCGGTTTGAGCGCGGAATGGACCTGCGCCCCGGCACGAAGGTCTATTCTTCCATCCGTGGAAAGGCGCTGATTCTCGCTGTAATCGGTGAGGAAAGCCTGACAAACGGCTGCGTCATTGCCGCAGCACATGTGGACTGTCCGCGCCTCGACCTCAAACAGAACCCCATGTATGAGGACA
>JBFWKZ010000070.1:0-12874 GCA_050252415.1 Oscillospiraceae bacterium | reverse complement strand
GCTGAAAAAAGTCTTCGCGAAATAACCGGGAAAAAACAATCGGGGCTGCAGTAATGGTAAAATTGCTGCAGCCCCGATTGTTTTTTATGCCTAATGTTGCGGCGTGTGTCCGCAAATACATTTAGGCGGTCAATCCATGCATCTGTAATGGTAAAACAGGTCGGTTTTACCATCAAGAGAAGACATTATTTTAGGAGAAGCATTACGTCCCGGGAGATCACGATATTGTAGCTTTTCCGGGGTATCATAGGCTTATTGGCCTGAACGTACAGGCGGCCCGACGCGCCCTTTGGGCGAAGCGCCAGCCACGCGCAGGTAATGTCCTCCAGCCAATAATCAAGGGTGCAGGGTACCCCCCCGGAATCTGCAAGCTTTGGAGAATCCAAGAGCCCGACATACGGATAAGAGCCGGTATACGGTAATTCGACCGGGAGGTTCCAGTCACTGGCGATCAGCTTGCCGTCAGCGCCGATGGACAGCGGAGAATAATTGCGCCGGCCGGTCAGCAGAAATTCTGAAAGCGTATCCGGCGCGTCAAAAAGTTCCTGCTTTCCGCGCCGTCGTCCGCTCTTGCCGGACGTTATCACGCAGACGTTGTCACAAATCCGATAGACCTCTTCCCTGTTATGTGAGACAAAGACGGCCGGGCCTTCAAAGCCGCTGAGCGCCGACTTGAGTTCAAGCTCCATCTGCCAGCGCAGCGCACTGTCCAACGCTGTAAACGGCTCGTCCAGAAGCAATAGCGACGGCGCGCCCACCAGTATTCTGGCAAGTGCGACCCGTTGCTTTTGCCCACCGGAGAGCTGGTGTGGGCGAAGATTTTCCAAACCGGAGAGTCCATAGGATGAAATGATCTCTTTTGCTGCGCAATCGCGGTCACGTCGGGTCAGATGCATGGCCCCGGCTGAGATATTCCGGAACACCGTCATATTCGGAAACAAAGCGTAGTCCTGAAAGAGATAACCCACTTCGCGTTTCTGCGGCGGGAGGTTTATACCCTTTTCGCTGTCAAAGAGCGTCTTGTCGCCCAGACGAATAAAACCGCTGTCCGGTTTTTCAATTCCGGCAATGCATTTTAGGGTCATCGTTTTGCCGCAGCCGGATGCGCCGAGCAGGGCCAGTACTCCGCCATCTGCTTCAAAAGCGACATCGAGCTGAAATTTTCCAAGTGTTTTTTGGATATTGACAGATAGTTTCATGCCGTTTCCTCCCGTGGCCGTCTCCCTTCCAGCACATTGACTGCGACAAGGACAACGAAGGATATGGCAATATTGACCATGACCCATTTGAAGGCAAGAACGTCGTTTTCGGTACGCCAGAGCTGATAGACGGTTGTGGATATGGTTGCCGTTTTACCCGGAGTGTAGCCGGCAATCATGCTGGTGGCGCCATATTCACCCAATGCACGGGCAAAAGCAAGTACAGCGCCAGCGATGATTCCCGAACGGCAGTACGGCATACGGATATGCCAAAAAATATAGGTATTTGAGAGGCCGAGTGTCTGTCCGGCATATGCCAGGTTTGTGTCAAATGCCTCGAAAGCACCCCGGGCCGTGCGATACATCAGCGGAAATGCCACCACAGCCGTGGCGATAACGGCAGATCCCCAGGTCATGGTGATGCGCATATCAAACATTTCCAGCAGCCAGGCGCCGATCAGCCGCCGCGGGCCAAACACTCGCAGCAAGAGATAGCCGACCACAGTCGGCGGCAAAACGAGCGGCAGCGTCAGGACAACATCCAGAATTCCCTTAAGCGTTCTCGGCAATCTTGCAATATAATACGCGGCAAAGATACCAAAGAAAAAGATGACAACTGTCGATATTGCCGCAATTCGCAGGGAATTAAATAGCGGAAACCAATCCATTGCGATCAAAGCCTTAAGAAACGGGAGCAAATCCCACAGCTTCGAAAACCGTCATGGCTTCGTCGGTCTGCAAAAACGCCAGAAGTTCTTTTGCGGCATCGGCATTTTTACTCGCTTTCAGCACGGCGGCGGGATAGATGATCTGACGGGTCATCTCCGGCGTGGCCTCATCAACGATCTGAAGGTTTGCGGAAAAAGCGTCCGTTGCATAGACAATGCCGGCATCGGCGGCGCTCTCAGATACCTGAGTGGTGACTTCCTTGACGTTTGTCCCGTAAGTCAGCTTGCCTTCGGACTCAAGCTCCTGTGCTGTGACGCCAAGATAGTCAAAGATATCCAGCGTATACTGGCCTACCGGTACGTCGGAGTTGCCTATGGTCAGCAAAGAGAGCTTATCGCTGAGAATATCGTTAAAACTCTCGATTCCAGCGGGATTGCCGTCTGGGACGACGAGTGCCACCTTGTTCTCAAGAATATCACGGCGCGTATCTTCATCAATTAAACCGAGCTCTGAGAGCGCATCCATCTGCTTTTGTGCGGCGGAAATAAAAAGATCGCATTGCGCGCCCTCGGCAATTTGTGTCTTAAGGGTACCTGAGGAATCAAACGTGTATGTAATCGTGACATCGGGATGATCCTTGGCATACAGGTCCGCAATCTGCTGCATGGTTTCAGTCATAGATGCGGCGGCAAAGACCGTGAGCTCCGTTTTTTCCTGCTTTGCTCCGCAGGCAGTAAGAGAGAGAACCAAAACTAAAACGCATAGGAGAGATATCAGCTTTTTCATCATCATTCACCCTTTCCGAACGGACATATGGGATAATGGCATTCGGCGCAGCCAAGGCAAAGCCCGCCATGTCCCATTGTTATGATATCGTTTTTACAGAGCCGTATATCGGCTAGAACTCTTGGCAAAACGAGGTCAAAGATCGTAGCCCTGGCGTACATTGCGCAGCCGGGCAGGCCCAATATCGGCGTTCCATCTTCAAAATAGCCCAAAAGGAACATAGCGCCAGGGAGTACCGGCGCGCCATAGGAGACAATTTTTGCGCCGCTCGCCTTGATGGCTTCGGGTGTATGGTCATCGGGGTCGACGCTCATACCGCCAGTGCAGAGAATGAGATCCGCTTTCTTTTCTCTTGCTGCGGCAATATCTGCGCAGATAGCCTCAATATCATCACCGGGGAGGCTGCTATAAACAACATCGATGCCAAATCCCGCAAGCTTGTCCATGATCACCGGAGTGAATTCATCTGTGATCAATCCTTTTTTGATTTCACTGCCGGTGGCGATGATCGCCGCGGTTTTGCGCCGATAGGGTAAGAGTTCCAATAAGGGTGTCTCCCCTGCCGCCTTTTCCACGGCACAGAGTATTTCCTCGGCAATGACGAGCGGGATTATCCGCATTCCGGCGAGCTTGTCCCCTGCCTTAACGGCGGTGTTGCCATGCCTGGTCGCAATCATAATATCATCGAAGGTATTGATCGCGTCAAGCCTCGGAATGTCAACGCGGAACAGCCCGTCGATCTCCGCGCGCAGTTCGATCTTGCCTTCCTTTACGCCTCCGGCACGCATATGTTCACCCTGGCATAAGACGCGAAGGCGCTGTGCAGCCTCATCCTCATGCAGCATACCCTCGTTTTTTTCCCAGACATATAGGTGTTCCTTGCCGAGCGAGAGCAAAACGGGAATATCCTCTTCGGTGACGATATGGCCCTTGCGGAATCTGGCGTCCTTCACGACGCCGGGGATGATTTGTGTGATATCATGGCATATGACATGTCCTACCGCGCTGGTTGTTTCAATCAGCTTCACCTTAACACCTCCATTTACATGATTAGGCCTTGTTTGTAAAATGGATCGCACACATCGGATGACCCTCTGTTTTTGTCCTGCCGTGCCGGTTTTTCCTTGCAGAATCATTTCTGTGAAAAACCAACTTCCAGAACAAAAAATAAGTTTCGTCAGCTACGTCCGCCCACTTTATAAACAAGGCCCTGGGGCAGACCAAAAATTGCCTGTCCTATATTATATCAGATGTTAAAATATTTTACAGCAGATTCAAAGAGTTTCATGTCGTATTTGCCCGGAACATTTTGATAAAGTCCGGCACCGATGCGCTCGGCATGACCCATTTTGCCCAAAACCCGCCCATCCGGCGAGGTGATGCCCTCTACTGCAAAGCAGGAGTTGTTAGGGTTAAAATGAATATCGGCTGTTGGGTTTCCATTGTCGTCGACATACTGGGTTGCGATCTGCCCTCTTGACCCAAGCGATTTGATGAGCGCATCCGAGGCAAGGAACCGGCCCTCGCCATGGGAGATTGGCACAGTATAGACCTCGCCGGGGTTTGTGGCCGCCAGCCAGGGCGACAGGTTCGACGCGACGCGGATTTGGACAATTTTTGATTGATGACGGCCAATCGTGTTGAATGTCAGGGTCGGGCAGGACTCGTCTGTGTCAATAATCTCACCGTAAGGAACCAGACCAAGTTTGATCAGTGCCTGGAACCCATTGCAGATACCGCACATGAGGCCGTCGCGGCTTTTCAACAGTTCATATACGCCGTCCTTAATAGCCGAGTTGCGGAAAAACGCGGTGATAAATTTACCGGAGCCGTCCGGCTCGTCGCCACCGGAAAAACCACCTGGAATAAACACCATCTGCGCCTGTTTGAGCCTGTCTGCAAAGTAATCGACAGACTGCGCAATATCGGATGGCGTGAGGTTCTTTATAACGATAATCTCCGGCTGCGCGCCAGCGCGGCGCAGTGCCTTAGCCGTGTCGAATTCGCAGTTTGTTCCCGGGAAAACCGGAATAAGAACACGTGGGGCCAAACAGTTGTACTTGGGTGTGACACGATCCAGAGCTTCAAAATCAAAGCGCTGCATCAGGGTGCCTTTCTGTGCGATATTGCAGGGGAAAATCGGTTCAAGTTTGCTTTCATATGCGGAAAGAAGCCCATCCAGAGAGAGGCTGGCCTCCTTATAGGAGATCGTGCCGCTGCCGTTTGTCACGCCGAGAGCGCGACCGACGGTTTCAGAACCGGTGAGCTCGAGGACAAAACTGCCGTAGGCATAGTCAAAAATATCGGAGACCGCCAGGCCTTCGTCATAGGCGAAGCCGATGCCATTACCGAAGCACATCTTCATGACCGCCTCGGCGATACCGCCGTATGTCGGGGTATAGGCGGCACAAACCTTGCCGGCACGCATGAGAGCGGTTACGGTGTTAAAGACCTTCAGGAGAGACTCGGTCACCGGCAGCCCGTTTTTATCGTATTCCGGGCGCAGCCAGATAACCTGATGCCCGGCGCTCTTAAATTCGGGCGATACGACTTCACCCGTCTTTCCGGTGGTGACGGCAAAGGAGACAAGCGTCGGGGGGACGTCGATCGCTTCAAAGCTGCCGCTCATGGAATCCTTGCCGCCGATTGCGGCGATGTTCAGCTCGCACTGCGCCTTGAATGCGCCAAGAAGCGCGGAGAAGGGTTTGCCCCATCGGCGCGCATCGTGCTGGAGCTTTTCAAAGTATTCCTGAAACGTCAGGTAGACATCCTCAAACGCCGCGCCAGTGGCAATGAGTTTTGAGACAGACTCGATAACGGCAAGATATGCGCCGTGATATGGGCTCTTCTCCGTGATATAGGGGTTATAACCCCAGGACATATAGGAACAGGTGTCGGTATCCTGTGTTTCAACCGAGACCTTGTTTACCATGGCTTGAATGGGGGTCTGCTGGTGCTTTCCGCCGAACGGCATCAGGACGGTTCCGGCGCCGATGGTGGAGTCGAAGCACTCGGACAGGCCACGTTTTGAGCAGACATTGAGGTCGGCCGCAAGGGCTTTGTAACCGGCGGAGAAATCGGTTACAGCCTCTCTGGTATAGCTTTGTGGTTTCGATACCAGTACCTCGATATGTTTTTCGGCACCGTTTGAGTTGACAAACTCGCGGGAGAGATCCACAATCCGATTTCCGTTCCAGGTCATGGTGAGCCTCGGCTCGGCCTTGACCGTGGCCACCATGGTGGACTCAAGATTTTCGGTGGCGGCAAGCGCCATAAAGCGAGATGTATCCTTTGCCTCAACCACAACGGCCATGCGCTCCTGAGATTCGCTGATGGCGAGCTCAGTGCCGTCCAGGCCCTCATATTTTTTGGGTACGGTATTGAGATCGATGTCCAGACCGTCGGCCAGCTCACCGATGGCGACGGACACGCCGCCCGCACCGAAGTCATTACACCGCTTAATCAGCTTTGCCGCCTCCGGCATGCGGAACAGCCGCTGTAATTTACGTTCCTCCGGGGCGTTGCCTTTCTGTACCTCGGCACCGCAGGTTTCAAGTGACTCGAGCGTGTGTGATTTGGAGGAGCCGGTTGCGCCGCCGCATCCGTCGCGCCCTGTCCGGCCGCCGAGCAAAATGACGACATCACCGGGCTGAGGACATTCTCTTCGCACATTTTCGGCAGGCGTCGCCGCGATGACCGCGCCGATCTCCATACGTTTGGCAACATAGCCCGGATGATACAGTTCGTCCACCTGTCCGGTGGCCAAACCAATCTGATTGCCATAAGAGCTGTATCCGGCCGCCGCGGTGGTGACGATCTTGCGCTGGGGCAGCTTGCCGGGCAGCGTCTCCTTCACGGGCCTCAGCGGGTCGGCGGCGCCGGTCACGCGCATCGCGGCATAGACATAGCTCCGGCCGGACAGCGGATCACGTATTGCGCCGCCGATACAGGTGGCCGCACCGCCAAAGGGCTCAATTTCGGTGGGATGGTTGTGGGTCTCATTTTTAAAGAGCAGGAGCCAATCCTGGGCCTCGCCGCCAACATTGACCTTAATTTTAACGGTGCAGGCGTTTATCTCCTCGGACTCGTCCAATTTCGTGAGCATGCCCTTTGCACGGAGAAAACGTGCCGCCAGCGTACCGATATCCATGAGATTGACAGGCTTTGTTCTGCCAATCTCATCTCTCGTGGCGAGATATTCCTCATAAGCGGATTTGATCAGCTCATCTTCAAACTCGACTTTATCAATGGTCGTGAGAAAAGTCGTATGACGGCAGTGATCGGACCAGTAGGTGTCGATCACGCGGATTTCGGTTATGGTTGGATCGCGCTGCTCGCTTATAAAATATGCCTGGCAAAATTTAATGTCGTTCAGGTCCATCGCCAGGCCATATTCCTCGATCATGTGAGCGAGTCCGGCCTCATCGAGGGCACAAAATCCGTTAACGGTGTCGACCGCCTCGGGGATAACGAAGTCAACGGCAAGCGTTTCAAAGGGACCGAGAGCCGCTTCCCGGCTTTCAACGGGGTTTATGACATATTTCTTGATCGCATCGAGATCAGCGGCCGTCAGCTCACCGTATAGCAGATAGACCTTGGCGGTGCGCACGGCAGGGCGTTCGCCCTTGGAGATGATCTGAATGCACGAGGCCGCGGAGTCCGCCCGCTGGTCAAACTGGCCGGGCAGATATTCGACGGCGAAAACCGAACAATCCGAGACGTCGCCCATCGTCTCCGTTGCGATGTCGAGCTGCGGTTCGGAAAAGACTGTTTTAACGCTGTAATCAAAAAGATCCTTCTCGATATTCTCAACATCATATCGGCATAGGAGCCGCAGCTCGGTAAGGCCTTTAATGCGTAGCAGCGAATTGATCTCATTTTTTAAGGATTGTGCCTCATGGGCAAGCCCCGGCTTTTTTTCAACAAATACTCTGTATACCATGGCGTCTCCTAACCCTCTATTGCTTTCATTGCACGCCGGCCGATATCGCTGCGGCAGTAGGCGTTTTCAAAATGGACGTGTTTCACATTGGCATAGGATTTGGCTATTGCGGAGCCAAGATCATCGGCCGTGGCGGTAACGCAGAGAACCCTGCCCCCGGCGGTGAGCAGCTCGCCGTCTGTGCGTTTTGCCCCGGCAATAAACAGTTCGGCGGCAAAGTCGGCATCCACCGTTATTGCAAAACCGGTCTCGTATTTAGAGGGATATCCGTTTGAAGCGAGAACGACGGCGCAGGCGCATTTGTCCGCAAATTTAACCGGGACCTCATCAAGCCGCTCTTCCGCTACCGCCTTCATGATTGTGAAAAGGTCTGTCTCCAGCAAGGGCAAAACGACTTGCGTCTCGGGGTCGCCGAATCGACAATTGTACTCAATTACCTTTGGGCCCCTTTCGGTGAGCATCAAGCCAAAGTAAAGACAGCCCTTAAAGGTTCGCCTTTCGGCATTCATCGCATTCATCGTGGGAATAAAGATGGTCTCCATGCACAGTTTTGCAATGTCGGCCGTGTAGTAGGGGTTTGGGGCGATGACACCCATGCCGCCGGTATTGAGGCCCTTGTCCCCATCCAGCGCCCGCTTGTGGTCCATCGAAGATACCATTGGAATCAGCGTTTTTCCGTCGGTAAAGGAAAGAACAGACACCTCAGGACCGGTCAGAAATTCCTCAATGACGATCCGGCAGCCGCTCTCGCCAAAAACTTTGTCTTCCATCATGGATTTTACGGCGGCGTAAGCGTCCTTCCGGGTCTCGGCAATGACGACGCCCTTTCCAAGTGCGAGCCCGTCGGCCTTGATGACCGTGGGAATCGGCGCCGTCTCCAAATACTTAAGGGCGGAGGGCATGTCCTCAAAGACCGCGTATCCGGCGGTGGGTATCTCATATTTTTTCATGAGATTTTTTGAAAATATTTTGCTGCCTTCAATGATAGCCGCGGCCTTATTCGGGCCAAAGCATGGAATATTGAGTGCTTCGAGCGCATCGACAGCGCCGAGAACCAGCGGATCATCCGGTGCGACCACGGCGAAATCAATCGCGTTTTTTTGAGCAAAATCGGCTATGGCGCCGATGTCCTTCGTCCCTATGGAAACACAGACAGCGTCGGCGGCGATGCCGCCGTTTCCAGGCAGCGCAAACAGCTCGGTTATCTCATTGCTCTCTTTCAGCTTCTTTATGATGGCGTGCTCACGTCCGCCGCCACCGACTACGAGTACCTTCATTTTTGACCCCCTGTGTAAATCTCAGTGTCTTTCCCTTATGATATCTTTTGAGACCATTTCCGCCGCTTTGGGGAGAAGCTTCCACTCCGCCTGCTCCATCACACGGCGCTGGAGGGTCTCGGGCGTATCATTTTTTCGGATATTAACCGCCTTCTGAAGGATAATCTCTCCCCCATCGGGTATTTCGTTGACAAAATGAACGGTCGCGCCGGTGACCTTGACGCCATAGCGCAACGCTTCCTCATGTACTTTCAGCCCATAGTAGCCCTTGCCGCAGAACGCCGGAATCAGCGCCGGGTGGACGTTAATGATGCGGTTGGGAAATTGGCGTGTAAAATTACCGGTCAGTATACTCAAAAATCCGGCCAGGATAACGAGTTCTATTCCATACTCCGAGAGGACGGAATACAGCTTTTTCTCAAAGCCGTCTTGACCCCCGGCAGCCTTTTTTGTGATCGTGACAGCCGGTATGCCGTTTTCCTCCGCCCTTTTCAAAGCGTATGCGCCCTCGACATTCGAGACAACCAGCGCAATTTCACCACTTTTTAGGATACCGGTCTTCTGCGCATCGATCAGTGCCTGAAGATTTGTCCCGCCGCCGGAGACTAAGACAGCGATTTTTGCCTTCAGCATAGGATGACGCCCTCATCGGAGGCGACGATCTCGCCAAGGATATAAGCGGCTTCGTCGGCTTCGGAGAGCGTAGTGATCGCCTTTTCAGCGTCTTCTTTCGCGACGACAACGGTCATGCCAACGCCCATGTTATAGGTATTGAACATGTCGCGCTCGGCAATACCGCCTTGTTTTGCAATGAGGTCAAATATCGGCAGTACGCGCACGTCCTCACGGCGGATCCGGGCGGAAAGCCCCTGAGGCATGCTGCGCGGAATGTTTTCATAAAATCCGCCGCCTGTGATATGGGCGACAGACTTGACGGTGACCTGATCGATCAGCTTTAATACCGCCTTGACATAAATTCTGGTCGGTGTCAGCAGGGTTTCGCCCAGACTCATTCCGCCGAGGGCGGCAAGCGGGGTCTTGATATCCTGATTTTCAACGTCGAAGACTTTACGAACAAGAGAAAAACCATTGGAATGGACACCGCTGGAGGGCAGCGCAATGAGCACATCGCCCTCTTTGACATTCTCGTTGTTTAAAATTTTTGCCTTGTCGACAAGGCCAACGGAAAATCCTGCCAGGTCATATTCATCCACCGGATAAAAGCCCGGCATTTCCGCCGTCTCGCCGCCAACGAGCGCACAGCCCGCCTGCCGGCAGCCTTCGGTAATACCGGCAACGATTGCCTCGATGCGTTCCGGAAAGTTTTTTCCGCAGGCAATATAATCGAGGAAAAACAGCGGCTTTGCCCCGCCGCAAACAATGTCGTTGACGCACATGGCGACGCAGTCGATCCCGACCGTGTCATGCTTGTCCATGAGAAAAGCCAGCTTGAGCTTGGTGCCGACGCCGTCGGTACCGGAGACCAGCACAGGACTTTCCATGCCCTTGGTGTCAAGCGCAAACATGCCGCCGAATCCGCCGAGGCTTCCCATGACACCGGGAATATAGGTGGACTCCACAAGCGGCTTTATTCGATTGACCGCCTCATACCCGGCAGTCACATCGACGCCGGCGGCGGCATAAGAGTCTGAGCGAGAGTTTTTCATGATTTACTCCTTTCCGGTCCGTCAAAGCACCGTCGTACCGCCGTTTATGCGGTTCGATACAAGGGATACTCCGATGGGCTGATAACCAAAGAGGTCAGATTACTTATCGCCCATAAGACGGCGCATAACCTCGTTATAAGCATCCTCAACGCCGCCCATATCGCGTCTGAATCTGTCTTTATCGAGCTTTTCATGGGTGGTGCTGTCCCAGAGCCTGCAGGTATCGGGGCTGATCTCGTCGGCCAGGACGATAGTCCCGTCGGACAGACGGCCGAACTCAAGCTTGAAGTCCACCAGATCAATATTCAGCGTCTTGAAGAACGCTTTCAGCAAGTCGTTCACCTTAAAGGCCATAGTCTTGATGGTTTCGATCTCTTCGGCGGTGGCAAGCTTGAGCGCCAACGCGTGGTAGGCGTTCAGCAGAGGGTCGTCCAACTCGTCGCACTTATATGAAAATTCGATGGTGGGATGGTCAAATACAATTCCCTCCTTAACGCCGTAGCGCTTGGCAAAGCTACCGGCGGAGATGTTGCGGATAATGACCTCCAGCGGAACGATCGCTACCTTCTTGACAAGCGTATCGCGCTCATTCAGTTCCTCAACGTAATGCGTGGGAATACCCTGACTCTCAAGCATACGCATAAGCTGATTGCTCATGCGGTTGTTGATTGCCCCCTTACCGACGATGGTACCTTTTTTCAGCCCGTTGAAAGCGGTAGCGTCATCCTTATAAGATACGATGCAGTAATTCTCATTCTCGGTGGCAAAAACCTTTTTTGCCTTTCCTTCATAAAGCTGAACCGTTTTTTCCATGATTATGTCCTCCTAGTAAGCCTTATTTATTAAATTCTTCAGAGATTTTTTTATTTTTTTCGAGCACTGCGGCGGAGGCCTCCGCCCTTGCTTTATCGAGACGCGCGGCAAGAGAGGTGTCCTCAATGGCGAGCATCTGAATAGAAAGCAAAGCGGCATTGACGGCTCCATCTATCGCAACTGTTGCAACCGGTATGCCGGAAGGCATTTGTACAGTGGATAAAAGGGCGTCAACGCCGTCCAGGTTTGAAGATTTTACAGGTATGCCAATCACGGGCAAAGTCGTATTCGCCGCCAGGGCACCGGCCAGATGTGCGGCCTTTCCCGCTGCGGCAATAATTGCACCGAATCCGTTGGCACGTGCATTAAGTGAAAAAGCACGGGCCTCTTCCGGCGTCCTGTGTGCGGAATAGACGTGCACCTCGCAGGGAACACCGTACGTATTGAGCGTGTCGATCGCCTTTTTTACAACGGGAAGATCACTGTCACTTCCCATGATTACTGCAACTTTTTTCATCGTCGACCTCCTTTAAGATAGAAAAGGCGACCCAGTCATGATTCGTTGAAAAGGTCGCCAAAGCTAGAACGTACTAACGTTTGCCGGCCACCAGATGTGGTGAAAGAACAAGCCTATACCGACAAAAATTCACAAAATATCCAATATCTCAATAATATACGATTCGTTGCAATCCGTCAACGATTTATTGACCAAACATTTTTGCCTGTAAATCATATTACTCACTATTTTATACATATCGCTTAGGATTACTCATAAAGTTCGGTAAAACGTACGAGGACCGCAGCGACTTCGGCACGGCTGGCCTCGGCATTCGGATCAAACGTACCGTTCGTCCGGCCAAGCACAATGGCATTTCCGGCCGCCCAGGTTACGGCGTCTTTCGCCCACGGGGCAATCTCTTCGGCGTCATTAAACGAAAGATCGGCAGATAAGCTCAGATTCAAGCCTTGATACCGGGCATAGCGGTACAGCATGACAGCCAATTCCTGGCGGCTTATTGTTTTCTCCGGCGCAAATTTACCATTTCCTGTTCCGGAGACGATTGCGTTTGCAGAAGCCCAATCGATTGCGCCGGTAAACCACTGCCCTGTCTGCACATCTTCAAATGGATCTGAGCTGTCTTCCAGATAGGGCAAACCATCCAATCGATACAGAGCGGTGACGGCCATGGCCCTGTTCATTGCGCTGTTCGGCATAAACATGCCGTTGCCCATGCCGTAAAACAGCCCGCGGCTTACGCACGAATAGATATTATCCTCGGCCCAGTGATCCGATACATCTGAAAAACTTATGCTGTCCTGCATCAGTTGGCTGACGAATTCCGGTACGTCTATAAGTCCCCAGCCGTATGTCGTATCATACCCCTCGGTGCCGAGATCAACGGTGCTGTCTTTAAGAAGCTCTTTAAACGCGTCACAGTCGATTGACCGGTTGTATTGCTTGGCGATAGCGGCAAGGGCCGTGACATGGACGGCTGAAAAGGAAGTCCCGCTTCCCTCCAT
>JBFWKZ010000069.1:0-12887 GCA_050252415.1 Oscillospiraceae bacterium | reverse complement strand
ACGACGATAGCGGCCAGAAGGCTGTCGCCGGCGGCCAGGTTAAAGGCCTTTCGCACGAGGGGAACCAATACGATCATTCCCACAAGACCGAAAACAACGGAGGGAATACCGGCAAGCAAATCGACTGCGGGACGAATTGCCGACGCCAGCTTTGGCGGCGCCGCTTTGGCCAGAAAAACCGCGGTCAGGAAGCCGATCGGCACGCCGAGTATAACGGCACCGGCCGTCCCGTAAATCGAGGTGAGGATGAACGGAAGAATGCCAAACTGCGGATTTTCCTGTGAGGTGGACGCCCAAGTCCTGCCGAAGAGAAAATCAAACAGTCCGATTTCCCGTATGGCGGGGATGCCCGATATGATGAGATATATCGATATGATCAGAACAAAACCGATAGCGAAGAGGCCGCAGATGAGAAAGATAAAACGCATAACGCCCTCGATGGGCTTTGTGCCATTCCTATTTTTCATGAAAGTTACTCCTTACGTGGCCCAAAGCACGCCTACGGGTGATTTCCGAGAGCGTGCTTTGTTTGCCTCAATTCCGCGGTCAGGGGGCGACGGCGCCGGCAATCGCGATATATTCGGCGACTTTGTCACTCATAGCGTAATCGAGGAAGGACTGTGCGGCGGAGCTCAGCGTAACGCCCTCTTTGGTTACCATCAGGAAGGGGCGCTGGATGGTATAACTGCCGTCTTTAACAGTGGCCTCGGTACATTCGACGCCGTTGACCTTGAGCGCGGAGACCGTGCTGTTGATCGCAGAGAGGGAGGCGTAACCGATGGCGTTGGGGTTCCCGGCTACGTTTCCGATGACATCGCCGGTGGAGCTGTACTCGTTTGTATAGATACATTTATCTTCAACGCCGACGATCTCCTCAAAAGCGCCGCGGGTACCGGAGCCAGCCTCACGGCCGAGGAAGGCGATGGGGGCGTCGCTGCCGCCAAGTTCCGACCAATTTGTAATTTCACCGGTGGCGATCTTTGCAATCTGTTCAACAGTGAGGTCGGTCACGGGGTTCGAGGGATTGACAACAATTGCAACGCCGTCCAGTGCGACGATATGTCCGACAGCGCCTTTTTCAACCTCGGCATCTTTGAGCTCGCGGCTGCTCAGCCCGATATCGCAGGTGCCGCTGATAACGGCCTCAATGCCGGAGCCGGAACCTGTGCCTGAATAGTTTACAGTGACGTCTTTATTCTCGCCCATATAGGCCTCGGCGAGCGCTTTGACAACCTTCTCCATGGAAGTCGATCCGTCTGTGTTGACCGTTCCGCTCACCGCTGTGGGGACATTCGATTCTGGTGTGTTCGACTGGGCGGCGGCGGAGGGCTCGGACGTCCCGCTGCCGCATCCGGCAAGCAGGCCCAAGCAGAGGACTGCCGACCATACAAGAGAAATCTTTTTTTTCATTTTTGCAACTCCTTTGATTGACTTGTATTTTTATATTTCTCACTTTCGAGCTCAGAATACTATTTAAATGTAAAATGTGAAATATTCTCAATGTTAAATGAAGGTTAAATGTAAAAAGTGGCATTTAACAAAAGGACCGACCCAATAGGGCCGGTCCCAAATTGTCGGAAAAGCCTCGTGAGTTTTACCGCGGTTGCGGCAAAATCAAAATCAAAGCATTTTCAGGCGCGGCGTGTACGTGCCCTAAAATATTTCTCAGGCTGCTGTGCGTCTCATTGTCCATAAAAAGCGGGTCGGGCCATTAACGAAAAAAGCTCGCCAAATCGGCGAGCTTTACTTCTTGCATTATGATGCCCTTATGCGCGGGTAATTTTACCGCTGCGGAGGCACCGGGTGCACACATAGACATGCTTGGGGCTTCCGTCCACTATAGCCTTGACGCGCTTGACATTGGGCTTCCATGTACGATTGGAACGTCTGTGCGAGTGGCTGACTTGAATACCAAAAGCAACGCCCTTTCCACAGAAATCACACTTTGCCATTTACAGCTGCACCTCCTCGCTTCTGAAATCTCATTAAACAGCTTAATTATCATAACAGAGAAGCCCTTAAATTGCAAGTAAATTCTTAAAAAATTGAACAAAATTCCAATTGGAATCTCTTTTACACTAAAACTTTTCTCAAAGCATTGCCAAAAGCGGGTCTTTTGATTAAAATATAGAGTAAGGTTAAAATACACTAAGAGGGATTTGTGATGAAAGAAAAATATTCAGTCAAGCTCACAACAATCGTAAAGGATCTGGAACTTGAAATCATACACAGCGCTGCCGACTATGAAGAGGCGCTGCTGTATACGGCCGATGTCAACCGCCCCGGACTTCAGCTCACGGGCTTTTATGATTATTTTGATCCCATGCGCATACAGGTCATCGGCAGGGTTGAGACCACATATCTCAATGGTTTTCGTTCCGACGACAGATGCATGCGCTTTGAAAAGCTGATGGAGAGGCATCCCTCCGCCGTCGTGATTTGCCACCGGTCGGAGATCTATAAAGAATGCGTTGCGGCTGCAAAAAAATATGATGTGAACCTACTAAAAACCGACAGAGATACTTCCGAGTTCATGGCGCTCGCGATCGAAACCCTTCGCCAGTATCTCGCACCCAGAGAGACATGGCACGGCGTCCTGGTCGAGGTGCATGGCGAGGGCGTGCTGATAACCGGTGAGAGCGGCGTCGGCAAGAGTGAGGCGGCGCTGGAGCTCGTAAAACGTGGGCACCGTCTTATCGCCGACGACGCGGTGGAGATAAAGTGTACCGGTAGGGATAAGCTCGTCGGCATGGCGCCGGCTATGATACGGTATTATATGGAGCTGCGCGGAATAGGACTTATTGATGTACGTACGCTCTATGGCGTCGGCGCTGTCAAGCCCTCGGTCCGGATAGATCTCGTTGTCAATCTTGAAACCTGGGAGAAGGGCAAGGAGTATGACCGGTTGGGACTTGACAGGATGACGACGAATATTCTGGGCGTTGATGTGCCGAGTATCACCATACCGATTCGACCCGGCCGCAATCTTGCCGTCATACTTGAGACGGCGGCGATGAACAACCGTATGAAAAAGATGGGCTATGACGCGGCAAAGACTCTTGTTGAGAACCATGACAATGCCGTGGATATCGGTTGGCTGAGCTTGTAAATTATCGTTTAAGGAGATATTATGACGGATACCCTGGTAAAAGAAGTATCCCAAAAGATACCCGGACTGGCTGTACGCTCCGGCGAGCCGATGAAAAATCACTGCTCGTTCCGCATAGGCGGTCCCGCAAGGGCAATGGCGTTTCCAAAGTCGGAGAGAGATATGGACGGCCTGCTCTGCTTTTTGCATGAAAAGGGGGAAAGGCCGCTCATTATCGGAAACGGTACGAACCTGCTGATCCCGGATGCCGGGACAAAAAGGTTCGTGATTAAGCTTGGCGAGGGCTTTGACGAGGTGGAGCAAGCGGATGGGGAGCATTTGCTTGCTCAGAGCGGGATTACCCTGGCGCGCCTTGCCGTGCGCGCCAGAGAATTATCGCTTGCGGGGCTGGAATTTGCCCACGGCATACCCGGGTCACTGGGCGGAGCCGTCTACATGAATGCCGGTGCCTACGGCGGAGAGATGAAGGATGTTTTGGAGTCTGTCACTTATATCGACGGCGAGACCCGCAAAATTGAGCGAAGAGAGGCGGCGGATCTTGACTTTTCTTACCGGCACAGCTTTTTCAGCGGCCGGGAGGACATTATTCTATCCGCTGTTTTGCGGCTTGAACATGGTGATGAAGACGTGATCGCCGAGAAAATGCGGGAGCTTGCCGAGAAGCGGCGTTCCAGCCAGCCGCTGGATAAGCCGTCTGCGGGCAGCACCTTTAAGCGGCCGAAGAGGGGATATGCCGCCGCTCTCATCGACGAATGCGGACTGAAGGGGTACATGGTCGGCGGCGCCCAGGTGTCTCCAAAGCATGCCGGCTTTATCGTCAATAACGGCGGAGCAAGTTTTTTAGATGTTTTGCGTCTTATGGCGCACATAGAGGAGACGGTGCTGCGCGAAAAGGGCGTTGTACTGGAGCCTGAAGTCAAAATTATCACCGATTAAAGGGAACTGGCCCTAAGGAGGTGTCCTATGGAATTTTTAATTGTATCGGGACTGTCGGGAGCGGGAAAGAGCCGTGCCGTGGATGTACTGGAAGATCTGGATTTCTACTGCGTGGACAATATGCCGGTAGCGCTCATCGGAAAGTTTGCCGAGTTATGTATGGCGACCCGCGGCAGATATGAGCGTGTCGCGCTCGTGACCGACATCCGTGAGGGCAGCAATTTTGCCGAACTCTTTGGGGCGCTGGACGGATTGTGGGAGCTCGGATGCGAATATAAGATTCTCTTTGTCGAGGCGGATGTGGAGACGATCGTCAAGCGTTATAAGGAGACCAGGCGCCGCCACCCGCTGGCCAGCGGCCCGGGCTCTATCGAGGCCGCGGTCCGGGAGGAGACAAAAATTCTCGAGCCGGTGCGCGAGCGCGCGGATTTTATTATAAACACCTCCAACCTCACGCTGGGGCAGCTTCAGCAGGAATTGTATAAGCTTTTTGTCGGCGACGAGGCGAATCGCGCTATCAACGTCAACGTCATGTCGTTTGGCTTTAAATACGGCATTCCGATCGAGGCAGACCTGGTGTTCGACGTCAGGTTTCTGCCAAACCCTTATTACGTCGCGGAGCTCCGGGAAAAAACCGGGCTGGACAAAGAGGTGCAGAATTTTGTCTATAACAATGGCGATACGCGCGAGTTTTTGTGCCTGCTTACCGATCTTCTCGCCTATCTCATGCCGCACTACATAGAAGAGGGCAAGCACAACCTGACGGTCGCCGTAGGCTGTACGGGAGGACGGCATCGGTCGGTCTCCATTGCCCTGGCGCTGACGCGATTTTTAAACCAGCAGGGCTATTACACGGTGAATACGAACAGGGACATTGAAAAAGGCTGACGGATATCGGAGGAAGACATGGACAACAGAGGCCATCAAAAGGTGGGGGAGCCGGCAATCGTCGCTATCGGCGGCGGGACAGGGCTGTCCACTATGCTCCGCGGACTGAAAAAATACACAAAGAATCTTACGGCAATCGTTACCGTCGCAGACGACGGCGGCGGTTCCGGTGTTTTGCGCTCAGAGCTCAAGATGCCGCCTCCGGGCGATATCCGCAACTGCCTTCAGGCGCTTGCAAACACAGAGCCTACGATGCGGGCGCTCATGAACTA
Organism: Oscillospiraceae bacterium; assembly: GCA_050252415.1. Classification (GTDB taxonomy): domain Bacteria; phylum Bacillota; class Clostridia; order Oscillospirales; family Oscillospiraceae; genus Heteroscillospira. The sequence continues at coordinate 7,682 of JBFWKZ010000069.1, read as the reverse complement.
TCGCTTTACCGAGGGCTCACTGAAGGGACAGAGCTTTGGCAATCTGTTCCTTGCCGCATTGAACGGAATGAGCGATTCATTCGATCAGGCGGTCATGAAGATGAGCGATGTTCTGGCGATAACCGGCAGAGTTCTGCCCGTCTCAAATGAAAATATCCGCCTGCTTGCCGAGTTCGACGACGGCACAGAGGTGCTGGGCGAGTCACATATTGCCCACCACAAGGCGTTTCATGACCGGAATATAAGGCGCGTTCGCCTGATACCGGAGCACCCGGCCGCATTGCCGGCAAGTATACGGGCGATCGAGGAAGCAGACATGATCATCCTCGGACCGGGCAGCCTTTATACCAGCATTATCCCGAATCTTCTGACGGAGGGGATTGCCGAGGCGGTGTGCGCCTCGCCGGCTGTGAAGGTATATGTGATGAATATTATGACGCAGGATGGCGAGACGGAGGGCTATACCGCCTCGCAGCATATCGCCGCCCTGCAAAAACATTCGGGCAGAGACCTTTTCCAATTTTGCCTGGCGAACAGTATGGAACTTCCCGAGGCGGTGCTTTCACGCTATCGGCTTCAGGGTGCCGAGCCGACGGTGTTGGACAGAGAAGAGATCGAAGCGTTGGGTGTGCATCTCCTGACAGCTCCGGTCGCCGACGTGCGCGACGGATTTGTCCGGCATCACCCGCACATGCTGGCCCGTGAACTGATGCGGATATTCTTTGAGGAGTCGCCGACGAGGATTTACAAATAGAATTGGGAGTGGATCTATGTCCTTTTCATCAGACGTTAAGGCTGAGCTGTGCAAAAGCAATCCGGTTCAGAAAAAGTGCTGTGCCATTGCGGAGTGCTACGGCATACTGCTTTACTGCAACACCTTCTCGGCCAGAGAGGTAAGAATCATTACAGGCAGCGACAGTTTTGCCAACCGTCTGCCAAAAATTTTTAAAAAGGCATTTGGTTTCGGCATTGAGGTGCGGCGCAGTCCCAGGGAAGGGGCAAAACAGAGTTTTGTCATAACGGACGGCGAAAGAATCCGCATAATCTTTGAGACCTACGGATATGCGCCGGACGCTACGCTCCAGCACCATATCAATCTCGCCATGCTGGAGGATGAGTGCTGCCGCGCATCGTTCGTCAGAGGGGCGTTCCTTGCCGGAGGCAGTATCATCGACCCCAAAAAGCGTTATCATCTCGAACTGGTGACGGATCATGCTTCCGTCAGCCGGGAGGCCTATTCGATTCTGCTTGAGATGGGTTTTATGCCGAAGGATATCACCCGCAGCGGACACTACGTCATCTATTTTAAAAACAGCGAGGCAATTGAGGATTTTTTTACGACGATAGGCGCACCGCTCGCCGCCATGGAGATCATGCAGGCAAAGGTGGAGAAAAACATGCGCAACGCCATAAACCGCAGGGTAAACTGCGATAGTGCCAATGCCGACAAGGTCGTCAACGCGGCTCAGGAACAGCTGGAAGCGATCCGCCGGCTGGACAAGCTCCTCGGGCTTGACAACCTGCCCGAAAAGCTGCAGGAGACGGCGCTTTTGCGTATCGCAAACCCGGAGGCGAGCCTGGCCGACCTGGCGCTGCTGGCCAACCCGCCGGTCACAAAGAGCTGCCTCAGCCACAGGCTGAGAAAGCTTATGGAAATCTCAGTCAGTGCGGCTCTATAGCCGGAAAAGGAGAAAAAATGGGTTTTGTACACCTGCATGTTCACAGTGAATACAGTTTGCTCGACGGCGCCTGCCGCATCGACGGGATGCTGCAGCGTGTAAAGGATATGGGGCAGACGGCTGTTGCCATCACAGACCACGGCGTCATGTATGGCGCCGTCGCCTTTTACAAGGCCGCAAAGCGTGAGGGGATAAAGCCCATCATCGGCTGTGAGGTCTATGTTGCACCGGGTGACAGAGCGGGACGTGAATACGGTGTCGACAACGAGTATACCCATCTTATTTTACTATGTGAAAATGAGACGGGCTATCATAATCTCTGTTATCTGGTTTCCATGGGATTCATCGACGGCTTTTATGTTCGCCCAAGGATAGACTGGCAGCTCCTGCACGCGCATTCGGAAGGGCTTATTTGCCTGTCCGGCTGTGTTTCGGGCGCTATTCCCAGGCTTATCAACGCCGGAAACTATGAGGGCGCGAAGGCCAAGGCACTGGAGCTGTATACGCTCTTCGGGGAGGACAGATTTTATCTCGAGGTACAGGACCACGGCATTGAAGAGGAAAAGCGCGCCGCCGCCGGTATGCTGAGGATACATAACGAGACCGGAATACCGCTTGTCGCGACCAACGATGCGCACTACATCACACGGGAAGACGCCAATAACCAGGATGTGCTGATGTGCATCCAGATGGGCAAGACGGTGGACGACCCGGACCGTATGCGCTTCGGCGGTTCGGAGCTCTATCTCAAAACCGAGGAGGAGATGCGCGCGCTCCTGGGGAGTTACCCGGGTGCGCTTGAAAACACGGAAAGAATCGCAGAGTTATGTCACTTTGATTTTGAATTTGGCCATTACCATCTGCCGCGTTTTGCACTCCCGGAGGGCGAGACAAATGGTTTCGCTTACCTGCAGAGGCTCTGCCGCGAGGGCTTGACAAGACGCTATGGCGATGGGCGCAAAGATGTCGAAAAGCAGCTCGAATATGAGCTGGATATGATAAAAAAGATGGGATTCACCGACTATTTTCTGATCGTCGGCGACTTCATCAGCTATGCCAAGGGAAAGGGCATTCCCGTGGGACCGGGCAGGGGCTCGGCCGCCGGCAGCGTCGTATCCTATTGCCTCGGTATAACGGACGTCGATCCCATCAAATACGGCCTGTTTTTCGAGCGCTTCTTAAACCCGGAGCGCGTCAGTATGCCGGATATCGACGTCGATTTCTGCGTCAACCGGCGTGGGGAAGTCATCGACTATGTCTCGCGCAAATACGGTGCCGATCATGTGGCGCAGATCGTTACCTTTGGAACCATGGCGGCGCGTGCGGCGATCAGGGATGTGGGCCGAGCGCTCAATATCAGCTACGCCGAGACGGATGCCGTGGCAAAGCAGGTGCCGATGGCGCTCAATATGAAGCTGTCGGAGGCGCTGAAGCTCTCAAAACCGCTGAGGGAAATGTATGACAACGACGAGAAGCTCCATCGGCTGATCGATATGGCGCAGCAGCTCGAGGGAATGCCCCGCCATGCCTCAACGCACGCGGCCGGCGTCGTCATCACCGAGAGACCGGTGTATGAATATGTGCCCTTGGCGAAGAACGACGAGTCCGTTGTCACCCAGTTCACAATGACGACACTGGAGGAGCTTGGCCTTCTCAAGATGGACTTTCTTGGCCTGCGGAACCTGACGGTGCTGGAGGATGCGGCAAGACTTGTCCGCCAGACCCGGCCGGATTTTTATGTTGAATCCGTGCCGGAAGACGACCCCGCCGTATTTGAGATGCTCGCTCAGGGAAAGACGAGCGGCGTTTTCCAGCTCGAGAGTTCGGGCATCACAAGCGTATGTATGGGATTGAAGCCACGGAATATCGAGGATATCACGGCAGTTATCGCCCTATACCGCCCGGGACCCATGGACAGTATCCCCCGCTTTATTGCATGTAAGCAAAATCCGGATAAGATCAGCTATAAGCATCCTATGCTCCGGGATATCCTGGACGTGACCTATGGCTGCATCGTCTATCAGGAACAGGTTATAGAAATTTTTCGCCGTATGGCGGGCTTTTCGCTCGGACAGGCGGATATGATCCGCCGGGCTATGTCCAAGAAAAAAGAAAAAGAGATCGTCAAAGAACGTGAGGCGTTCATACATGGCGACGCCGCGAGGGGAATCGACGGCGCGGTTAAACGTGGCGTACCGGAGGAAATTGCGGGAAGCATCTACGACGAGATCCTTGATTTTGCAAACTATGCCTTCAACAAGGCGCACGCCGTGAGCTATGCCATAATCAGCTACCGCACGGCCTATATGAAATGCCACTACCCGCGTGAATATATGGCGGCGCTGCTCACCTCCGTGCTTGACAATAGTAACAAGGTCGCGGAATACATTACCGAGTGCCGGACAAACGGGATAAAGCTTTTGCCGCCAGACGTCAACGAATCCGACGCGGATTTTACCGTCTCGGGCGGAAATCTGCGCTTTGGCCTGGTCGCCATAAAAGGGATCGGCAGGGGCTTTGTTAAAACGTTGATGGAGGACAGGGCATTAAACGGACGGTTCTCCTCATTTGATGAGTTCTGTATACGATTATACGGCAAGGACTTAAACCGCCGTGCGGTCGAGAACCTTATCCGTGCCGGTGCCTTCGACAGCCTGGGGTACCGCCGGAGCCAGCTTTTACAGGTCGTGGATAAGGTGCTGGACGGCGTCTCCTCGGAAGGGAAAAAGAATGTTGCCGGTCAGATCGACCTCTTCTCCGCTGATGGAGCTGAGAATACCGGTTTTGGAAGTTACAGGCTGGAGCTGCCGGATGTGCCGGAATTTTCCCCGCGTGAGATGATGGCAATGGAGCGGGAGACGACGGGACTATATCTGACCGGACACCCGATGGACGAATATCGCGAGGCCGTAAAATCGGTCGGAGCTGTACCCATTGGCAAAATACTTGCGGATTTTGCCGAAAATCCCGGCGGCGGGCGCTTTAAGGACAACCAACCTGTCGTTCTCGCGGGGGTGGTTGCCAGCGCAAAAACGCGTACAGTCAAAAACAACAGCCTGATGGCCTATGTTATGCTTGAGGATGATACCGGTTCCGTTGAACTCATCGCATTCCAGCGTGCGCTGGATAACGGCGGGGGATATGTTAAAGAGAACGCACCGATAATCGTACGCGGCAGGATTGCGCTGCGCGATGAGGCTGAGGTGCAGATTATGGCAGATTCCTTTCGGCCCATGAGTGATGTCGATGCGTTTCCCGGAGAGGAACCGCATCAGAAAAAGGCGACGCTTTTCGTCAAAGTGACGGAGGAGACGGAAACCAAGCTCAATAAGCTTGAGAACGTGCTCGTCATGTTTCCCGGCAACGACAAGCTCGTACAGGTCCGTTATAAAAACGGCCGGAAGAAGCTGCTTGCGGCAAAATGTCTGATCCATGATGCGCTCGTTGATGAACTTCGCGAGATGTTTGGCGATGATAACGTGGTGTTGAAATAAGGGATTGAGAAATGCAGAGGAAAAAGGGAAAAAACACAAAAAAGAAGATCGTCTCCGCCGCGTGGAAGCTGTTTTATGAACAGGGCTACGACAGCACAACAATAGAGGACATCGTTGAGGAATCCGGAACATCCAGAGGCTCGTTCTATCATTACTTTGAGGGAAAGGACGCGCTGCTCGGAACCCTTTCTGAAGTGTTTGATGAAAAATATGAAGAGCTGATCGCCTCAATTGACCCTGGGATGGACAGCTTTGAGAAGCTCATGTACCTCAACCAGGAGCTTTTCACGATGATCGAAAACACGATATCGCTCGACCTGCTTGCAAGGCTCTATTCCACCCAGCTTGTCACAAACTCGGATAAACATCTGCTTGACCATAATCGGACCTATTATCGGGTGATCCGTAAAATCGTTACCGAAGGGCAGCAGTGTGGACAGATCAAAAACGAGCTGACAGCAAATGAGATCGCAAAAATCTATGCCCTGTGTGAGCGGGCGCTGCTCTACGACTGGTGCCTTTGCAGCGGCGAATATTCGCTGAAAAATTATGCGCGAAGGATGATGCCCATGTTTATGGGCAGTATACGTGCCGATAAATAAATTAAAAATTGTATGCGATTTAGTACTGAATCCGTCTATCGAAAAAATCTTGTAATTCAACTAAAAATTAAGGTATTTTTAAATTATGTATGGATTATATTCTATACATTGTTCTGTATTGCGGTATAGAAAATGCTGTGATATAATTCCAACGTCTATTATTAATCATGAAAGAGAGAGGGAATTATGACTACAGCACAGGTTTGTATACTTATTGCCATTGTAGCGTACATGGCGATGGTCATCTCCGTGGGGGTTCGGTTTTCAAAGTCCAATGAGACGGCGGGCGACTTCTATCTCGGCGGGCGAAAGCTTGGGCCTCTTGTCACGGCCATGAGCGCCGAGGCGTCGGATATGTCCTCCTGGCTGCTCATGGGCTTGCCGGGCGTCGCATATTTCTGCGGAATCGCCGACGCGGCCTGGACCGCAATTGGCCTTGCCGTCGGTACATATCTTAACTGGCTTCTCGTCGCAAAGCGTCTGCGCTGCTACTCCGAGCATATCAACGCCATCACAATACCGGACTTCTTTGCAAAGCGTTTCCATGACCGCAGCGGTACGCTGGTCGGCATCTCCGCGGTGGTTATCATCATTTTCTTCATCCCCTATACCGCTTCGGGTTTTGCCGCCTGCGGCAAGCTCTTTGCCACTATATTCGGGATGGACTATCTGACGGCTATGATCATCGGCGCCGTCGCGATTGCGGTATATACCGCGCTTGGCGGCTTCCTTGCGGCCTCCACCACCGACTTTATCCAGTCTATCGTCATGACGTTCGCACTCATTGTGGTCGTTTTCTTTGGTATCAGCGTGGCGGGAGGATGGGACAACGTCACCGCCGCGGCCGATATGCCCGGATATATCAGCCTGACCGAGATGACAAACGTCATGACGGGTGAGACGTCGCGCTATGGGATCATCACCATCGTATCTACGATGGCCTGGGGACTGGGATACTTCGGAATGCCCCATATTCTCCTGCGCTTTATGGCGATTAGGCATGAGAATATGATTAAGCTCTCACGCCGTATTGCTTCCGTCTGGGTGGTCATTGCCATGGGCGTGGCCATCATGATCGGCGTGATCGGCTATGCCGCCAGCCAGACCGGTGCTATTGCGCAGTTTGAGTCCAGCTCCGCTGCCGAGGCGGTTATCATCGCTTTAGCGAACTTTCTCAGCAATAAGGGCGTTATTGCGGCACTCATTGCAGGCATCATCCTCTCCGGTATCCTGGCTTCCACGATGTCCACCGCGGATAGCCAGCTCCTGGCTGCCAGCTCAAGCGTATCAGAGAATCTGGTAAAAAACGTCTTCGGCATAAAGCTCTCCGATAAGGCGACGCTGATCATCGCCAGAGTGACAGTCGTCGCCATATCCGTGATCGCCGCCTTTCTCGCGAGAGATCCCGGAAGCTCGGTTTTCCAAATCGTGTCCTTTGCATGGGCAGGTTTTGGCGCCGCTTTTGGCCCCGTAATGCTTACGGCTCTTTTCTGGAAACGTACAAACAAATGGGGCGCTCTTGCCGGGATGGTTGCCGGCGGCGCTATGGTGTTTATCTGGAAATTCCAGGTACGCCCGATCGGCGGTGCCTGGAACATCTATGAACTGCTGCCCGCGTTTATTGTCGCGTTTTTGGCCATCATCATCGTAAGCCTATTAACGGCAAAGCCCGAGACTGAAATTGTCGAGGAGTTTGACGCCGTCGCTGCGAGATAAGCTTAATCCAATCATAAAAGAGCGGAGGAAATCCAGAATTTTGGATTTCCTCCGCTCTTTTATCTTAGTGCGCCCGGCATGGGCAATAACTTGGTGGTGAAAGTCCACTACGTGCTCGGTAGCAGGAAGCGTTAGCCGAAGGCAAGGGTGTCTATCGTGAGGTGGAATCCAAAGGAAGCCGGATGTCAGAG